>CAYFUT010000021.1:1480-38110 GCA_964346395.1 uncultured Halobacteroidaceae bacterium
CTATATATCCAGGGTAAAAATCGACCCTGGCTATGAAAACCATAGAAACCATATCCACTGTAAACTATAAAAGGAGCGGCTGAAGATGAAACAGTCAATTTTAGTAATCATCCTAGCAATTAGCGTTTCCTTAGTGATACTTCACTTTACTGCTGATAAGACATATAAATTAAAAGCATTTGAAGTCGGTCTGGATCTTGATTTGGCTTCCTATCCGCGGACTACTATTAATTTTCCTCCGGCCGGAGAAATCACTGCTGATACTCATATAACACCTATTAATTTAAACGTAACTCTGGAAGCCATTCACCAGCAGAGGTTGGCTGAAATCATTGCCAAAGCAGAGGATAAAGAAGCCCTTTATTCTCTGCTGCAGGGAAGGATTAAGCAGATTTTACGGTTGTTTGTGCTTCGATTATTAGTCATTGGCAGTTTAGCCGGCGGATTGGGAGCAGCACTTGTTAAACTGGAACCGAAGACCTTATTAACAGGAATAGTAGCGGCTAGTTTAGTAATCGGGATTTTAACTTTTGCTACTTATTATAGTTATGATATTACTGCTTTTGAAGATCCTCATTTTTCCGGGATGTTAGAAGCAGCTCCCTGGATGGTAGGGGTAATTCAGGAAGGACTAACTAATATTGAACAATTAGGGGCCGAAATGGAACAGATTGCCTCTAATATGTCCCAATTATTTGCTAAACTAGATAGTTTTCAAACTTTAGGCCAAGTAGGCGGGGAGGTCAAGGTGCTTCATATATCAGATCTCCATAACAATCCAGCTGCTTTACAGTTTGTCAGCCAAATAGTAGATAGTTTTGCTGTTGATCTGGTGATTGATACCGGAGATATTACTGAATATGGGACTGCTCTAGAGGGAGAATTGTTAAACGAAATTGATAAATTAGCAGTACCTTATTTATTTGTAGCCGGCAATCATGATTCGCAGGCAATCATTGAAAAGTTAAAGTCCTTTGCTAATGTACGGGTATTGGCTTCTGAGATTGTTTCTGCTGCTGGTTTGACTATTGCCGGAGCAGAATATCCTGCCCTAGCTGATGAGCAGTTGGCTCCGGCAAATCAAGAAGAAATGCAGGAATTCAGCCGCAAGTTAGCTAAATTAATAAGTGAGTCTTCTTTACAAGTTGATATCGCAGCTGTACATCAGTATGAGCTAGGGCAGTCGTTAATCGGCAAGGTGCCGGTATTGCTTCACGGTCATACTCATAGTTTTGAGCTGAATCAGCAGGCAGGAACTGTAGTTATTAATGCGGGAACTACTGGAGCTGCTGGAGTGAGAGGGTTTAAAAATGAGAGTGTGCTGCCTAATTCAGTGGCATTACTTCATTATGGGCGCCAACAGGAAGAATTAGAGCTAAAAATTGTAGATATAATTAAATTTTACAGCCAGCGGAGTGGGTTTACCCTACAGCGGAAATTAGTTAACGGCCAAGGCCAAGGAGGTAATAGCAGTGAGTGAAGGAATTAGAACATTTATTGCTGTTGAATTAAGTCGGGCTACCCGACAGAAGTTAGATAAAATTAAGGGGGTACTGCGCGACTGTTCTCTGCAGGTGAAATGGGTAGAGCAGTATAATTTTCATATTACTTTAAAGTTTTTGGGAGACGTTAAAGCAGAACGTTTAGAAGAAGTAAAAAGTGTTTTAGCAGATATTTTGGCAGAAGAAGAATCATTTCCGATAGAAGTGGAAGGAGTAGGTGCCTTTCCCAATTCTGATTATCCGAAAGTAGTTTGGGCGGGGGTAGGTAAAGGCAGTAATCAGCTAACGCAGTTACAGCAAAAAATAGAAGAGCGGATGGTAGAGATGGGATTTAAAGCTGAACGGCATTCTTTTACTCCGCATATTACCCTAGGGCGGGTGGATAAACAGGAGAAAAATTTAGCTCCGTTGAGTGAAAAAATCAAAGAGTTTCCCTTTGAAATTAGCAGTTTGGAAGCAGTAGATAAAGTTACGTTAATGAAAAGTGAATTGACGCCGCAGGGGCCGGATTATACGCCAGTGTCTGAGTTTGAATTAAATCAATAAGGAGTGAACAATATGGCTAAAGAAGAAAAACAGAAAGCACTAGAACGCACCTTGAATCAGATTGAAAAGGAATTTGGTAAAGGATCGATTATGAAATTAGGTGAAGCGGAAGCAATGGATGTAGAAGCGATTTCTACGGGAGCTTTATCTTTAGATGCTGCTTTAGGAGTCGGCGGGATTCCTAAAGGCAGAATTGTGGAAGTTTTTGGCCCTGAATCTTCCGGAAAGACGACTGTTGCTCTGCATATGATTGCTTCTATGCAGGAAGAAGAAGGAGTAGCTGCCTTTATTGATGCTGAAAATGCTCTAGATCCTAATTATGCTAAAAGTATTGGGATTGATGTCAACGATCTGCTTGTTTCTCAGCCTAATACCGGAGAAGAAGCCTTAGAAATTTGTGAATCGTTGGCTAGGAGTGGAGCTATTGATTTGATTGTAATTGATTCGGTAGCGGCGCTCGTACCGCAGGCTGAAATCGAAGGCGAAATGGGCGATGCGCACGTTGGTTTACAGGCGCGGTTGATGTCTCAGGCTATGCGGAAGTTGTCAGGGGTACTTAGTGAAACCAAATGTACCTGTGTATTTATCAATCAAATCCGAATGAAAGTAGGAGTTCGATTTGGAAATCCGGAAACTACTCCTGGCGGACGAGCCCTTAAGTTTTATTCGTCAGTTAGATTAGATATTCGGCGAAGACAGACTATTAAAGACGGCGAAGAGTATCAGGGGAATAAGACTAAAGCAAAAGTAGTTAAAAATAAGGTTGCTCCGCCGTTTAAGACGGCTGAATTTGATATTATGTACGGTACCGGTATTTCGCAGACGGGATGTATTCTAGATATGGCTGAAGAATATGGAATCATTGAGCGGGGAGGAGCCTGGTATTCCTATGGAGATGATATTACCCTAGGTCAGGGAAGAGCCAATGCCAAAGAATATTTAGAAGATAATCCTGAGTTAATGAAAGAGATTGAACAGAAAGTAAAAGTTGAACTGGGATTTATAGATGAGGCGGAACTGGAAGAAGAAGCGGAAACTGAAGCCGAAGCAGAAACAACTGAAAAAGAATCGGCTTAAACTAAGTCCTTTCCGGTTTCGGGAAGGACTTTTTGTTATTTAAGGATTTATTTTATTAAACTGGTTAGATTGATTTTAGTTCATCGCACCGCTGATTTTGATTATTTTTGTTCTTTGTTTTAATGTATAGTATAATATTAAGATAGTGGAGGGGAAAGTATGGCCGCCGGAGTAATTACTAAACTTGAACCGCAGAAAAATAATAATAAGCGTTATTCTGTCTTTGTGGAGGGAGAATTTTTACTGGGAGTAGATGCTAATTTAATAATTGAATATAATCTGCAGGTAGGAGAAGAAATTAGTGAAGACTTGATTGATAAGTTAATAGCTGAAGAAGATCTGCAGCAGGCGAAAGACGCTGCCTTTAGTCTTCTATCTTATCGGCAGCGCAGCCGGCAGGAAATAAAAAATAGGCTGGCTGAAAAAGGATATTCGCCGGATATTATTCGGCAGGTTATCAGCGTTTTAGAGCAGTTAGATTATATTGATGATCGTGAATTTGCTGTTAGCTGGATTCGCGATAGGATTAGTCGGGGGTTTGGTCCTTATCGGGTGCGCCAGCAGTTAAGAGAAAAGGGAATTGCAGAGCAGATTATAGAGGAACAGTTGGAAGCAGAGTATGATTTTGAGTTAGAGTATCAACTGGCAGAGCAGTTGGCTAGTAAAAAAAAGAGGAGATATCGAAATAAGTCAGATTGGGAAACAAGAAATAAATTGAAGCAAGTCTTAAAGCGAAAGGGTTTTTCTTTTTCGGTAATTGAAGTTGTGCTTGATGATGTTTTGGCAGAGGAGGATTAAAATGAAGTTGTTAGTCATGAATGATACTCATCTTCGGGGGACAACTCCCCAGCGTCGGCTGGACAATTTACAACAAACTTTATTAACTAAATTAGAAGAAGTAAAGGAAATTGCTCGACAAGAAGAGGTTGATTTTATTCTGCACGGTGGTGATTTATTTGATCGGCCGAATCCTGCTCCTTCTGTAGTTAGTGAATTTCTCAAGGTTTTACGGGAATTTCCAGTTCCTATTTATTTAGTAGCTGGCAATCATGACTTATACGGACACAATCCTGATACCATATCGCGAACTATGTTAGGATTATTAATTACTTCGAAGATTGTAAATATTGTTGACCAGCCGCTTGTGTTAGAAAAAAATGGTTTAGAAGTAGGGTTAACGGGAAAAAGTTATGATTATAATGTAGATACAAATCAGTCGGCTTATTCTGCTGAACATTCCGGAGAGGTAGATTATACAATTCATTTAGTGCACGGTATGCTGCTGGACCGTCCTGTTTTTCCCAGCAATTATACACTGATTGAAGATATTAATTCAGCAGCAGATATAGTAGTTTCTGGTCATTATCACTTTGGATTTGGAGTGCAGGAATTTGCCGGAACCAAATTTGTAAATCCGGGGGCGTTAGTAAGGCTGAGCGCTGATGTAAGAGAAATTAGTAGGACTCCCAAAGTGGCAGTTATTGATTTGGAAAACGGAATTGAGATTGGAGAAATTGAATTAGATTCTGCTCAGCCAGGGGACAAAGTGCTGGATAGGAGCGAACTAGAAGCAGCTGAAGTAAAGGAAAAGAGGCTGGCTGAATTTACGCAGACAGTCAAGGCAGCCGGGGATTTTAAGTATTTTTCGATAGAACAAATTTTGGAAAAAGTAGCTGCTAATGAAGAAATAGAATCAGAAGTTAAAGAAGAAGCGCTGAATAGAATTGCTGATGTACAAGAAGAATTAAGGAGTGAAGGAAATTAATGGAGAGGATAAAGTCGCTTAAGGTAGAAAACTTTCAATCTCATGCTGATACAGAGGTGGAATTTGCTGAGGGAGTAAATGTAATTACTGGTCCTTCTGATGAGGGGAAATCAGCCCTCATTCGCGCTTTGCGCTGGGTATTATATAATGAACCGCTGGGCGATGAATTTATTCAGGTCGGCAAGAAAGAATGTAAAGTAACCCTGGAATTTGAAAATGGTTATCAAATTATTAGACAGCGAACGCCTAGTAAAAATAGATATATAATAGTAGACCCCGAGGGAGAAAGAAGAGTATTAGAAAGAATTGGCCGGGGAGTTCCCGAAGAGATTGAAGAAATTCATCAGATGCCTAAAATTGAGTTAGATACTGATTATGAAACTACTTTGAATCTTGATTATCAGTTAGATGGCCCATTTTTATTAAATGAAAGCGGAAGTAATCGGGCGAAAGCCTTAGGTAGGCTGCTTGATGTTCACCTTGTAGATGCGGCTACTCGTAATACTAATACTGATATTGGGCGGTTAAAACAGCAGGAAAAAGAACTGACCGGTGAAGTTGACCGTATCGAAGAGGAACTAGAGGAGTTTTCTGATTTACCGCAATTAAAAGCTAAAATAGATCAGCAGGAGGAACTACTAACAAGAATAAAAACTAAAAAAGAAAAATTAGAGAATTTGAAATTTTTACAGGATAAACGGGATAAGTTACAGAAGGAAATAAAGAGAGCAAAACGAATTATAGAGCAGATTGGCAAGTTAGAAAAAATTAAAGATTTGCTTGCGCAGGCTGGGGATAAATATACCTGCTGGAATGAATGGCAGAAATTACAGAAAGAATGGCAGCAGAAGCAAAAACAGATAACCAAGGGTAAACAGTATCTACAGCAGTTTAGGGCAGTTGGTCAGGCAGCGGAGGTAGTAGATGAATTAAAGGATAAGGTTGATAAATTTCATTATCTGCAAAATTTAAATTACCAGTATCAAAAGTTAAAGCAGGAAATAAAGTTGGTAAGAACTGTAATCGATAATACTGAACAGGTAGCAAAAATTGAAGAATTGTTGGCAGATAGCAGGCAAGTAGTTGATAAATTACACCGGTTGAGTGAATATTACCACCAGTGGCAGGAGTTAGAGCAGAAAATCGCCCAACAGCATAAATTGGTAGCAGCTTTTTCTGCACCTAAAGAGCAAACTCAAATTAAAAGTAAAATAGATAACAAACAGCAGAAATTAAAAAGATTAAAAGAATTATTAGCAGCCTGGGGAAAGATTAATGACCGCCTTCAGAAGGGGCAGAAATTTTTAGAAGATGTAAAGCAGGAAAAAAAGGATTGGCTAGAAGAATATAAGGAAATTCTAAGTCAATTAGGCCGGTGTCCTACCTGTTTTAGTGAAGTGAATGAACAGATTATTAGTCAAATTATTGCCAATTATAAGGAGGAAGAAGAATAATGGCTGATTACCAACAGAAGATTGAAGATTTGAAAAATAAATTAGAACAAGCCAACAGAAAGAAGTTCAAGGCAGAAACAAAACTGGAGCGGTTAGAGGAAGATAAAGAAGAGTTGTTGGCGGAGATAAAAAAGTATGATATCAAACCAGAAGAATTAGAAGAGGAAATAGAAAAATTGGAAACTGAACTGCAAGAACTGCTGGAGGAAGCAGAAGAACTGCTGCCTGATGATGATATTTTGCAGACTAAGGTAAAGTAATATGCAGCAGATAGAACAAGCAATTGATAAATTAAAGGCAAATATTGAAGCAGAAAAAGAAGTGTATAATAATCGACGGGGCCAGAAAGAAAAATTAGAAGCAGAACAAAAAAAGAAGCAGGATAAGTTAGCTGCTTATAAAGAAAAACGTGAGTTATTAGAGCAGGTGAATATTTTTCTTCAGGAAGTATCGCAGTATGCCCGTAAACAGGCTAAACAGCAGATTGAACTACTAGTAACGCAGGCATTACAAGCTGTATTTGGAGAAAAGTTTCATTTTGAGATTGAAATAGAAAAAAAGAGAAATAGTTTTTCGGCCCAATTTTATGTAGTTTCTGAATACGGAGAACAGGAAATAAAGAATGTTCCCCAAAATGCCCGCGGAGGAGGCATTGTGGATGTAGTTTCGTTAGGATTGCGGGTAGCAATGTTGGAGACTTTACAGCGGCCTAAGATAGGAGGAGCCCTTGTTTTAGATGAGCCGGCTAAGCATGTTAGTGAAGAGTATATTTTAAGTGTAACGGAGTTTTTACAAATGGTGAATGAGCGGTTTGACCGGCAGATAATAATTGTTACGCACCAACAGGAGTTGACTCAGCTTGCTGATAAAGCATTTCGCGTAACTATGAGGAATGGAAATAGTAGCTTAACTACCTTGACAGAAGACAATTAAAAAGTTAAAATATAAACGAATGTTTATTATTTAAAATGGGGAATGCCATTTTTTATTAAAAACATTATTAATAACTGTTAATAGTTATAGAGATATTGGGGTTAACAATTAAATAAGGAGAAAACTGGAGGTGAAACAGACAGATGTTGATTTGGTATATAGTAACATTAATCGGGGGACTATTAATTGGCAGCGGTATTGGATTTGCCATTAGAAAATATATTGCGGAAAGTAAAATTGAGTCTGCCGAGAAAGAAGCTGAAAAAATTGTAGACAATGCAAAACGAGAAGCTGAATCTACTAAACGGGAAATGTTAGTGGATGCTAAAGAAAAAGCTCATGAAATTAAAGAAGATGCAGAGAAAGAAATTCGGGAGCGCCGCAATGAATTACAGCGGTTTGAGAATAGGTTAGTAAAAAAAGAAGATAATTTAGAGCGGAAGTCTGATAATTTAGAGCAGCGGGAAGAAAATTTAAAGCAAGAAGAAAATGAAATTCAAAATAAGAAGGAAGAAATTAAGAAAATTTATCATCAGTATCAGGATAAGCTTGAAGAATTATCAGGATTAACTACTGAAGAAGCAAAAGAGTTACTATTAAATAGGGTAGAAGATGAAATTGAACATGAAAAAGCAAAGATGATTAAGGATAAGGAAGCTGAAGCAAGAGAAGATGCCAATAAGCGAGCACGGGAGATTATTTCTTCTGCTATTCAAAGGTGTGCTGCTGACCACGTAGCAGAAACAACTGTTTCGGTAGTTTCCCTGCCTGATGATGAAATGAAAGGCCGAATTATCGGTCGGGAAGGAAGGAATATTCGGGCTTTAGAAAGTTTAACGGGAATTGATCTAATTATTGACGATACTCCCGAAGCAGTAGTTTTATCTGGATTTGATCCTATTAGGCGAGAAATTGCTAAAATTGCTCTGGAAAAATTAGTAGCTGATGGGCGGATTCATCCGGCTCGAATTGAAGAGATGGTAGAAAAAGCTGAAGATGAAATTGATGAGCGAATTTATGAAGTAGGCGAACAGGCTACTTTTGATACGGGAGTACACGGTTTAGATAAGAAAATTGTCCGGTTACTGGGTAGATTGAAGTATCGGACAAGTTATGGTCAAAATGTACTACAGCATTCAATTGAAGTTTCTCACTTAGCGGGTGTGATGGCTTCTGAGTTGGGAGTAGATGTTGATATTGCGAAGAGAGCGGGACTGCTGCATGATTTAGGAAAGGCGGTTGACCATGAAGTGGAAGGACCGCACGTTCAAATCGGAGTAGATATAGCGAAAAAACATGATGAATCAGAGGCTGTAATTCATGCGATTGCTGCTCATCATGGTGATGTAGAACCAGAATCAGTAGAGGCAGTTTTGGTAGCTGCTGCTGATGCTATTTCAGCTGCCCGCCCTGGTGCCCGACGGGAAACTTTAGAATCTTATATTAAGCGGTTGGAAAATTTAGAGAATATTGCTGATTCTTTTGATGGGGTAGAAGATGCTTATGCCATTCAAGCTGGCCGAGAAGTAAGGATTATAGTCAAGCCCGAAGAAATTGATGATGCTAGAGCCAGTAAATTGTCTTATGAAGCATCTAAAGAAATTGAAGAAAATTTAGATTATCCCGGACAGATTAAAGTTACAGTAGTGAGAGAAACAAGGGCAGTGGAATATGCCAATTAAAATATTATAGAGATAATAGATAGTGAGCCGCCTTTAGCTGAGTGTTAGCAAAGGCGGTTTTTTATTGTTGTTTATTAAATTTTATATTTTTTAGTTTATGGATAATTTTTGTGAATTTGATTTTGTGGTTTACTCAAACTTAAGCTTAGTCTCAAACAAAGTCGCTGTTAGGCGACTTTGTTTTTTAAGTAAAAATTTTGAATAAGTTGCTTGAAGTTGGGAATAATATTGTTAGTGAAAAACATCGGGAGTTGTAGCTAAAAACTAAGGTTTCCTGGAGGTGAAAGAGAAGATAAAAGCAGATTAAATAACTAATAAAAGATTACATAGAAAATAAATAAAATTTTTCGCCCGGAAAACAAGGAATTATTTTGTAATTATTGAAATAAATATATTGGAATAAAATTATTAAAATACTTAAGGAGGTATTCAATAATGGAAGTACTAAAGGTATCATCTCAATCAAGTCCCAAATCAGTGGCAGGAGCTCTGGCAGGAGTATTAAGAGAAAGAGATGGGGCCGAGCTTCAGGCTATAGGAGCTGGAGCATTAAACCAGGCAGTTAAGGCAGTAGCTATTGCCCGAGGATATGTAGCTCCTAGTGGCAAAGATTTGATTTGTATTCCTGCTTTTACTGATATTGAGATTGACGGGGAGGAGCGAACGGCTATTAAGTTAATTATTGAATCCCGGTAAATTCCCGATAAATTAGCGGGGAAGTAAAGTTTATAGTAGTTAGAAGATAAGCAACCTGGTTAGCAGCTGGGTTGCTTATTTTAATGTAATAGGATAAGCTAAGTCGCCGCAAGGTGACTTTCTTCTTTTTTTAATGAATATTCTACTTGTTTCACCTTCATACTAAAGGACAAAGAGTAAAAGGAGGGGCAATCTAATGCCAATTGGAGTTATTCTATTAATTATAGTGGAAATAGTAATTTACTTAGGATTTGCAGAACGAATAATAAATAGGATGAATTTAAGCAAAGAAAGCATTCTGTTATTTTTTGGGGCGATGATTATCGGTAGTTATATTGATATTCCAATTAGGAAAGCTCCTTTAATTGAAGTTAATGTAGGGGGAGCTATTGTTCCTGTCTTACTGGCCATTTTCATTTTGCGGCGGATAGATAGTAAAGATAAGTTTGTGAAGGTATTCTTTTCTGTATTAGTTACTGGAGCGGCTATATTTGCTTTAACTCAACTGTATCAATTTGAAGAAGGGCAGACAATAATTGATACCAACTATTTATTTCCGATTGTAGCGGGCGTAATAGCTTATTTAACAGGCCGTTTTCGGAGGGTTGCTTTTATAGCTGGAACGTTGGGATTTTTAATTTATGATTTACTGCACTTGAGTCAGGTTTTGATTAAAGGTTTACCTACTGCGGTACGAATAGGGGGCGCGGGGATTTTTGATTCTATTGTAATTAGTGGTTTGTTAGCTGTTTTATTAGCCGAAGTAGTAGGTGAAACCAGAGAAGAATTAGTAGGTGCAGAAGAAAGACAAACTTCTTCTTTGGCCAGCGACGGAAAGAATGATTCTCAGGAAACAGATAAGTCAACAAGAGGTGATGGTGATGAAACTTAATAAAAAAAGTATAGTTTTAATTTTGCTAGCGGGAATAGTAATATTTTCTCCCATTTCTAGGGCAGAAGATGATTACTATACAGTGAAGGATCAAAAAACAGGAGAAACTATTTTCCGGACTGCTATGGAAATTTCAAAGGGCGATTATTATATTACTGAGCAGAATAAAAAGTATGAAGTAGTAGAAGTTAAAAAACAGCAGGCGCAGGCTAAATTTGTGGAACAAGTTGAGTTACTGCCCGAAGGACAGTTAGAAACTGCTTTAGCCCAGGGACTAGTGGCCAACAAGGAAGAAAAAGAAAAAGAAAAAGAAAAAGGAGACAAAGAAGTTGGTTTATACCATACCCATAGTGATGAATCTTATAAACCAAGCAGTGGAAAAGAAAGTGAACCAGAGGGGGGCGATATTCATGAGGTCTCAGAAACACTGGCTAAATCAATGCGCAAAAAGGGAATTAAAGTCCATTATGATGATGCCAATCATACTCCCCATGATGGCGGAGCCTATGAACGATCCCGCCGGACTGCCCTTAAATTAGTCCGTAAAGGTCCGGATGCTTTACTTGATATTCACCGCGATGGAGTTCCCCGGGCCAGTGAATATGTAACGGAAATCAATGGTGAAAAGACAGCCCGGATCCGGTTGGTAGTAGGCAGACAGAATCCGCAGATGAAGGTTAATAGTGAATTTGCAAAGTATTTGAAGGCAGCAGCCGATAAAACTTATCCGGGGTTGATGAAAGGAATTCTTTATGCTAAAGGAAAATACAATCAAGATTTATCTCCTCGGTCTGTAATTTTAGAATTCGGTACTCATGTAATTCCTAAAGAGTTAGCTATTAAGAGCACGGATATGGTAGCTACATCAGTAAATAAAATACTTTACGGGGCAGAAGCTTCACAAGAAAGAGAAGCTGAAAACAAAGGAGCATTTAGTTCTATACTTCCCATTATATTAGTTGCTTTAATCGGGGGTGGTCTTTTATTAGTTGCTAATGAAGGCAGCTTATCAGCAGCTGTGGAAAGAATAAAGAACTTCACTGATAATACAGAGTAAACTGGGGGAATTAAAGGTAATGATTAAGTATGGGTCGATGATTGGGCTGGGGGTTGGGTTAGGTACTGCCGCTAGATTAGCGACCTTAAAAATTGATTATAGGCAGTATCCTGGTTACCCTCATGGTTATATAGTCCATATTACGTTAGGATTTATAGCTGCTGCCTTGGGAACACTAGTTTTACCTGCTTTGTTGGAAACTAATTATATTGCTGCTACTTTTTTAGGAGCAGCTGCTCAGCAGTTTAGGGGAATTCGGACTATGGAACGAAAATTTTTAATGGAAATAGAAAATACAGAACTGGTACCTCGTTCTGAAGCTTATATTGAAGGAATTGCCCAGGTGTTTGAAGCTCGCAATTATTTAGCAATGATTACGGCTATAATAACTACTTTTGGTTATTATAGTGGGGAATTATTATATCTTCCTTGGGGCGGGAAAATAAGTTTAGGGATTAGTTTTGGTTTAGCAGTGGGCTATTTTCTTTATAGAAAGATGGATCCGCAGACAATTGGTGATATTGCTCAGGTAAAAGTGACTGAATTAGAGTTCTCTGGCCCCCACGGCAAGAATATAGCAATTGAAGGAGTAGTTTTAATGAATGTAGGCCTAGAAGAGGCGCTGCAAGCTTGGCAGGAGTCCGGGCTGGGATTAATAGTAGACCCCAATGACAAAGATGCCCGGGCTACCCTGGCTAACCTTGGTCAGCGGCAGGCAATTATTCATGATGTGGTAACTCAGTTGGGAGTTAAACTGGATATTGGGGTGCAGGAATATACGCCTCTGGCTCGTTTGGATTTAGAAAAAGGGAAAGTATATATTATTATTCGGCCGATGGAAAAGGATCCAGCCTGTATAAAAAGAGCTGTAGAAACGACGCCGGTGCTAGAGAATTCAAGGCGGCGTCCTTTACAGTCTACAGCTGGTAGAGCAGCAGATTAAGGAGTGGTAGCGGTGGCTGATATTACTGATTTTATTTTAGCTATTGTAACTACTGAACGACATCAGGATAAAGTAGAGGCGGGGGCAGCTCCTCTTTTTTATGCTCAAGATAAAGAAGAATTAGAATACATAGCTATGCTAATTTCGCGATTAACTAAATCAATGGCTCATGATTTAGGAAACGGGGTTTATATTTTAATCAAACATTAATTATAAGGGGGGTAAATTTGACTAAAATTAATTAATATGAAATAATAAAGTGATGCCCGCTGATTTAGAGGTGAAAGCAATGGAAGAGGAATTTGAAGAAATTACTAGTTATTTAGAAATAGAAGCAGTTCAAGCAGATAGTATAGCTTTTGAATTAGGATTACAGCCCGGAGATAAAATAATTCGTATTAATGGCCAACAACTGAGAGATTTTATAGATTATAAATTTTTACTGACTGATAATTATTTAGAGATTGAAGTGATGCGGCGGGACCAAGAATATTGGGTATTAGAAATAGAAAAAGGTCTTGATGAAGAGTTGGGAATTGAATTTTCGGAAATAGTATTTGATGGGCTGAAGACTTGTGCTAATAACTGTCTTTTTTGTTTTATAGACCAGGCTCCTTCTTCGGGAGAAGAAAGAGCTAGTTTATATGTTAAGGATGATGATTATCGGTTTTCCTTTTTAGAAGGCAGCTATATTACGTTAACTAATTTAACTGAATCTGAGTTGAATCGAATTAAGCGGCTGCATTTGAGCCCTATAAATATTTCGGTACATAGTACTAATCCAGAAGTGCGGCAAAAAATGTTAAATAATAAGCAGGCGGGAAGGATTTTAACGCAAATTGAAGAACTAGTAGCCGCCGGAATTAAGCTTAACACACAGGTGGTGCTGTGTCCGGGGATTAATGATGGGCGGTATTTAGAAGAAACAATTGCTAATTTAGGTGAGTTTGCACCTCAAATCAAGTCTTTAGCAATTGTGCCGGTGGGGCTGACCAAACATAGGGATGGGCTGCCTGAATTGCGTTCTGTTACTCCTGAAGAAGCTGAGGAAGTGATTGCTGAAGTGGAGGAGTGGCAAAATTATTTTCGTCAGCAGTTAGGCTGCAGCTTTGTTTATTTAGCTGATGAATTTTATCTGTTAGCTAATCGAGAGATACCATCAGCAGATGTATATGACGATTTTCCGCAGCTAGAAAATGGAGTGGGGATGGTTCGGTTGTTTTGGGAACAGTTTCAGGAAGTAGAAACTGAGTTACCGACTAGGATTTCCACTCCCCGAAGAGTATCTGTGGTAACAGGAAAATTAGGAGAGAAGGTTCTCTTCCCGGTTATAGATAGGTTAAACCAAATTACTGGATTAAATGTGGAACTGCAGGTAATAGAAAATCAGTACTATGGAAAAATGGTGACAGTAACTGGTTTATTGACCGGACGCGATATTTTAAATCAGTTACAGGAGGTTTCTACTGAGGAATTAGTATTAATTCCTGATATATTATTAAATGAAGAAGATTTATTTCTAGATAATTTAAGCTGGGCAGAATTTAGTAATCAGTTATCTAGTCAAGTAAAAAGGGTAGAAACTAAAGCTCACAAATTAGTTGGACAAATAGTTGGTAATTTAGAGGGAGCTAGTAAATAGGAGGTGTCAAGATTGAGCAAACCAGTAGTAGCAATTGTAGGACGCCCCAATGTAGGAAAATCCACCTTATTTAATCGCTTAGTGGGTCATAGAATTTCTATTGTTGATGATGACCCCAGTATTACTCGCGATCGGATTTATGCTAATGCTGACTGGTTAGGGCGAGAATTTTTAGTAGTAGATACAGGAGGAATTGAGTTAAATGCTGAGGCTGAATTGAAGGAACAGATGAAATATCAGGCCCAAGTAGCTGTCGGAGAGGCCGATGTGATTGTGTTAGTAGTTAATGTCCGCGATGGTCTAACTCCTCATGACCGAGAGGTGGCTAATTTCTTGCGGCAAGCTGATAAACCGATAGTATTAGCTGCCAATAAAGCGGAAAATTTAGAACAGGCGGAAGAGAGCAAGTATGATTTTTATCAGTTAGGCTTTACAGAGCCTTATTTAATTTCGGCTTATCACGGTCGGGGGATTGGAGATTTATTAGACGAGATAAGTAGTCACTTTCCGCCGGAAGAAGAAAGTGATTATCAGGAGGAAACGATTAAATTTTCAGTTGCGGGTCGGCCTAATGTAGGTAAATCAACTTTTGTTAATCAAATTTTAGGAGAAGAACGGGTGATTGTAAATGATGAAGCAGGAACGACCCGGGATGCGATTGATACCCCTCTTGTTAGAGAAGAACAGGAGTATGTAATTATTGATACCGCTGGTATGCGGCGTAAAAGTAAGGTGGATCCGGGGGTAGAAAAATATAGTGTTATTCGGTCTTTACGGGCAGTGGATAGATCAGATGTAGTGTTAGTGATGCTGGATGCTACCGAAGGGATTACTAATCAGGATAAAAAAATTGCTGGCTATGCTGACGAAGAAGGCAAAGGAATAGTCTTGGTGGTTAATAAATGGGACTTAGTTGATGCTGGCCCGCATACGGTAGACCGATATACTGAAGAGATTAGGTATCGAGCTGAGTTTTTGGCTTATGCTCCCATTATTTTCACTTCTGCTTTGCATGGGCAGCGGGTATTTAAGACTCTTGATCTGGTTGACCATGTAGCTGAACAAAATAAGAAGGAAGTTAAGGAGAATGTGTTGAATGAATTAATTAAGGAAGCTGTAGATATGGTTCAGCCTCCGGCTAATAAGCGGGGCAAGCGGTTAAAGATTTATTCTGCTTATCAAAGTAGAACAGAACCGCCGACTTTTGTTTTACGAGTAAATGATCCGGAGTTAATGAATTTTTCTTATCGCCGGTATGTGAAAAATCAACTACGCAAATCTTTTGGATTTGAAGGAGCGCCAATCAAAGTAAACGCTCAGAAAAAATAATGGGGAGGGGACAGAATGATAAAAATTATATTGATTATGTTAGCCAGTTATGTATTAGGATCGATTCCCTTTGGGTTATTGGTCACCAAATTGGTTAAAGGAGTCGATGTTCGCGATTATGGTAGTGGGAATATTGGAGCCACTAATGCTTATCGTGTTTTAGGATTAGGCGGCGGTTTAGGCGTTTTGCTGCTTGATGCGGGCAAGGGAGCAGCTGCAGTTATGCTGGCTCAGAATATTTTTGGTGAGGAACCATTTCTTTATTTATTGGCTGGGTTATTTGCTATAGCGGGCCATAATTTATCTTTGTTTTTAGGTTTTGATGGCGGCCGGGGAGTAGCTACTTCGGTCGGAGTTCTTGGCAGTTTAGCTCCTCAGTCAATGTTAGTTGCTTTTGTAGTTTGGTTGGGGTTGGTACTTACCACCCGTTATGTTTCGTTAGGGTCAATTACAGGGGCGGTTGTGTTACCAATTTTAATGTATTTGTTTGATACTCCAGCAGTGATTATTGGTTTTTGTATTTTAATTGCAGCGTTTGTAATTTATAGCCATAAACCGAATATTCAGCGGTTATTAGCTGGCAATGAAAATAAGGTTAGCTTAAAATTAACTCCCGATGATGAATAATAATAATCAAGGAGTGGATAAAGCAATGCAGGGAAAGGCAGCGGTAATAGGCGGCGGCAGCTGGGGAACAGGATTAGCAATCCAGCTGCATCGAAATGACTATCAAGTTTGGATGCAAGATATAAATGAGGAGCGGGTAGCGGAGATTAATCAGGAACATAAAAATTCTTATCTGCCGGGAATTGACCTACCGGCGGATATAAAAGCTACTACTAAGGTAGCAGAGGCAGTCAGGGGTGCTGAACTAGTAGTAGTGGTAGTTCCTTCTCACGTAGTGCGGCAGGCAGCAGAGAATCTGCAGGGGTTAATTGCGGAAGAGGCAATTGTAGTTAGTGCTGCTAAAGGTATGGAAGTAGAGACTCAGCTGCGAATGTCCGAAGTGCTGCGGGAGGAGCTAGATGATAAATTAAAGGAGCGAATTGTAGTTTTAAGTGGGCCTAGTCATGCTGAAGAAGTGGTGCTTAATCACCCTACAGCAGTGGTTGTAGCCCATGAGAGAGAAAAGTTGGCCCGGCAGGTACAGGATGTATTTATGTCGGAAACTTTCCGCGTTTATACTAATCCTGATGTAGTAGGAGTAGAATTAGGAGCAACTGTCAAGAATATTATTGCTATTGCAGCCGGGATTGCCGATGGATTAGACTATGGAGATAATGCTATTGCGGCCTTAGTAACGCGAGGAATTGCTGAAATAAAGCGACTGGGGGTTGCTATGGGGGCCAACTCTATGACCTTTGCTGGGCTTACTGGCCTGGGAGATTTGATTGTTACCTGTACAAGTGAGCACAGTAGAAACCGACGTTTGGGTTATAAGCTTGGTGCTGGAAAAACGTTAGAAGAAGCTTTAGAGGAAATGGATATGGTAGCCGAAGGAGTAAAGAGTACGCAAGCTATTTTTGAGTTGGTTCAGCAAAAAGAAGTGGAGATGCCGATTGTAACTCAGGTACAGCAGATTTTATTCCAGGACAAATCCCCCGAAAGAGCTGTAAATAATCTTATGCTGCGGGGCAGGAAAAATGAAATTGAATCAGTAGCGCAGCAGGAAGAGTGGTAATCAAGGATTGTTCAAGTAAAATAAGAGTTAATAAAACAGACCCCAAAATTGGGGTCTGTTTTTATAGCTGTCTAGTCTTGCGCGTTAACTTAAGTTAAGTTTTAGTGATTTGGAGGTTTAAAGTAAAGCATTAACAAGTATTATGGTCAGAACTAATAATACACAATTTCGATAAAAATAAATCAAGGGGAAAATATACATTAAGTTAACGCGTATAACTAAATATCTATAAACAAGGAAGGGATAATTATGGAAGAGTATGCTAGTTTTATACAGAAGGCTAGAGAACTAGGCACCGAAGAGGCAGAGGTGATTTCTGCTGAGACTATAGAAACTTCTTTTGGGGTGCGGTGGAAATGTCGGTATGGTTGCAGTGATTATGGAGAACGGTTAACTTGTCCGCCTCATGTTCCGTCAGTAGAAGAAACTAAAAAAATGATTAATGAATATAATTTTGCTTTGCTGTTGCACGGGCATGATGATCCTGTAATGCAAGATATTGTAATTGAACTTGAACGGAAATTGTTTTTAGCCGGACATCATAAAGCCCTGGGTCTTGCCTGCGGACCTTGCGAAAGATGTAGTGAATGTGGGGATTCCTGTGTACAGCCCGAATTGGCTCGTCCTTCTTTGGAAGCTTGTGGAATTGATGTTTACAAAACAGTCAGGAATAATGGCTACAATATAGAAGTCCTTCAGAATGAAGAAGAACAACCTGATTATTTTGCCTTGGTTCTAATTGAGTAAAAGTGGAGGGGCAAATAATATTTTTCGAGCAAGGATTTAGTTTTATCTTATAAGCCTTCTTCTCTCCCAGCAATTAAGAATAATCTAGTAGTTGGGTCATATACATATAGTGATATTTCCCAATTCGCTAGAACAGCAAGGGAGGGGAACTAATGGAAAAGTTTAATATTTATCAAGACATTGCGACAAGGACCAATGGGGATATTTATATAGGAGTAGTTGGCCCGGTGAGAAGTGGTAAGTCCACTTTCATAAAGAAATTTATGAATCACTTAGTGCTGCCTAACATTGAAAGCGAATATGATAAAGAACAGACTCAAGATGAACTGCCGCAGAGTAGTGAAGGTAGGCGAATTATGACTACTGAGCCGAAATTTGTGCCTAATCAGGCAGTAAAAGTAGCAGTTGATGAACGGGTAGAGTTTAATGTTCGACTGGTTGATTGTGTGGGTTATAGGGTGGATGGTGCTTTAGGATATGAGGATGAGTCGGGAGAAAGGATGGTCACGACTCCTTGGTATGAAGAACCAGTTTCTTTTGAAGAGGCAGCAGAAGTGGGGACGCAGAAAGTAATTGAAAATCATTCTACTATTGGATTAGTAGTGACTACTGATGGTTCGATTACTGAACTGCCGCGTGAAAACTATGTAATGGCTGAAGAAAAAGTAGTAGGTGAGTTAAATAAGCTAGATAAACCATTCGTGATTATGCTTAATTCTGCTGATCCGGAGAGTCAAGAAACTAAAGAGTTAGCAGCTGAATTGGAAGAAAAATATAACCACCGGGTGCTGCCTGTTAATTGTGTGGAAATGGATAAACAAGATATAACTGATATTTTACAGGAAATTTTATATGAATTTCCTCTGCAGGAGATTAATATTGATTTGCCGCTGTGGCTGGATGATTTAGCAGAGGAACACTGGCTGGCAGAGAGTGTTGATGGAACTATTAGGGATAATATTCAGGAAATTTATGCCTTAAGAGATATTGATAATTTAGCTGCTGATTTAGGCGAAACTGAATATGCGGAAACAGTACAAATAGAAAATCTTGATTTAGGAAACGGGCAGGCAGAATTAGGATTTGAACTAGAAAAGGATTTATTTTATGAGGTTATTGGAGAAGTGACTGACCTGGAAGTTGGAAATGAACGGGAACTATTTAGTTTAATAAAAGAGTTAAGCATAGCTAAGAAAGAATATGACCACATTTCTGATGCTTTAGAACAGGTAAAAGAACGCGGGTATGGAATAGTTACCCCTGATTTAGAAGATATGGTATTTGACGAACCAGAGAAGATTAACCGCGGTGGTCATTTTGGGGTAAAATTAAGGGCTTCTGGACCGTCAATTCATTTAATCAGGGCGGATATAGAGACGGAAGTTTCGCCAGTAGTAGGGACGGAAAAACAGTGTGAGCAATTAATCCAGTTCTTTGAAGAAGAATTTGATGAGAATCCGCAGGCAGTCTGGGATTCAGATTTTCTCGGCCGTTCTTTGCATGAGTTAGTTAAAGATGGGATTAATAATAAACTTTATCGAATGCCGGTAAATGCGCAAGAAAAACTACGCGATACCCTCGAAAAAATAGTAAATGAAGGAAGCGGAGGTTTAATCTGTATAATACTGTAATTATCATCCGGTCTATAGGCCGGATTTTTATTTTTTTTTGAAAAAAGCAGGAGATAACAAGGATATCAAGAATTTTAACTGTGGCATACTAATAATAAGCAAGCCTATATAATTAAAAATACTTGGGAGGTAGATGAAAAAATGGCGAATAACATTACTAAAACTGATGTAGTGGATCAGGTGGCGGAAAAGACGGGACAGACTAAGAAAGACACCAAGGAGACGCTTGATACTTTACTGGATGTGATTACTGAGAATTTACAGGAAGAAGCAGAAAAGTCAGAGGAGGAGCGGGCTAAAGTACAGTTTATCGGATTTGGAAGTTTTGAAGTTAGAGACCGCAGTGCTCGAAAAGGACGCAATCCGCAGACTAATGAAGAAATTCAGATTCCTGCTCGAACAGTACCTGCTTTTAAGGCCGGTAAGAATCTAAAAGAAACTGTTAATGTAAAATAACTTGAGTAGAATATAAAAAACAGGAAGGAATATTCCTTCCTGTTTTTCTGTATCAATTTGAAAAATAACTCACTTTGAAATATAATTACTTAATAAATCAGACCATAAGAAAGGAGCGAGAAGAATGAGTAGTGAGCAGATTTATTTAGATGGAGAATTAGTAGCTAAGGAAGAAGCGAAGGTATCAGTTTTTGACCATGGATATTTGTACGGAGATGGAATTTTTGAAGGGATACGATCTTATAACGGGCGAGTATTCCGGTTTGAAGAACATTTGGATAGGTTATATGAATCAGCAAAAGCAATTATGCTGGATATTCCGCTAGACAAAGAAGAGATGAAGCAGGCAGTTCTTAAAACTCTGCGGGCCAACAATTTGACTGAAGATGCTTATATTAGATTAGTAGTTTCTCGCGGTGTGGGCGATTTAGGTTTAGACCCAGAAAAATGTGAGGAACCAACAATAGTGATTATAGCTAGCGATATTACTCTTTATCCCGATGAGTTTTATGAAAACGGCCTGGAAGTAGCTACGGTAGCGACTAGGCGAAATATTCCGGAAGCTTTAAACCCGCGGATTAAATCGCTTAATTACTTAAATAATATTTTAGCTAAAATTGAAGCTAATCAGAATGATATGCTGGAAGCAATTATGCTAAATGATGACGGCTATGTAGCTGAGTGTACCGGTGATAATATTTTCATTGTTAAAGATGATAAATTAATCACTCCGCCGACTTATGTAGGCGCTCTAAAAGGAATTAAACGGGGAGTAGTGATGGAAGAAGCGCCGGATTTAGGATTAGAGGTAACAGAAGAAGTATTTACGCGGCATGACTTATATACTGCTGATGAATGTTTCTTAACGGGGACGGCTGCCGAAGTAATTCCGGTAGTTAAGATTGACGGCCGAAG
This sequence comes from uncultured Halobacteroidaceae bacterium, assembly GCA_964346395.1. Lineage (GTDB taxonomy): Bacteria > Bacillota > Halanaerobiia > Halobacteroidales > Halobacteroidaceae > CAYFUT01. Next base: position 22,429 of record CAYFUT010000021.1, read on the forward strand.
TATTGGTGATGGAGAGCCCGGCGCCTATACCAAAGATTTAATTACTAAGTTTAGGAAACTAGCTAACAGCACCGGAACTCCCATTTATGAAGATTAAGCTTGAAAGCACAACTTTCTGAGTTGTGCTTTTTTAATTATAGTAAAGATAATTTCTTATATTTTGACTTGCAAATTTAAAAGTCGAATGATATAATTCTAGAGAGTTGTTTTTAATAAGCGGACAGATGTGTTTATTAATTGAACGGGATTTGAAAGAAAGTAAGAGCAATCCTGTACATTATCAAGGTTAGGTGATATTAGTGAAAGAACATTATTATATTGTAGCGGAAGAAATTTTATCGGAAGCAATGCAGAAGACAGTACGAGTTAAAGAGCTGCTTAAATCAGGAGAAGAGTCCCAGATAAAGCAGGCGGTTAATCGGGTAGGATTAAGCAGGAGTGCTTATTATAAGTATAAAGATTATATTTTCTCTTTCCATCAGCAAGAACAGCAGCAGTTAATTACTTTATCTCTGCTAGCAGTTGATAAAAAAGGAGTTTTATCTAAAATTTTAACTAAAATTGCTGATTATAGAGGAAATATTTTGACTATTAATCAAGATCTTCCGCTGGCTGAAGTGGCGCATATAACTTTGACTCTGGAAGTTGATGACCTGTCTGTTTCGCTGGACAAGTTGCTGACAGAACTGCGGGAAGCTGAAGGAATCAAACAAGCAAAAGTGGTAACTAAAACTTTCAAGTAAATTTCAGGGGGGACAATGGTATGGAAGAAGTAAAAATAGGGTTGTTAGGCTGTGGAACTGTAGGTTCTGGGGTTTATAAAGTGTTAAAGCAAAATAGTGATAGTATTAGCAATAAAGCTGAGGCTGAGCTAACAGTTAGTAAAGTCTTAGTTAAAGATTTAGAGGAAGAACTAGCAGTTGATGTACCGGAAGAGATATTAACAGATGATTTTGAAGAAATAATCAATGATGATGAGATAGATATCATAGTGGAAGTAATTGGCGGCGTGCAGCCGGCTAAAGAATTTGTACTGCGAGCTTTAAAAAGCGGCCGGAGTGTAGTGACGGCCAATAAAGAATTGATTGCTAAACACGGCCAGGAAATTTTAGGCACTGCTGAAGAGATGGGCACAGATATTTTCTTTGAAGCTAGTGTAGGGGGCGGAATCCCAGTGATTAGGCCTCTAAAAGAAGATTTAGCGGGCAATACGATTACTAAGATAATGGGAATTGTTAATGGCACTACTAATTATATTTTAACTAAGATGACAGAAGAAGGAGCTGCCTTTGAAGAGGTGCTTGATAAAGCACAGGAATTAGGCTATGCTGAGGCTGATCCTACGGCTGATATTGAAGGATATGATGCAGCTTATAAGTTAGCTATTTTAGCGGCAATTGGGTTTGAATCTCGGATTGATATTGAGAATGTTTATGCAGAAGGAATTACGGAGATTACCCAAGATGATATTGCTTATGCCCAGGAGTTAGGCTATAAAATTAAGCTGTTGGCAATCGGCAAGCAGGAAGATGGGGAAATAGAAGTACGGGTTCATCCGACTATGATTTTAGAAGACCATCCACTTGCGTCGGTAAATGATGTCTTTAATGCTGTTTTCGTAGAAGGCGATGCAGTAAATGAGGTAATGTTTTACGGCCCTGGGGCAGGACAAATGCCGACGGGGAGTGCGGTAGTGGGCGATATTGTTGATGCCGCTAAAAATATTAATAATTCTTCACAGGGGCGAACTGCCTGTACTTGTTTTGCTAATAAAAAGGTAAAGAAGCAGGCTGAATGTGAAAGCAGCTTCTATTTTCGGCTGCAGGTAGTAGATGAGCCGGGAGTTTTAGGAGAAATTACTGGCTTATTAGGGCAATATAATGTAAGCCTTGAATCAGTAATTCAAAAAGGTAGGGATGCCGGTCAGGAAGTTCCGCTAGTCTTAGTAACGCATGATGTAAAAGAAGGCAACCTAAATTCTGCTTTAGCAGAGATTAAAAGGTTAGATAAAGTAAAGGAAGTAGCTAGTTTAATCAGAGTGGAAGAATAAATTGTCAACTATAATTTAGGGGAGGACATAAGATGGGGTTAGTTGTGCAAAAATATGGAGGAAGTTCAGTAGCAGATGTAGATAAAATAAAGCGAGTAGCTCAGAGGATTGTAAAAAGAAAACAAGCTGGAAACCAAGTAGTAGCAGTTGTGTCTGCTATGGGGGATACAACTGACGAACTGATTAATTTAGCGCAAGGAATTACCGACCAACCTCCTAAACGTGAGTATGATATGCTGGTATCTACCGGGGAGCAGGTTTCGGTTTCTCTGCTGGCGATGGCCATTCACGAGTTGGGGGAAGAAGTTATTTCGCTTACTGGTCCCCAAGTTAAAATCATTACTGATGATCTACATAGTAAAGCTCAGATTTTAGAGATTCAGCCGGATAGATTAGAAAAAGAGCTAGAGCAGGATAAAATTGTAGTAGTGGCTGGATTTCAGGGAGTTACTGCTAATGAAGATATTACTACTCTGGGGCGGGGCGGATCTGATACTACGGCGGTAGCAATTGCTGCCGATTTGCAGGCTGAAGTCTGCGAAATATATACTGATGTAGATGGAGTTTATACTACTGATCCCCGGCTTGTAGAACGGGCTAGCAAGTTGTCGGCTATTTCGTATGAAGAAATGCTTGAATTAGCCAGACTGGGAGCAGATGTTCTGCATCCGAGATCGGTTGAAATTGCTAAAGAGTATGATGTTAAATTAGCAGTGCGTTCTAGCTTTTATTGTGTGCCGGGAACTTATATTGAGGAGGTAGGAGAATTGGAAAAAACAAATGTAGTAAGTGGAGTAACTTGCAATCAAGATGAAGTGGAAGTGTCACTGGTTGGCGTACCTGACCATCCCGGAGTAGCAGCTACTATTTTTGATAAATTAGGAGCAGCAGCTATTAATGTGGATATGATTATTCAAAATCTGCATTATAATGATGTAAATGATATTACTTTTACCATTAGTGAAGCCGACCTTCCGCAGGCAGAGGAGATCTTGCAGGAACTACAGGATAAATTGCAGTATGAAGAATTAATTGTCAATCCTGAGGTGGCTAAAGTATCAATTGTAGGGGCGGGAATGGTGACTAATCCCGGAGTAGCAGCTGATATGTTTTCTGCTTTAGGAAGTGTGGGGATTAATATTCAGATGATTAGTACGTCAGAAATCAAAATTTCTTGTTTGATAGCTAAAGATCGTTCGGAAGAGGCAGTACAGGTTATTCACGATGAATTTAAGCTGGGCAGTTTAAGTGATTGATATGACTAAGATTAAAGTACCGGCTACTACTGCTAATTTAGGACCCGGATTTGATACCTTAGGAATGGCGCTTGATCTTTATAATCGACTAGAAGTGCGGGAAATTAAAGCAGGACTTAGGATTGAAGTAGAGGGCTGTGGGCAGGATACGTTGCCCACTGATAAAAGCAATTTAGTTTACCGGGCAATAGAACAGGTATTTACGGAATTAGATTATTCTCCTTCCGGACTGCAGATTAAGTTAAAGAATCGGATTCCTTTGGCTCGAGGATTGGGCAGTAGTGCAGCTGCTATTGTAGGAGGCATGGCAGCTGCTAATAAATTGGCCGGAGATCAATTATCCACTGCTGAGCTACTTAATCAGGCTCTCAAATTGGAGGATCATCCTGATAATATAACTCCTGCGTTAGTAGGAGGGCTGGTAGTATCTACTCTGCAGAAGGGAGAAGTGCTGTATAAAAAAATTGCAGTTCCTACCGTCAAAGCAGTGGTCTGTATTCCGGATTATGAAGTCTCTACTGCTGAGGCCCGCCAGGTACTGCCCAAGCAGGTTAGTTTAGAGGATGCAGTCTTTAATGTTAGTCATACTGGTTTATTATTAACTGGTTTTTTGACTGAAGATTATCAATTGGTAAGAAAAGCTCTGCAGGATAAACTACATCAACCTTATCGAGAGTCGCTGGTGCCGGGAGCAAAAACAATTATTGAGGAACTGTCTACAGAAGCCTTGGGGATGGTTTTGAGCGGTTCCGGGCCAACTGTAGTGGCGCTTACGCTAGAGAAAGAGCAGGAAATCGGCCGGAAGATGGTTGATATTTTTGCTGACCAGAATATTGAAGCAGAATATTTGGTGACTAACCCCACCAATCGGGGGTTAATAATTGAAGATTGCTAAGTTAATCATCAAGGTGCCTCTAATTCAGGAGGCACTTTTTTAAGGTTGAGCCTGAGATTGAGTTTGTATAAAGCAGTGTTTATAATGGTTGGCTCCCACTAAAGCTCAGCCTTAATCTCAATTTTTCAGGTTAAAAGCAGGAATTGTCCGGTAAGTGTGGAATTATATAAAGTGTAGAAAATTATCATAAAATAAAGAAAGGTGGGAGAAAAGTATGAAAAAACTGTCAATAATATTATCTGTTTTGTTATTAGTGCCGCTGCTAACGGTATCGGGTTTAGCAGCTGATGATTATGAGAATCCCGGCGCTTTCAATAAGTTTGGAACTAAATCTTACGGGATGGGAGGCGCTTTTACGGCCGTTGCTGATGATGCTAGCACAATTTACTGGAATCCGGCTGGTTTAACCCAGAGCAACTTAATTGGGGTACAGGCAAGTGCGGGTAGTCAGTTGTCTCCAAGTGACATTAAGGGGATTCTTAGCTTTATTAAAGATGTAAAGGATGTAGATGCCGACACCTTATCGATTTCGGAGGCAAAAGACCAAATTGACTTTGAAAACCTACCGAACAACCTGACTATTAATGTCAATGGAATGGCAGCAGCTAATCTAACTAAGTTTGGGGTAGGTGGAATTGCTAATGATACGTTTAGATTTGAAAAAACAGGTCTTGAATTTTCTGAAGAGACAAAGGATAGATTAAGCGAAGAAGAACTAGAAACGTTAGAAGACGAAATAAAAGATAAAGTAAATGTACCGGCTGCTAATAATGATTTACTTACTCAGGGATTAGTAGGCTATGGGACTAATATTATTGATCCTCCGATAATTGGTTCTATAGCTATAGGAGGGACAGGGAAATTTCTTTATATGCGCTCGGATAGAGCCAAATTCAAAGCTCACTTAGAAGAAGACGCTACTCTTAATGATTTAGATGTTGAAAAGGATATCGGTTATAAGTTTGCTACTTCAGATAATGAACCCCAGACAGGGTTTGGAGCCGATGTAGGTGCGCTGGCTACTTTATCGGATATTGATATTTTAAATGCCAAAGCGGGAGTAACTGTTAGAAATGCATTTTCTACTTTAGATGCGGATTATCCAACTTTACAGCGGAGTGTAACTTTAGGTACTGGTCTTACCTTTAAATTCCCGCTGGTAGAAGTGCTGTCAGCTAGAGTAGCCGGCGATTTAGAGATCTTAGAACCGACCGGAGCAGCTAAAAAAGTTCAACGCTTAGGTGCTGAAGGAACAGTAGGTCCCTTTTCTGTCCGCGGGGGAGTTTATGGAACTGATATAAAGGATGGAGATCAGCGAACTATCACTGGTGGAGTCGGCTTAAATCTACCGTTTATTGACTTTAATTTAGCCGCTGATTCTGATGCCTATGTTAATTTCTCGGGCACATTTAATTTTTAAATAATAATTTACTTTAGCCGCCGTTAGGCGGCTTTTTTCTATAGCCAAAACTGAAAAAATGTGGTATAATATAACTAGCAGGAGAAAGGGAGTGGTGAACATGATCTACAGAAAAGTTATTGCACAGATAATAAAAATTGTGAACCGGCGGATTGGAGCTTCGGAAGCCAATTTAATTGATAAGTTAGATCATATAGAACACAGGCTGGATCAAATAGACGAAAAATTAGATAATATCAGACAAGGGGAAAGAAATCTTAAGCAGACTATCGATACGATAGATCAGAGGCAGAAAGATTTATACAGCGTTGTTTCTCGGATTAGGCGTCAACGGAGAAGAAAAAAATATTGACTTTTGACATTAATCTAGAAAGCTGGTATAATTTATTTAGCTGAAGTTGACTGACTGGTCAATAAAGAGAGGAGGAAAATTAAATATGGAAACTGAATCAAAACAGGAGCGGATAATTGCCGCTGCCCTAAAATTATTTTCGCAGCAGGGCTACCACAAGACGGCTGTCAGTGAAATTGCTGATGAAGCAGAAGTAGCTAAAGGAACAGTTTATTGGTACTTTGACAGCAAACAGGATTTATTCCAAGGAATTTTATTATCAGGAATTAAGAAATTAAACCAGCGGATTGAAGAAAAGGTAACGGCTGACCAGTTGGCTGAGGAGAAGTTAGAAGAGATAATCAAGCTAGTGTTAGAGTTTTTTGCTAATAGTCAAGAAGTTTCTAAAATGTATCAAGAAAATACTGTCAGTATTAGTCCTGAATTTAAGGAAAATATGCTTGATTTGCGCCGCCAATCTGTGGCATTGACTACGCAGGTGATTGAAGAAGGGAAGCAGGAAGGAACAATTAGAAAAGATCTTAACAGTAAGGAAGCAGCTAATTTACTGCAGGGGATGATTAGTGTTTACAATCCCCATTTTTGTGAACAGAGAAAAGATATAGAAGCTAAACAAGCAGTAATTGAAGATTTATTTTTTAATGGAGTTAAAGCTTGACAATAATTGCCTGTATAGTTTATAATGAAAATACCGACTGACTAAACAGTCAATTTTATTTTGGCTGTTTTTGACCAGGTAGTCAATAATTTCAGAGGTTAGTAATTGAGGAGGGATACAAGTGAATCAGAAGAAAATTATTAGTTTGTTATTATTATTAGTATTAGTTAGTGCTGTTCCAGCAGCAGCCGAAGAAACTAAGACATTAAGTAAAGAAAAAGTAATTAAGTTAGGATTGGAAAATAGTAAAGAAATTACTAAATTGCGTGCAGAAATTAAATCAGCTCAGGCGAAACTAAGTGAGGCCGGGGGCGGATTTTTGCCGACAGTGGACTTAAAGGCAAATTATACTAGGCTGGATGAAAAGCCGACTAGTTCATTATATTTATTTAATCCGGATGGGACTATTAAGATTGATCCGGAAACTATGCGTCCTAAGACTAAGGAAATAGAAGTTGGATCTAAAGATAATTATTCTGTTGAACTTAGCTTACAGCAGCCGCTTTATTTAGGCGGGAAGCTCTGGTCAGGCTGGAACCAGGCTAAGAAAGGGTTAGCAATAGCTGAGTTAGAGTTAGAACAGAAGCGGAAGGAAGTTATTTATCAAGTATTAGAACAATATTATAATTTATTGAAAGCAGAAAAAATGTTGGAGGTAGCCCAGCAGCGGGTTGAGCAGGCGCAGAATTTTGTGGAAGTAGCTGAGGCTAACTACGAGGTAGGGATGTTTACCAAGACTGATCTCCTGCAGGCTAAAGTTAATCATACGCGGGCCCAGCAGGGAGTTCTCCAGGCTAAAAATAGACTGCAGATGGCGAAGTTGGCTTTAAAGAATGAACTGGATATACAAGATAAGACTAAACTTAGTTTAAAAGAAGAGTTGACCCAAGAGGAAGTTAAGCAGTTACCGGCGGAAGAAGCTTATCAGTATGCGTTAGAACATAGAGCTCAGATTGAGTTATTAAACTTACAGGAAGAAAATTTAAAACTGAATTTAGAGCGCGCCAAGAAAGATAAATGGCTGCCGAATCTTAATTTAATGGGGAATTATCAGCAGCAGGGTACCGATTGGGACAGCTTACAAGATGCGGAAGGCGATTGGCAGGTAATGGTCACTGCCAGTTATAATTTATTCTCCGGCGGCCGCAAAGAAGCTAAAGTAAAGCAGGTAGCAAGTCAATTAGATAAATTTGCTGCTAGTAAAGAACAGGCTAAAGAGGGAATCAAGCTGGAAGTGCAGCAGACATTGTTAAGTGTGGATGAAGCCCAGCAGCGGATTGAGCTGACAAAGCTTAATTTGGAGAAAGCAGAGGAAAATTTAGAGCAAGTAGAATTAAAATATGAAGAAGGAATGGTGACAACGTCCGATATTTTAGAAGCTCAGACTACTTTAGGAGAAGTAAAAACTGATTATTATCAGGCAGTTTATGATTATAATTTAGCAGCAGCTAAACTAAAGAAAGTGCTGGGGAAGTCAATTGCTGTTAAGGAGGGGACAAAATGAGTTTTAAGACAACTAAGTTAGTAGGAATAATATTGGCTGTTATTTTGTTGGGTACTTTGGTGGGCTGTGGTGGCAACCAGGGCCAACAGCAGGAAGATAAGCAGCAGGAAACAGCTGTTCCGGTAGAGACTGTTACTGCTCAGAAAGGAACTCTGGCTAGTTATACGACGGTAGTAGGTCAGGCTAAACCGATAAATAAAGTACAGGTGACGCCGCAGGTACAGGGCAGAGTAGCAGCAGTCAAGGTAGAAGTTGGTGATCAAGTAACAGCAGGGCAGAAATTAGTGCAGCTGGATAAAGAAGATCTCCAGATTCAGGTAGATCAGGCGCAGGCCAATGTAGAAGTAGCGCAGGCTAATTTAGATAAAGTGCAGGCTGATCCGCAGGAAGAGAAGTTGGCCCAGCTGAAAGCCCAGGTGGAGCAGGCAGAAGCTAACTATGAACAGGCCAAAAAGAACTACCAACGCCAGCAGAAATTATTTGAGAAAGATGTAATTTCTGAACAGCAGTTAGAAGCTAGTGAAAGCCAATATATAGCCGCCAAAAGCGGTTACCAATCGGCAAAAGAAAATTTAAAAATGGTAAAAAAGGGAGCTACCGAAGAACAAATCAAGTCGATTAAAGCACAGGTTAAACAGGCTAAAGTAGGGCTGAGATCAGCTCAATCGAGGTTAGCTAAGACAGAAGTTGAGGCTCCTATTGCGGGAATTGTATCTCAGGTTAATGTAGAAGCTGGGGAAGTAGCAGCCCAACAGCCGGTTGTTTCGCTGCTGCAGTTGGAACAGATGAAAATCATGACTTATGTAAGTGAGCGGCATATAAATCAATTGGAGCAGGGAGAACAAGTTAAGATTACCTTTTCTGCTCTAGAAGAAACTTATCAGGGCTGGATTAATACTATTAGCCCGGAAGCAGACCCTAGAAAGGGAAAGTTTTTAGTGGAAGTTGTGGTTGATAATTCTGACCGGGAACTCAAATCGGGGATGTACGGAGCAGTTAAATTCCAAACTGCAGTTAGAGAAGATAAAGTAGTTCTGCCGCGGACAGCAGTCTTAACTACTGCTGATAAAGATTATGTTTATCTGGTAGAAGATGGGCAGGCAGTTTATCAAGAAGTAACTACTGATGTAAGCAATGAACAGCAGGTAGTGATTACTGAGGGAATAAAGCCGGGCGATAAAGTAATTGTAGACGGCAATGAACAGGTATCTAGACAGGATAAAGTAAAGGTAGTAAGCCGGGGTGATCAATAAATGAAGATTTCCGATTTTTCTGTTGAGCGGCCGGTAACGATAGTTATGATTACCCTGCTGGTGTTATTGATCGGTGGGGTCTCGCTTTCTAAGTTACCGGTAGATTTATTACCAGAACTTGATTTACCTTATGCTGTTGTCTTTACCGGCTATGATGGAGCCGGGCCGCAACAGATAGAAAATACTGTAACGCGGCCGGTAGAAGAATCCATTGCCACAGTAGATAATGTCAAGAATATAATATCAATTAGTAATCCGGATCAATCAATGGTGATTGTAGAGTTTGATTGGGGAACTGATTTAAACTTTGCTACCCTGGATATGCGCGAGAATATTTCGCTGTTAGAAGAACGCCTTCCCGATGATGCTGATAGTCCGCGAGTATTAAAATTTGATCCGACGCAGATGCCGATTATGCGGATTGGCATGTCGGGGCAGGGAGATCTGCAGCAGCTGAAGAAGTTAGCGGAAGATGTATTCAAGCCTTCACTGGAGAGAATTCCGGGGGTAGCTTCCGTTAGTATTTCGGGTGGTTTAGCGCGGGAGATAAAAGTGAATGTCGACCAAGAGAAACTGATGGCTTACGGACTTTCTCTACAGCAGGTAAGTTCTAATCTTCGCCAGTCTAATCTTAACTTATCAGGCGGTACAATTCAGGAAGGAAATAAAGAACTATTAGTCAAGACAGCAGGGGAATTTAGCAGTATACAGCAGCTAAGGGATTTAGAACTGACTAATTCTCAGGGGCAGAAAGTTGACCTCCAGGAAATTGCTGAGATCAAAGATACTACTGAAGAGGCAGACCAGTATACTTATCTGAATGGAAACCGGAGTATCGGCTTATCAATTCAAAAGCAGAGTGATGCCAATACAGTAAAAGTGGCCAATCAAGTTAAGCAGGAATTGACTAATTTAGAGCAGCAGGTGGGAACTGTTGTTAATCTGGAAATAGTCCGCAATCAGGCCGAATTTATCCAGGAAGCAGTTGATAATGTGAAGCGGAATGCGCTGATAGGAGCAGTACTAGCGATTATTGTGCTGCTGTTGTTTTTAAAAGATATCAGAACGACTTTAATTATCGGTACGGCAATTCCTATTTCAGTAGTTGTAGCCTTTACTTTGATGTATTTTTCTGATTTGACTTTGAATCTAATGACGTTAGGCGGTATTGCCCTGGGAATTGGGATGTTAGTTGATAATGCAATTGTGGTGTTAGAAAATATTTATCGCCATCGGCAGGAGAGTGAAAGCAGAATTTTAGCAGCTAAGACGGGGACTTCGGAAGTAGGAACGGCAATTATTGCTTCCACGCTGACTACTGCAGCCGTATTTTTACCGATAGTCTACGTAGAAGGCTTAGCTTCTCAGATTTTTGGTTCGCTGGCGTTAACGGTTACCTTTTCGCTGTTAGCATCGTTAGGGGTAGCGCTGACGTTGATTCCCATGTTATCGTCCAAATTGCTGACCGTGAAGAAGAAATTTAACAGTGTAAAAGAAGAGTTTAAATTTACTGGAGTCAGAAAGGGCTACCAGCGAATCTTGAAAAAAGCATTGAACTGGAGATATTTAGTAGTAGCTTTAGTAGTCGTAGGAATTATTCTGATTGGTCTCGGAGTGCAGACGGGATTTATTCCGCTGGAATCAGAGTTCATTCCTAAAACTGACCAAGGTGCCTTTACCGTTGATGTGCAGTTGGCCCAGGGTAAAGTACTGGATGAAACTAATTCGGTGATTAACCAGGTTGAAGAGTATGTTAAAGATATTCCTGAGGTAGATATAATTTATAGTACAGCCGGAGGTTCCGGCGGGATGATGGGTAGTGCTAGTTCTAATGAAGGACAGATTTCAGTTAAACTAAAAGATTTATCACAGCGAGACCGCAGTACTAGCCAAGTAGTGGAAGAACTGCGGGAGAAAGTTAAGAATATAGCTGGGGCCGAGATAAAGATTAATCCCCAGACCAGCGTTGTCGGCGGTGGAGCCGGCAGTGGGCGGTCGCCAATTGAAGTTATGATTCAGGGTTCAGATATTGACCAATTAACCGAGTTAGCCGGGACTATTCAGCAAGAAGTAGAGCAGGTAGCAGGAACTAGAAATGTGGATACTAGTTTAAGTGAAAGCCGACCGGAAATTCGAATTAAGTTGGCCCGGAAATTAGCAACTGAATTAGGATTTAATGTAGGACAGGTGGCTTCGACTGTTAAAACTGCTATCAAAGGGCAGGTAGTAACTAGATATAAAGAAGCCGGTGATGAATATGATATCCAACTGCAGCTGCAGAAAGAAGAGAGTAACAGCATTAATGACTTAAAGAATTTACAGCTAACCTCACCGCAGGGAACAACAGTTCCCTTGGCTCAGATTGCTGAGGTAAAGATGACCAGCGGCTTAACTAGTATAGAACGGGAAAATCAGCAGCGGATAGTTCGAGTTCAGACTGATTTTTACGGCCGCAGCCTGAGTGCAGTCAAGAATGATATTCAAAACCGAGTGAAAAGCAATGTGCGTCTACCGTCGGGATATACGGTTAATTACGGCGGACAGGTAGAGGATATGCAGAAGTCATTTGGCGATCTAGGATTTGCGTTGGTAATGGCCATTATTCTGGTTTATATGGTTATGGCTTCGCAGTTTGAATCCTTAGTTCATCCGTTTACTATTATGTTTACTGTACCTTTAGCATTAATTGGAGCTATCTTGGGGCTGGCAGTTGTTGATGCTCCCTTGAGTGTACCAGCGATTATCGGGATGATTATGCTGGCGGGAATTGTAGTCAATAATGCGATAGTGATGGTTGATTATATTAATACTCGCCGAGCAAAAGGGGAGAAACGAAAAGAAGCAATTTTAAAGGCTGGTCCCGTTCGCCTGCGGCCGATTATGATGACTGCTTTGACTACTGTGTTAGGTTTGATTCCGATAGCAATTGGTGTTGGAGAAGGAGCTGAAGTTCAGCAGCCGATGGCAGTAGTAGTAGTCGGCGGTTTATTATTCGCTACCATTTTAACTTTGTTAATCTTACCAGCTTTTTATTCTGTTTTTGATGATCTTGCTCAGTTCTTGACAGGAATTGCTAGGCGAATACTGCACGGAGAAGAAACTCCTGAACAAGAAGAAAGATAAGTTAATGATATAAAGAAACCAATCAACAGGCCAACTTGTTAGTTGGCCTGTTTTTAATCTCCAATCTAAATTTTAAAATTAAATTTCTTTAATTAATTTCCTTGCATTGTTTGAGTATTGTTGGTACCATATCGTTGTAAAACTATTAAGAGTGATTGGAGGGTAATAAATGGCAGCCAAAACTGTAAAAGTAAAGAATAAAACAGGAATTCATGCCCGACCGGCTTCTATGCTGGTAGATGCAGCTCAAGATTTCGAATCGAAAATCAGCCTGGTTTATGATGGACAGGAAGTTAATGCTAAAAGTGTTATGGGGGTTATGAGTTTAGCAGTGACGCATGATACAAGAGTAACTCTTAAAGCTGAAGGTCCTGATGCTCAGGAGGCGCTTGCTACCTTGGAAAAAATAATCGATAATAAATTTGGGGAAGAATAAGAAGTACATAATTATAGTGAATTATTTTTTGACTTGGATAAATAAATGTGAGGAAGTAAAAAATAAAAAGGAGTTCTTTGGGTTTTCCAGAAGGATATGATAGGGAAAATTGGGAGTAGTGACTAAATAATCTTATAATAAAGGGGGATGCAAATTGTTAGAAGAAGTAGCAGATGTAGTGAGAGGGTTATCAGCTGATGGAGTAGAAAAAGCAGGCTCTGGACATCCGGGTATGCCGATTGGTTGTGCGGATATAGGAGCAGTTTTATTTGGGGAAGTAATGGATCATGATCCCACTCACCCGGAGTGGTCCGATAGAGATCGGTTTGTATTATCAGCCGGGCACGGTTCTATGCTGTTATATTCACTATTATATCTATCCGGATATGATATTTCTCTGGAGGATTTAAAGAATTTCCGCCAGTTGGATTCTAAGACGCCTGGGCACCCGGAATATAATGAAACTCCAGCTGTAGAAACGACTACTGGGCCGTTAGGCCAAGGATTCGGTAATGCAGTGGGGATGGCTATTACAGAAAGAATGCTAGCTGACAAGTACAACACTGCTGAGCATGAAATTATCGATCATTACACGTATACTATTTTAGGTGACGGCTGCATGATGGAAGGCATTACTGCCGAGGCTGCTTCCTTAGCTGGACACTTAGGATTAGGAAAGTTAGTTGCGATTTATGATGACAATCAAATTTCTATTGAGGGTAGTACAGATATCACCTTTACTGAATCAGTGGTTGAGCGCTTTGAAGCACAAGGTTGGCATGTGATTAAAGATGTAGATGGACATGATGATGAGGTGCTTTTAGAAGCTATTAAAGAAGCTAAAGAAGTGACTGACCAGCCGACATTAATAGATGCTAAGACTGATATTGCTTATGGAGCGCCAACGAAAGAAGGGAGTGCTTCTTCTCACGGAGCACCATTGGGAGAAGAAGAAGTAGCTGGTTTAAAAGAAAACTTAGGATTACCAGTAGATGAGAAGTTTTATGTATCCAATAATGTAAAAGCTTATTTTGCGGATCAAAGAAAAAAATTGACTAAAAAACGAGAAGAATGGGAGGAAAAATTTGCTGAGTGGGCGGAAGCTAATCCTAATTTAAAGGCTAAATGGGAAGAAGCTAATAATTTAGAACTGCCTGAGTATTTAGGGGAAGCAGTAGAAAATGTAGAGCTGGATACCCCGCGGGCTACCCGTAAAGCTTCCGGGCCAACTTTACGCAAGATTGCCGATTTAGTTCCGTATTTGGTCGGCGGTTCGGCAGATTTAGCACCGTCTAATAAGACTTATTTAGACGATTACGGTGAAATTCAGGCCGGAGAATACGGCGGACGCAACTTCCGCTTTGGTGTCCGGGAACATGCTATGGGAGCTATTGCCAATGGAATTTCTTTACACAGTGGTTTGCGGCCGTTTGTAGCTACCTTCCTTGTCTTTTCCGATTATATGCGGGGTTCAATCAGAATGGCTGCCTTGATGGAACAGCCGGTAATTTATGTTTTCACTCACGATTCTATTCATATTGGTGAAGATGGACCTACCCATCAACCGGTAGAACATGTAGAATCTCTGCGGTTAATTCCTAACCTAGAAGTAATTCGACCAGCCGATGAGGAAGAGACTAAAGCAGCCTGGATGCAGGCTATGGAGCGGACAGACGGGCCAACTGCCCTGATCTTAACTCGTCAGAACCTGCCGCATATTGATAAAGAAAAGGGAGTTGAACCGGCCGAAAAAGGCGGTTATGTAGTAAAAGAAGAAGAAAACCCAGAAGTAGTACTGATGGGCAGCGGCAGCGAAGTATCGCTAGCAGTAGAAGTAAGTGAAGTTTTAGATGATCAAGGATATAATAATCGAGTAGTTTCGGTTCCTAACCGAGGTAAGTTTATGGAGCAGGACCAAGGATATATCAGCAATGTACTGGGCAGCAAAGACCGCTTCCGGGTAGTTCTGGAAGCCGGAGTCAGCCAGGGTTGGCATGAGTTATTGACTGATAATTATCACCTGGTGAGTGTAGAAGACTTTGGAGCCAGCGGGCCGGGAGAAGAAGTAGCTGAAAAGTATGGTTTTGTGGCGGAAGATATTGCTGAAGATATCATTGAGCAGTTAAAGTAGCAAATTATTAACAGCACAGGGGCTGTTTAGCTCCTGTGTTTTTTAAATTTTTATTTGACAATTTGCGATAAAACACTTATAATTTAATTAAGATAATCAAAAACAAAATATATTTAGTTAAGTGGAATATAATTCACTATAACCTATTAATAAGAATCCACATTATCAGGGAAGAACTTTCTCGTTCAGGCGAGAAGGTTGTTTCTAGATAAAGTGGATTCTTTTTTTATTAGTCCACCGAAAACGTTAACGGGAACGATACCGATAACTTTTTTAGTAATAAGTACATAAGGGGAGTGAGTATTATGGGAGTGACTATTAAAGATATTGCTCAGGAAGTCGGGGTCTCGCCGACAACTGTTTCTCGAGTTTTGAATGACAAACCTGATGTTAGTGATGAAACTAAGCAGAAAATTGAGCAGGCAATTGATGAATTAGGTTATAATCCAAATGGTATTGCTCGGGGGTTAGTACTGCAAAAGACAAATACCCTCGGTTTAGTAATACCTGATATAAGTAATCCTTTCTTTCCGGAAGTAGCGAAAGGGATTGAGGATAAAGCTCGGGAAGCTGGTTATTCTGTTATTTTCTGTAACACTAATAA
>CAYFUT010000022.1:0-37179 GCA_964346395.1 uncultured Halobacteroidaceae bacterium
TCATATATTTCATCAAAAGTTTTTTTAGCTCTTTCTAAACCAGCGGAAACCCTTTCTTTAAAGAATTCTACATCCTGTTCATTAATACTTAAATTAGGATAAATCCGTGATACTGTAGAAATCAATATCCCTTCTTGAGCTAATTCAGTATTAATAATCACATCTTTAAGCATCGTATTACTATCCCAGTCTTCAGCTTTAGTAATTTCTTCTTCTGTACAGTGATAACTTGCACAGCTAGTAGGGCCTTGAATGGTAAGTGGAATATCTAGCTTATCTGCTTCTGCAAGTAGAATATCATGTATTTCAGTTGTATGTTTTTTCATTTTTTCATAAGCTCCATCTTCACTTAGTATCTCAATTGTTGCTTTAATTGCTGCCAAACCTAAAGGATAGCCATTAAAGGTACCAGCATGGGTTACTTCTTTATCAACCAGCAATTGCATTATTTCATCTTTCCCAGTTAAAACAGATATTGGAACACCTCCACCAGCAATTGCTTTCCCAAAAGTAGCTAGATCAGGAGTTACACCAAAACGACCCTGAGCACCAGATAATCCCATTCTAAAACCAGTAATAATCTCATCAAATATAAGCACAATTCCGTATTCATCACATAAATCACGCACTTCCTGTAAGTAACCTTCTTTAGGCATGATTGCGCCCCCATTGATACAGACTGGTTCCATTAAAACAGCAGCAATCTCATCTTGATACTTCTCAACAACCTCTTCTAGAAAGTCAATATCATTCCACGGGATTAGAAAAGACTGATTTTCCATAATGTTATCGGCTCGGCCTGCTGTTCCTTTATAATCTCCCTTATATTCAACAGGAACTGGATGATCTCGATCTTTCATTTTTCCACCTAATACATTATCAGCATTTCCATTATAATGACCAATAAAGCGGATGAATTTATTTTTCTCTGTATGAGCCCGGGCCAACCGTAGAGCATTCTGAACAGTCTCTGTTCCACTTAACCCAAACCTTACTTTCTCAGCACAAGGGATATGATTAACTAGCAGTTCTGATACCTCAACATCAAGATCACAGTGATTAACTGCCATTATTTGGTCAACCATTTCTTTTAAAGCTTGATTATATTGAGGATGATTATGCCCTAGAATCATTGCTCCAAATTTAGCATAAAAATCAAGATACTCATTACCTTCTAAATCCCACAATCGCGACCCTTGACCTTCTTTAAAAGGAGTTGGTTTTTCCTCCCAGGGGAGCTGGAAATTATAATGTACTCCTCCAGCCAAAAACTTTTTTAAATGACTAAAATATTCATTATTATTCATTGCTTATCTCCTCCTCATTTTCAGCAAAATAATCAATTAATTCCACTAACGTTTCATATTCAAACATAACGGCTGGATTTAAATCTAGATCCAAATCTTTTTGAATTAAATTAATAATTTTAACCGCCTGAATAGATGAAATCCCCATCTTTAAAAAATTCTTATGTTCATCTATTTCCTCTGGTTCAAAACCTACAACTTCTGAAATTTTTTCTTTAGCTAATTCCATTAATTCTTCCTTTTTCATAAGTTAACACCCCTCTTTAGAATTAATTGTTTTACGTTCATCTTCAGGTACCCAGCATCTTCTTTGCTCAAAAGGATAAGTGGGCAGACTTATCTTTTTAATAGCAGCTTTATTATATAACTTATTCCAGTTTAAATTTGCTCCTCTAATATAATAGTGGACTATTTCATCTAATACTTTACTTTGCTGCTTCCCAGAGTTGATAAACTGATCTATCTTTACTTCTGCTTGTTCCTCTATTTCTTTTCTTTTATCTTTAGTAATCAGAGTTTTATCATCAACATCAGTTAATTTGACTACAACTTTATGCTCACCATAATAAATTCTTTCCTCTGGAATGCTGGCTATCTTGTCTAACTTACTTATTTTGGTTAGCTTTTCAATCAACTCAGTTATATCCTCGGCTATTACTGCTAAACGATATTTATAATGACCTCGGCCTGTAGTAGCTGTATAACACACATCAGCAAGATTAATACTTTGATTGTCAGTTAAAAATTCCAGAAAAGATTCTATATAATCTTTTAATAGAGACTCTTTCTTTACAGATAAAGTGAAAATATGGTCTCTATCTTCTATCTTCTCTTCCCGCTCCAATTCAGGCGGCTCTTCTACCAGTAGATGGCCATTAGTTCCACTGATTCCGAAGGAATTGATACCAATGGTCATTGGAGATTCTTTTTCATCTACTTCTTTTAATTCAGTATTGATATATACTGGAGCCTCTTCAAAATCAATGTAGGGGTTTGGTTCAGTATAGTTTACTGTGGGAGGAATTTCTCTATGTTCTAACATCAGCATAGTTTTTATTAAAGCTGCTACCCCCGAAGCCCCCACTAAATGTCCAACATTTGATTTTACTGTGCCCATAGGGCAGAAGTTTTTTTGATCCGTAAATTTTTCTACTGCATTAGTAAGCGATTGAATTTCTATAGGATCTCCCAGAGGGGTTCCAGTTCCGTGGCCTTCATAATAAGTCAAATCTTCGGGATTAAAATCAATATCTTTCCAGAGGTCAATTAGCAAATCTTCTTGAGCATCGCGATTGGGAGCTGTTATACCGTTAGAAGCCCCATCGTTGTTAATATCAGTCCCTTTTATAACACCATAAATATTGTCTCTATCTTCAATTGCTTTATCTAAAGGCTTTAAAATTACAGAAGCAATTCCTTCTCCCCAGACAGTACCATTTGAATCCTTATCAAAGGGCCTTAATACATCATCTGGAGACTCTAACATAGTAATTTGGTCTTTCTTTAAAGGATGTAAAATCATGCTTACTCCGCCAGCAATAGCCACATCACATTCCCCAGTCTTTAATCCTTGACAGGCTAGATGAGTAGAAACTAACCCTGAGGAACAGACAGTATCAACTATCATTGTTGGTCCCCTTAGATTAAGATAATAGGAAATTCTACTGGCCAGTAAACCATCAACTGAACCTGTCCAGCCCAGCATATCTACCCCCTCTCGGTCTTCATCTTCAGCAAAAAAACGCTTGTAAAGGGGTTCTAATAAATGAGCTTTGCCCACATAAACTCCTGTTTTTGTACCTTCTAACTGGCCTCCTGCTAAACCAGCATCTTCTAAAGCTTTCCAGGAGCTTTCTAAAAACAATCTCTGGGCCGGGGCCATCTTATCCGCTTCATCGGGAGTAATATTAAAAAATAGAGGACCAAATTTATCTACTTCATCTAGATAGCCCTGGCGTTGATAAGGGTCTTGATCATAATCTTCTTGTAATAATAAATCGGTATCTTTTTTTCTCTGCTCTGGAAAATCATCAATACAGCAGGCTCCATTTCTTATATTCTGCCAGTATTCTTCCAGATTGTTTGCTTTAGGAAATTTACAATCCATCCCCACCACAGCAATTTCCTGATCTAAATTGGCCTCATTATCACTATATAGTTCTTTTAACATACCTGCCGCTTCTTGTTTTGTCAGCTTCCCATTAGCAACTTCTTCAAAAATATATTCTTTTATCTTTTCCATTCTTAACTACCTCCCTCTGATAATTTTTTATCTGCTTCTTCTATTGACAATTCACCAGCCTCAACTTTTTCCAGTGCTTTTTCAATCTCTTCCACCCCTGTTTCTTCCTCCTCCACTGCTTCTTCTGTAGCAGCAACTTCTTCATTTTGAGTTAGCTTTTCTTCTATATACGTGCTCATCTTATGCACCGTTGAATAAGAAAACACATCAGTTATATCTAACACATTAGGAAATTCTTGTTCAATTTGATCATAAAGTCGAGAAGCTATTATTGAATCGCCTCCTAAGTCAAAGAACTGTTTATGGATATCTATTTCTTTTCTTCCTAACACATTAGCCCAGATCTGAGATACTTTTCGTTCAATCTGGTTATAATCTTGGTCAGCTTTTCCTTTTAATTTAACTTCCGTTACTTCTTGATTAGTACTGCGGTTTTTCTTTGCAAATCTTTCTTTACGCTCTTTAATTGTATTACCAAAATTAATAGAAAAGTTATCAGTAGTTGCTAACAGAGAATAATTAATTTCTCCTACTACTAGCTGGGAAACTTCTTTAGTTAACACTTCATCAAAAGCAGAAATTGCTTCTTCAGTAGAGATTGCTTTAAATAAGGTATCTACGTCTTTTCCATAATCAACTGCCATACCTGTCTCTTTCCAGGCAGTCCAATTAATTGTTGTTATTTTTCTATCCTGTAGCTTGCCCAAACCCGCAAAGGAATCTAAATAAGCATTGGCAGCAGTATAATCAGCTTGCCCAGGGTATCTAAGTACAGTAGCTACTGAAGAAAATAAAACCATAAAATCTAACTCAAGCGAGTTAGTAACTTGATTTAAAACCCAGGTCCCATGAATCTTAGGCTTAATAACCTGCTCCAGTGTTTCTTTATCTTTATCAGTAATAAATCCTTCACCTGCAATTCCCGCTCCATGAATAATACCATTAAGTTTGCCGTATTCCTCAGTAATCTCATTAATCACTGCTTCAATTCTTGGTTTTTCAGTTACATCAGCTTTAAAACAGACTACCTGTGATCCCTTTGCTTCTATATCTCTAATTGCTTTAATAGCCTTACAGTATTTTTCATCTTCTGCTCTGTTTAATATTAGATCCCATTCTTCTCTAGGTGGTAAACCAGAGCGGCTTACAAGACAGATTGTAACATTATTTTTAGAAGCTAAATATTTGCTTATTTCTAAACCAATCCCCCCGGTACCTCCGGTAATTAGATAAACACCATGGGGACTAATTTCTAAATTGTTATCCTCAAACTGACCAATTTCGCAAATATCTAGCTCTTCTGCGTACCTATTATGCTCCCTATAAGCAATTTTACTTTCCCTGTGAGCAAAAACTTCCTTCACAATTGTCTGAGCATCTGCCTTGTTATCTATATCTACAGATTTAACGTTAATATTGCTTAGTTCATTATCCACTACTTCTCCTAAAGCTAGCATACTTGCCCTATGAGGATAAATTGTTTCTTCCTGTTCATTAACAGAATTAGCATACTTAGATACTAAGACTACCTTGAAATTATCATCGCTATTGTCTAATCCTTTGGCCATATAAAATAAACTATATAGGCTCTCTTCTAGATAACTTTCCAGGTCAGTTATAGATTGAGGAAAGGATTGATCACTCGTAGTAACTAAATGGATAATCTTGTCTATATCTTTATCCTGTAATTCTTCAATCAGCCGGTTATGATCTGAGGCTTTATTTTGAATAATATAGCTAGATTCATCTACCTGATCATAACTCTCTCCATAACTAACAGTTATTACTTCTCCTTTAGTCTCAAGTTCAGATATTACTTCCTGACTTAAATTATTATCAGCTGTAAATACCAGAACTGTTTCTGATTTTTCCTGTTCTGTATCAACTCTTTCCTGCTCTACCCAATTTAGCTGGGAATAACGATTATTCTCTACTAGTAACTGAAACTTATCAGCTTTTTTAATGGCAAAATCATTAACTTCAGCAAATACTCTTCCATCAGGAGCAATCAGCTGGGCATCATAACGCAGAACTTCTTTTCCTGCTCCTGCATTTTTATCTTTTTGCTGAACATAACTGTAAAACTCCTGGGGAGTTGGCCCGTAAATTTTAAATGATTTATAAGCTAAAGGAACATATTTCCCATTTAAGGTTAAAGCTAAGGCCCCAACAGACATGTCAATCAAGCTAGGATGAACATAATAATCTTCTAAATCCTGTTTAAAGGAATCATCCAGTTTAAATTCAGCTAAGCCTGCTTCCTCTCCCATATTTAAGGTATGGTAATTTTCCCAGCGCGGTCCATACTCAAAGAAGCCTTTTACTAACTCATTTACGCTAATGTTCGTCATCTTTTCTTGCGAACATTCTTCTTTTAACTGGTCTAGATTATATTCAAGGTTTCTATTTGGCTCAGATGGTTGATAGATTCTTCCTTCCGCGTGATTAACCCAGGTATCTCCTTCTTCTTCATCCTGGCTGGTAACTACAAATTCTAGATGATCTTCTTCTTCAGATACTATTATTTGGACCGGCTTTGTCTCTCCCTCATCAACAATAACAGGTTTTGTAAAGGACAGTTCTTTAAGCTCAAGAGGAGCTTCTCCATAGTATAATTTACCTATCTGTTTGGCTAATTCTACATAAGTAACTCCCGGTACTACATACTCTCCCAGCACTTTATGCTCTCTTAAAACAAAGTGCTTATCTACATTAAATTCAGTTAAATAAATATCATTCTGTTTAGATTTAATAATACATTGTTCCACTAGCGGATGAATATAATCATCTGTCCTGTAATCTTTTGTCTGCCGGTACTCTGGGATATCAAGCCAACATCTATTGTCTTCAAATGGATAAACAGGTAATCTAACTCTTTTTCGCTGTTGGCCCTCATATATTTTAGACCAGTTAATATCTGCCCCTTTAGTATACAATTTACATAGGTTTTGAAAATTAGAGACCAGGTCTTCTTCACTGGTAATTTTCTTAATAATAGAATTTGCTTCTTTTGTAACTTCCTTTAATCTATCTTCAGTAATATCCCACTGCTCGAGCTTTTCTTTGTCTTCACTAACAACATACCATTCTCCATAATAAACTTCTTCCTGATTAATTTTATCCATAGTTTCATAAGTTTTTATTTCTTTAAGTTTAGTTAATAAATCCTCAACACTATCTACAATCAAGGCCAATCGAGATTGATAATGTCCTCTTCCGGTAGTAGATGTGTAACATAAATTCTCTATATTTAATTCCTTCTTTCGCTCAGTAATTGTTTCAATATATTCTTCTACTAGCTCATAAACTAATTTCTCTTTTTTAGCAGAGATAGTGAAGATATTAAAATTTACAGAAGAATCAGATTTACTTACTGGTATTTTAGGTGCTTCTTCAAGTATTAAATGACAGTTGGTTCCTGCAAAGCCAAAAGAACTGATGCCACATCTTCTAGGGCTATTATCAGTTTGCCACTTAGAAAGTTGGTCATTTACATAAACAGGTGACTCAATAAAATTTATCCTTTTGTTTGGTTTCTCAAAATGCAATGAAGGCGCTAATTCTTTATTTTTTAATGATAAAACAGATTTAATTGTCGCCGAGATACCAGCTCCCTCTAATAGGTGCCCAAGATTTGTTTTAATTGAACTAATAGCACAGAAATTTTTCTTATCCGTATACTGGTAAAAAGCATCTGTTAAACCATCAATCTCAATGGGATCTCCAAGTTCTGTCGCTGTCCCATGAGCTTCTATAAAATCAATTGTTTCTGGATTAACTTCTGCATCCTGCCAAGCATCAATAATTACTTCTGTTTGAGCTTCAGTATTAGGAGCGGTAATTCCTACTGATTTCCCATCCTGATTAATGGCACCTCCTTTAACTACCCCATAAATATTATCTTTATCCTCAACTGCTTTAGAAAGAGGTTTAAGCATCACTACTCCTACCCCTTCTCCTAAACCTGTTCCATCAGCAGAATCATCAAAAGTTCGAGCTTTATATGTCGATGATTCTATCCCTAGTTTTACATCATCATCTACAGGCAATAGTTTTAATCTTACTCCGCCAGCTAAAGCATAATCACATTCCTTGCTTCGTAAGGATTGACAGGCTTTATGAATAGCCACTAAGGATGAAGAACAAGCAGTATCTATAAGCATACTAGGTCCTCTTAAATTTAAAGCATAGGCAATCCGACTAGGGATTATAGAAGTTAGATTGCCGGGAACAGCATACTTTACTGAATCCGGTGCTACCTCAGATACCATATCTAAATAATCACAATTAGTATTATTTGAAAATCCAACGAACACACCTGTTTTACTTTTCTCTAAAGCCTGCCCCCCATAACCAGCGTCTTCAGTTGCTTCATAAGCTGTCTGCAAAAACAATCGTTGATTAGGATCCATTAGTGATGCTTCTCGAGGTGATAAGTTAAAGAACTCGTAATCAAACTTATCAATTTCCTGCAAGTAAGCAGCCTGTTCATACTCCTGATCATTTTTATTTAGAAAATTCAAATAATCTTCAATATCCTGTTTTCTAGAATCAGGCAGCTTAGTTATGCAATCTTTTCCTGCTCTTAAGTTGGCCCAAAACTCGTCAGGTGTATCGGCCATTGGAAATTTTAAAGCCATACCTATAATAGCAACATCCTTACTTCTTGCTCCTTCTTGTTCACTGGCCCCCTCTATTTTTTTCTGAGCTTTACCTGAACTTTGTTTCTGTTCAGTAACATATTCTGCTAATGCTTTTACATTTGGATGAGCAAATACTTTAGCAACTGTTAGAATCCCCGGAAATTCTTCCTCCAATAAATCAAACATCCGTGATAAGTGAATAGAATCGGCTCCTAAATCAAAGAAATTTTGATTAATATCAATCTTATCAAAACCTAAAACCCGCTTGCATATTTGAGCAATCTTCTTTTCAATTTCTGTGTATGATTGACTTTCTTTACCTACTAAAGTAACCTCTTCACTTTGGGCAGCTGCTACTTGTTTAAATCCCTGGTCGCTTTTATTTTTATATTTTTTAATCTGATTTTTAATTTCAGTCGCTAAATTCACTGGTACTAAATCCAGCAAGTCAATATATCTACTATTAAAATTCAACTCACCTACTATTAAATTTTTCTGTTCCTTATTTAATAGTTCCTCAAAGCAAGCTAAGGCTAATTCGTTGTTGACCCCCTTAAAAATAGTTTCTACATTTTCTTCTGTTGCAGCCATTCCTGCTTCTGTCCAGGCCGGCCAGTTAATAGCAAAAGCATTTCTGCCCTCGGTTCTAATCTGCTCTGCAAAGGCATTTAAATAAGTATTGGCCGCTGCATAATCAGATAAGCCTCTACTACACAAAAGAGTAGAAATAGAAGAAAATAAAATCAAGAAATCAAGCTTATCTTCTTTAGTAACTTCATTAAGTATCCAGGTACCGGTAATTTTGGGAGCTAACCCAGAAACAAACTCTTTTTCTGACTTATCCTTAATTGGGTGGGAATTAATTATTCCGGCACAATGAATAATTCCATTTATTGCTTTAAATTGATTTCTCAAATTTCTAAAGACCTGTTCCAGCTTATTATAATCTGTTACATCAGCACTAATATAATCTACTTCCGCCCCTAACTTTTCTAGCTCCTTTATTACCTTAATTCTATTATAGGTGGTCGAGCCTGTTTCATCTTGCAGTATCTGATCCCATTTATCCCGGGCAGGCAGCTTTGTTCTATGAATTAAGGCTAAATTAATATTTTTCTTAGTTGCTAGATATTTTGCAATTTCTGCTCCAATCCCACTTGCTCCGCCAGTGATAACATAAACTCCACTTTCCTTTAATTTAACTGGTTGGTCAATTAAATCTTCAATTTCTACAGGCTGCATTTCTCTTTGATACCAGTTACCTTTTCTGTAAGCAACTACATCTTTATCTCCAGGAGAATTAAGCCAACTACTAATTATTTCACTATCTATGCTACTATCAATATCTAAATATTTGCAATCAATAGTTGAATATTCATTGGCAATCACCTTTCCCAGGGCATACAAGGGAGCATTTTCTGGTTTTAATACCTGTTCACTGCCGGTAACTTGATGGGCATAATCTGAAATCAATACCAGTTCCCAGTCTTTATCTTGCCCCCACTGTGAATAAGCTTTTGCAAACCTAAATAGTGCCTTAACTCCTTGATCTTGGGCCTCTTTTAATTGACTTAAATTATTGGACGTTTTTTTTCCTATAGAAGCTATATGCACCACCTGTGAAATCTGACGGTTTTTAATTACCTGCAGTAACTGTTTATAATCACCAGCTTGGGCACCTACTTGATAATGATTTTCTCCCTGCTGAACAAAACTTGGACCTAATTCTACTTCTATTACTTCTCTTTTTTCAGCCTGGAGTTGTTTAACCAGTTGGTTACTAATATTTTGTTTATCTTTAAACAGTAAAACAGCCCCCGAAGGATTCCCTTGTCCCTCTTGATTAGTCAACTCCCCGTCAATCTTTTTCCACTTTAAATCATAATACATCTCCTGTCTGAGTTGCTGTTGATAATCCGGGATATCTAACCAGCATCTTTGTTTATCAAAGGGATATTTAGGTAAGGAAATAACTGCCGGAAATTTATTTTTATAAAGTGCCTCCCAGGAAACTTCTGCTCCTATTACATATAAGGAAGCTAATTCTTTTAAGATTTTTTGTGCTTCTCCTTCTTTATCTAGGTAATTATTAACTTTATCTTCAGCCTGTTCACTTAGTTCTTCTATTTTGGTTTCTGTTATATCCTTTTCGTTACTTACCCTAGTTTCATCATCTACAACTCGATGGTAATCCCAGTATAAATCTCTTGCCACTTCTTCTAAATTATCACTTAAAGAATTTAATTTAGCTTCTAACTGCTCTATGCTATCTACAACAACCGCTAATCTATAATTATAATGCCCCCTCCCCGTGGCGGCTGTATAACAAAGATCAGTTAGAGAAACGGAAGCTTCTTTGCTTAAAAATTCAATATATTTATTAATTAAGTCCTGAAAAGATTCTTTTGATTTAGCCGATAAAGTAAATAAGTGAGGTTCATTATTATTTTCAACTGAACTTCCTTCCTCTATAGGGCTTTCTTCTAATACTAAGTGACAATTAGTGCCACTAAACCCAAAAGAACTAACTCCGCATCTTCTCGGCTGATTATCTACTTGCCAGGGACGCAGCTTATCACATACATAAACAGGTGACTCCACAAAATCAATATTTTTATTTGGTTTATTAAAATTAACTGAGGGAGGAAGCTGCTTAGCTTTAAGAGCTAAGACGGCTTTCACTACTCCAGCTAATCCAGCAACGTCATACAGATGTCCTATATTAGACTTAATTGAGCTTATTGCACAAAATTGTTTTTTGTCGGAGTATTTTTCGAAAGCCTGATTAATACCTTCAATTTCAATGGGATCACCTAAAGGAGTCCCTGTTCCATGAGCTTCAATATAAGAAATTGTTTCTGGATCAATTCCAGCATCTTTCCAGGCTTCAACAAGCAAATCAGCCTGAGCTTTAGAATTAGGAGCAGTAATTCCCATTGATCTTCCATCTTGATTAATCGCACTTCCCTTAATTACAGCCTGAATATTATCATTATCCTTTCTGGCTTTGGCTAGGGGCTTTAACATAATAGATACTACCCCTTCTCCTACTCCCGTTCCATCAGAATTATCATCAAAAGTTCTAGTTACTCCATCAGAAGATTCAATTCCAATTTTAAAGTTATCATCAACAGGAAGCAAATTAACTCTTACCCCACCTACTAAAGCTTGATTGCAATCACCATTCCTAATTCCTTGACAGGCTAAATGTAAAGCAACCAGCGAAGAAGAACAGGCTGTATCCACAAGCATACTAGGTCCTGTTAAATCTAACAGATAAGATAATCGACTGGGTATAATTGAAGGTAAATTCCCCGGGGCACAAATCTCCATAACTGCTTCATCTTCTACATCACGGATCATTTCTTTATATTTATAACCTTCATGATCTCCAATATAACCAACATAAACCCCCGTATTAGTTCCTGTTAACTTATTTCCAGCATAACCTGCCTGTTCAAGAGCATGCCACGAAGTCTGAAGAAAAAGCCTCTGGGCTGGATTCATAAGACTAGCTTCTTTAGGAGTTAAATTAAAGAAATTATAATCAAATTCATCTATCTGATCAAGATAAGACGCACTTAAATAGGAATTTTCAGTCTGTTGGTCTGTAAAGTAAAAATAGTTTTTGAGATCCTCTTTTCTAGATTGCGGCAATTCTGTTACTGAAGATAGGCCTGCTTTTATATTCTGCCATAGTTGGTCTAAGTTATTTGCCTGAGGAAACATACCAGACATACCGATAATAGCAATATCCTTATAAGATTCTTCAGCCACCTCAATATCTTCTGTTTTAGAAAGGTCTTCTAAATCTATTGAGTTGATTCCCGCCATTTATATTGACCCTCCTTTCCTGATTTTATTTAAGTTAAACCTCAAAGTCAGAAAACAACTCTCTTGTCTGAGTAGCAGCCAATATTTCCGTAAGTCTTTCCTGTTGCTTTTCCTTAGGTACCTGTTTGGTTTTAAATACAGAGCGCAGCATCTTTAGTGCTTGTTTCACCTCTTCTAACGTTGGTTCTTGATCCTTTTTTTCTAATTGACTTGCCAGGTCGCTAACTTCATTATACGGCTCGATAACACCCTTTCGATATTCTTCATTATTCCAATTATTATTCTTAGTACATACAGCAGTAGCTAAACATTTATTAATTAGTTCCTTCTTTTTAACTTCTTGTTCATTGTCTGCTAAAAGTTGATTAAAATTATTTAAATCCTGTTGTTGGTCTGAAAAACTATAAGCTGTAATTGACTCGGTAATTTTAGTGGTTAAATTCTTTAATACATCTTTACCCCCTAATTCAATAACTGCTTCTACTTCTTCCATTTCAAGGAAATTAATGGTCTTAGACCATAATACTGGGTTTACCATCTGTTCCTTTAATCTTTCTCTTATTTCCTCGGGATCAGAATAAGGTTTTGCATCTATATTCGAAATAACTGGCCACTTAAACTGATGAAAAGTATAATTTTTTAATTCTTCTTCTAATTTGTCAGCAGCTTGTTCCATATAGGAACTATGGAACGGAGCACTTACCTGTAAGGGAATAACAGCTGCTCCTTTAGCTGACAGGTCTTCTTTTACCTGTTCAATTCCTTCTTTAAACCCAGATATAACTAATTCATTAGGAGCATTATAATTAGAAATTATAACTTCCTTTTTTGCTTCTGATACCTTCAAACACGCTTGTTCAACCTCTTCTACTTTCATTCCCATTACTGCTGCCATAGTTCCAGCTTCCTCTCCAGCTGCTTCTTTCATAAATAAACCACGTTTTCGAACAATCCTGACTGCATCTGTAAAATCAATTGCTCCCGTACAGGTCAGAGCAGTTATTTCTCCTAAACTATGTCCAGCACAATAAACTGGCTTTAAATTATATTTTTCATTTAATACTCTGTAAACTGCTACACTCTGAGTTAATACAGCAGGCTGAGTATTTTCTGTCTGTTTTAATTCTTCTTTATCGCCAGTTAAACATAAATCCTTAAGGTCAAACCCTAAAACTTCACTTGCTTCCTTAAATGTCTCTTCCGCCAGTTTATACTCATTACATAGTTCTTTACCCATTCCTACATATTGAGAACCCTGTCCCGGAAATAATAAAGCAACTTCTTTCATTATAAATCCCCCTTATGATGATAATTGTCAATAAAAGAATTAATACAGTTAATGTAATTTTCAAATAATTTTTTGATCTTATCTTTATTCAATCTTTTGGCAGCAAACTGTAAAGAAATTTCAAGTGAATCCTGCTTTTTTTTAGCTACCTCTAAAGCTAAATCATAATTTTTTAATAAATCAACCTGTTGTTGAATACTTTTTTGCTCATAAAACAGAGGAAAAACTGTAGTTTCCTCCTTGACTAATTCCAATCTCTCCAGATCATAATAGGAATATAACCTATCACTATCCTTTGCGGCTAATAATTTATTGACATGCTTAAAGTAATCACCAAAATTAACAAAATCTTGTGAAAAATCTATTGTTAAAGATTTGAAAAACTCCAGCTGTTCAGTAATAATTTCCAGATTAACTTTCTCTATTTCTGCAATTTCCTTAAATACAAAGGCATAGGCTGCAATTAAAATATCTGTTATTTCTATTTCCTCTTTTTCTGCTATTTGTTTTAAATTGCTTAATTGATCATTCTCTATTGTAAAAGCAAATAAAGCTCCTTGATCATTAGTTCGTCTAAAAAAATCTGTAGGTAATTTTATCCCAGGAATAGTAAATCTTTTATCAGCTTTAAGCAGGTCAACGATCTGAGAAATAGTTGGCGACTCAAAAAAGTCCGTTACTTTTAATTTGCCAGGGTAAAGTTTATCTAACTCATTATGGAGCTGGGTTAATTTAAATGAATCTCCACCGTATTCAATGAAATTTTCATTAATTCCAATACTATCTATCTCAAAAATTTCTTTACATACATCAGCTATTTGTTTTTCTAATTCTGTACTAGGCGTTTCCATTTTATCTTCTGGGTCCTGCTGATTGGTTTTCGTTAACTTATGAATTTCATTAATTTTATTATCAAATTTACCTACTCTATACATCTGGGCTAATTTGTACCTTTTAACTTTCCCACTTGTTGTTTTAGGAAATTTTCTAACTGGAATTGCTTCTTCTACCTCAAGGCCAATTTTCTTCATTATAGCCTTCTTTATCTGTTCCTGGATAGGTATGAACTTCTCAATGCTGCGTCTAAATTTGATAAAGGCCAGTATCTGGTCTTCCCGTAGTTCGTTATCATTAAAACCAATAAAGGCAACTTTATTTGCTTTAATAATATCTACTTCTTCAATAATTCTTTCTAAATCATGCGGATAATAATTTTGTCCCTTGCTAAATATAACTTCTTTTGCTCTACCAGTTATAATTAGTCGGCCATTTTTCATAAATCCAAGATCTCCAGTATCAACCCACCCATCAGAAGTGGTAACTTCTTCTGTTTTTTGTTTGTCATTATAATAACCTTCAGTAACATTACCTCCTTTCATCTGGATATAGCCTACCATTTTTTCATCAAGTTGCTTATTATCTCCATCAACAATTCTTACCTTACAGTCTTTAACTGGATAGCCAACATCAATTAAATCTACTGCGTTATCATTATTCTCTTTAAGTTCTTTCACAGGGGAATTAACTCTTAAAGATTTACGATCAACTTTAATAGACTGAAATTCTTCTTCCAATGGTGGAAAAGTAACAGCTAAACTTGCTTCGGCAAGTCCATAAACTGTAAACATAGCAGTCCGTTTTAAATCATATTGCTCCATCTCATTAAGAAATCTGTTACATAACTCTTTTGATATTGGTTCTGCCCCGTTAAAAATTAATCTTATTGAAGATAAATCAAAATTATAGTCATTTCTTTTTTTTCTACGGTGATAGATATTTAAAAAATGCTTATAGCCAAAATTCGGTGAAGAGGTAAGAGTAATCTGATGTTTACTAGCCTTTTTTATCCAGAGTGTAGGAGTTCTGATAAATAAATTAGTTGGCATAAAATATTGATTAACCCCTCCATATAACATAGCCAAATGAAACCCAATAAATCCCATATCATGAGTTAAAGGCATCCAGCTAAGTGAAGAATCATCTTCGGTCATTTTAGTTTCATAAACTATAGCCCGCAAATTGGTAATTATATTCTCATGTGTTAAAACTACCCCTTTAGGATCACCAGTAGATCCAGAGGAAAATTGGATAAAAGCAGTCTCATCTAATTCTCCAGGCTGTACTTCACTAAGTTTGTCATTTTGAATCAGTTGTTCATAAAACAAAGTTTTTTCCTTTAAACTCTCAAAGTGAGTCTTAAATCCATTTTCTAGCATAAACTTTTCTATACTTTCAAAATTCTTTCTGGTAGTAATTAAATGGGGATCATTTAAATTAATTAAAACCTTCAATAATTTTAATCTATGCTCATCATTATAGCCAATTGCCAGCGGTACTGGAATCATATTCCCTAAAAAACCACTCCAGACAGTCTTCAAAAAAGCTTCGTTATCACCTAACTGAATTACTAGTTCATTATCTGGAGTCAGACCTTTTTTCTGATACATAAACAACATTTGACGCGCTGCCTGGTACAATTCTTTATACTCAATAAACTTTTCATTACTACTGCTTTTTATAAAAGTAATTCCTTTCCCAGTTTTAATTTTATCCTCTAGTACTTCAACCAAATTTTGATATTTCATAGTCTCCCCCCCTTTGTTTCTTATAACGGTTTAGAAATTTTAACCTTATCCTCAACCAATTCATTTATAGTCTTCTCCAATGTAGATGTATAATCAGCTAGTGTAGAAATCAACCTAATTGTTAGCTGATCTGAATCATAAAAGACATCACCTTCAATACTACTTAACTTAGACTCCTGACTAATAGTATTATCTGATTTAATTCCAAACAGTTTTGCTATTCGCTGCTCTTCTTTAGTCACAAAGCCCTGATAATTATAAATAATATCTAGCTCATTTCTTGTCTGCGGCATAATTAATTTATTTATTTTATCTTCTTTATTTGCTAAAGTAACAAAATTAATATTATGGCGAACTGCATAATCAATTTTATTTTGGATGTCTGCTACTATTTCTGTAATATCAGCTTCATCTACATTAACGAGCACTGGAATAATATCTAAAAACTCACCTACCGTTTGATAATAATCCTCATTCTCATATTTACGGCCAAAATTAATCAATTCAACTGGAACTTTTGTAATTCCTAAGTGTTTTGCTAAAGCCTTTGTAAATAAATGAAAAGATAATTTCAAACTATTTTCCCGCTTTATCTCTTTATCAAATGGTAAACTAAAATCTGTTACTTTTACTTTTTCAGTCTCCTGTTTAATTATAAAATCTTCGACAACTTCTTTATAATAATTAAATTCTTCTAACTGATATTTAGTAATTATTTCTTCAGTAGTTATATTCTGTGGCCCCTTATTAATCTGTTCCACATAATTAGAATATAAATTAATAGATTCTTGACTAATTCCAGTCCCTGGCTGTTGATAATAGGTTAAAATTTTATCTTTGATGATATTAATACTCATTCCATCAAATATAGCGTGATCAATTGGTATCGCCAGATAATTAGAGGTTAAACTCCACTTGATTATGAAAATCTGATAAAGAATACCACTTTCATCATGTTTCTTATTAAATTGATTTTTAATCACAGCTTCAAATATCTTCTCTTTTGTTTTTTCCTGATAGGCAGATAAATCTATCACTGGGATAGATATATCTTCAGGTACCTGATGTACCTCCCAGCATAACTGATCCTTATTCTCTACCAAAATTGAACGCAGCAATTCCTCTCTTTGAATTAATTGTAAACAAGCCTTATCTAATCGGTCTTTATCTAACAATTGATTTATTTTTACTAGATTACCACTTGATCTATCTTCACTTAATAAATGCCCCTTTTGTACTGCACTAAGTGGAAACTGATATAAGCTTTTATTAGAAACAATAGTTTGATTTAAAGAATTTTTCCCTTGCTCTAATATTTCGTTGATTTCTACTAGTTTGCTTTCTACATCAACCTCCTGCAAACTAAGCAACTGAGAAAATTCCTGTTTAAAAATTGATATGGCTCGTTTTTCTGAATATTTTTCCGGTAGAGAAGTCAACTCTCTAATATAATCGGGAACAACAACAGAAGAAGTATCATTAACAATCAATTTAGTTGTTTTTTCTGATTTATTTTCAATATAGAACACAAAATATATCTTTTGTTCAACATTACATTTGATAATTCTTATTCTGCTATTATATTTTCTAGCTAACTTATCTTCTATCTTTTCAATTGCCTGAGGAGAAATATCTTTTTGCTCAGCTTCTTCAGCAGCAGCGGCAGCTTGTTTACCTTCTAATCTAATAATTTGTTTAGCTAATTCTCTAATAGTAGGATTAGTAAATAAATCATTAATCTCCAGTAAAATATTTTTATTTCTCAGTTTTGAAATTACAGTAATTGCTTTTAAGGAATCTCCACCAATTTCAAAGAAATTATAATTAATTCCTACTTTTTCAACGCCTAATTCCTCAGCCCAGACTTCTGCTAACTGACTTTCGATCTCATTTCTAGGAGCAATATATTCTCTTTCTCGCGCTTCTGGTTCTGGTAAAGCCTGCTTATCAATTTTACCAGTAGAATTTAAAGGTAACTCTTCCATTGCTACTAGATAAGTAGGAATCATATAGTCCGGCAAAATATCCTTTAAATAATTCTCTAACTCACTTTGTAAAAACTCTTCTTCAGGAACATAATAAGCACATAAAGATGAAGTTTGTTCATCTTCTCGAAGAGTCACTACAGCCTCTGTTACTAATTCATAATTCAATATAACATTTTCTATCTCGCCAAGTTCAATTCTATACCCTCTAAGTTTAACCTGCTCATCAACTCTACCTAAAAATTGAATATTCCCATCTGGTAACCATTTAGCCCGATCTTCTGTTCTATAAATTCTTTCTTCCTCAATTGAAGTAGGAGCAACAAATTTATCTGCTGTTAACTGCGGTCTATTTACATATCTATCTGCTAAACCTTTACCTGCTATACACAACTCCCCGGGAACACCAATTGGTTGTAATTGTAAATTATCATCAACAATATACACTCTGGTATTATCAACTGGCTGACCGATTGGTATATAATTACTATCTGTTACTTGATAACAGGTTGTCACTACACTACTTTCAGTGGGGCCATATTCATTATAAATTTCAAGCTCAGGTTTTAATTGGTTACTTTTTTCAACTACTTCCGGCGTCAATTTTTCTCCTGCTAAAGTAATGACTTCTAACGATACAAGATCTTTACTTTGACAACAATCCAATAAGGCATGATATAGCGAAGGAATGGCTATAAAATGAGATATTTGATAGGTAGATAAATATTCTTTAATAGCCAGAGCATCTTTAGCTTCTCCTTCTTTAATCAATACACTAGTACTACCGGATAGAAGCGGTGTGAAAAAGCTGGTCATAAATCCATCAAAATAATAGGGGAATAAAACTAGTATATTATCTGCAGGCCCAAATCCATATTTGTTTTTACGCCACCAAATACTATTAAAAATACCTGTCTGATTAACTACAACTCCTTTTGGTTTGCCAGTTGACCCTGAAGTATAGATTATATAGGCTGGATCATCTGCTTTAATATCTATTTTTAAATTAGTCTGCTCTTCTTGTTCAATTTCCTGGGCTGTTATAGACTGAACCTCTTTATCGGCTAAAGGTATAGACTGCTTACTATCAATGAAGATAACCTGGCTTATACCGCCATTAACAGCTAAAATATTATTTACCTGGTCAACAAATTTCTCCTGAGTAATAATTACTTCCGGCTCTGCTTCTCTAATTATATCTATTGCCCTATTTTCTGGACCATGGGGATCAATTGGCAAATAAGCTCCTCCGGATTTAAGAGACCCTAAAATACTTACCGGCATCTCCAGTGATCTCTCCAACATCAGAGCAATAGTATCGTTATTTCTTATAACTCTAGCTAGCTGATTAGCTTTATTATTTAACTGCTGGTAAGTATATTCTTGATCATCAAAAACAATAGCTATATTATCTGGATTTTGAGCAACCTGCTTTTCAAAAGCATCACGTAATGTTAAATCCTCTCCATAATCCTTTTGCGTACTATTTACCTCGGTAATTAATTCCAACTCTTTATCTGTTAGAAGATTGATTTCTTTTAACTTAACTGCTGTATCAGTAGTGATTTGATCAACAATAACCAGGAAATGTTCTTTCATTCTGTTTATAGTTTCCTGTTTAAACAATTCGGTACAGTACTCAAAAGTACACTCAATTTCTTGATTAGTTTCTTCACACTCTAAAGATAAATCAAATTGAGAAGTATCCCTGTCTATTTCAAGAGGAGTAAAGTTTAATTCTTCTACATCTAAACTGGTTTCTTCAACATTCTGTAAAATAAACATTGTATCGACTAATGAATTACGGCTTAAATTTCTGCTTAGATTAAGTTCTTCTACTAATTCATCAAATTGATAATCCTGATTAGCAAAAGCCTCTAATGTATTCTGTTTAATTTCCTGTAGAAATTGGTTAAATTGTTTCTCAGGCTGTGGATTATTCCTCAGCGGTAAAGTATTAATAAACATCCCAATCAACTCTTGTAAATCAGGATGATTCCTCCCGGAAGTGGGCGTACCTACAATAATATCTGTCTGGTTACTGTATTTAGCAAGTAAAATGTTATAGGCTGCTAACAGAACCATAAACAAAGTAGTATCCGTTTCCGAAGCTAACTTATTTAATTTAGCAGTAAATTCTTTACCAATAGTAAATTTAATTCTATCACCGGCAAAACTCTGTTGAGCTGGCCGGGGATAATCTGTTGGTAATTGTAAAGTTGGTATCTCTCCCGAAAATTTATCTAGCCAATATTGTTTTTGCTCCTCAATCTTTTCAGAATTGAATAATTTAGTTTGCCAGACAGCAAAATCTTTATACTGCAACTCAAGGGGGGCTGAATTTTGATCATAAGCTAGCATTAAATCTTCTACTAAGTTTTGAATTGAAGTTCCGTCAGAAATTATATGGTGCATATCAAATAGCAAGACATGTTTTTCTGATTCAATTTTAATTACTTTAATCCGCATTAAAGGCGGCTTATCAAAGGCAAAAGGGCTAATAAATTCTGTAATTAAATTATTTATTTCCTCCGTCTCTATAGTTTCCTGTTCTTCATACTCTACTTCAAATTCTACTTCAGATTGAGGATGAATTTTTTGCTGTGGTTGACCATCAATCAGGCGAAAAGAGGTTCGCAGCGATTCATGTCTTTCAATTACCTGATCTACAGCTGATTCAAACCGCTTAAAATTAATTTTCCCTTCTGCAATAAAGGCCATCGGTAAATTATAAACTGTTGTCTCTAAATCAAATTGATTTAAAGTAAAGATGCGCCTTTGTGCTGCTGCTAAGGGATAATATTCTTTTTCTTCAACCGGAGAAATAGAAGAATAAATACTTTCGTCAGCCTGTTTAATATACTCGGCAAGTTCAGCTACAGTTGGATGTTCAAAAATCTCTGCTACTTCAACTTCCACATTAAAAGCTTTATGAAGTTCTCCAGTAACTTGAACCGCCTTTAAAGAATCTCCTCCTAGTTCAAAAAAGTCTTCATTAACACTTATTTTATCGAGGCCAATTATCTGCTGAAAAATTTCCATGATTTTTTCTTCTGCCTCACTGCGGGGCGCAATATAATTTTTTATGTCATCAGTTCTTTCATGTAACTGTGAACTTTGCTCCCCAGAACTGAAGTCACCAGCTGCAGATAATCCCTGCTGTAAAGCAGCCGGATTTACATCACTTATAAATTCCTGTCTGTCAAAGGAGTAAGTTGGCAGTGGAAGGCGATATCTTTTTTTCTGGTATAATTGTTCCCACTTTATACTAACCCCTTCACTCCACATTCTTCCTAATTGATCGAAAAAATGGTCTGGATTAGCAATACTTTTTTCCACAGAAGGTAATAAATTTATAAAAGTTTGTTCCTGTGTACTCTTATCATGTTGTTGGGCATAAGTAGATAATTCTTCTCCTGCTCCTACTTCAATAAATAGACCGTTTTCTTCTGCTAATAATTTAGTTAACCCGGTTGAAAAATCAACTGTCTTTTGCTCAGAATCTGACCAATACTCAGGATCAGTTGCTTCTTCAACTGTGATCCAATCCCCTGTACTAGTAGAGATATAGGGGATATTTGGTTCGCTTAAATTGACATTTGCTATTTCATTTTTAAAGTCGTTATCAATTAGCTGCAAAGCCTCTTCTAAACTAAACACATCAGCCAGGCAAGCAGCTACATACTCGCCAACACCAGATCCTATCATTGCGTAAGGCTTAATTCCTAAACTCATTAAGCAGTTTGCTAAAGCATATTCAACAATAAAAACAACAAGTCGAGCAATCTCGGGCTCTTTTATATTATTATCTACTTTATATCCTTCGGGATACAAAGTCCCCTTAATCTTTTTACTAGTATTAGCAGGTAACTGATTAAAACAATCCTTCACTGCTTTTGTAAAGGAATCTATTTTTTCATATAATTCAGAAGCCATATTTACATAGTGTGACCCGTGGTCAGGAAACATAAATATCACTGGTCTGCTTTCTTCTTTCGCAACAAAAGTCTCTTCTTTTAATTGCGGGGAAGATAATTTCTCAGCAGCATTAGCCACACTATCACTAACAACAAACCGGCGATACTTAAAAGGCTTTCTCCCCACCTGTAAAGTATAAGCAACATCTGCCAGGTTAGTTATCTCCTGTTTCTGTAAAAATTTAGCTAAATTATCTGTGTTACGGTCTAAAGCACCTTTTGTTTTACCAGAAAGAGTAATTAATTTCGGATTATTCATTAGACTGTTGCCTCCTTTCAGGGGCTTCCTCCAGGACTATATGACAGTTAGTCCCACCAATACCAAATGAACTTACTCCGGCTCGTAATGGATGTTGGTCAGCTTTCCAATCAGTTAGTTTAGAATTAATGAAGAAGGGACTATTTTCAAACTCAACCTTGGAATTAGGCTGATTAAAGTTTATAACTGGAGGTAGTTTTCTATTGCGCAAACTTAATACAGCTTTTATAAAACCGGCAACTCCGGCTGCAGTATCTAAATGACCAATATTAGCTTTTACAGAACCAATAGCACAATATTGTTTTTTAGGTGTGTTAAAAGCTGTCTGCAGTGCTTGAATTTCTACTGGATCTCCCAACTGAGTTCCAGTCCCGTGGGCTTCAATATAGCCAACGGTTTCTGGATCAACACCTGCTATATTATAGGCATCTTTAATAGTTTCTGCTTGTCCTTCAATGCTAGGAGCGGTAAAACCAACTTTTCGATCACCATCATTATTAATGGCTGATCCTTTAATCACCCCATGAATATAATCACCATCTTCTAAAGCATCTTCTAACCGTTTAAGAGCTACAACACCAATTCCCTCCCCAAAGACAGTACCATTTGCCTGAGCATCAAAAGGACGACAACGCCCATCGGGAGAAAAAATCATTCCCTCCTGATATAGATACCCTTCTTTGCGGGGTAAAGAAACGGCTACCCCACCAGCTAAAGCCATATCACATTCACCTTCAAGGATTGATTG
This sequence comes from uncultured Halobacteroidaceae bacterium, assembly GCA_964346395.1. GTDB lineage: Bacteria > Bacillota > Halanaerobiia > Halobacteroidales > Halobacteroidaceae > CAYFUT01. The sequence goes on from CAYFUT010000022.1 coordinate 22,869, forward strand.
ACAAGCTAAATGAATGGCAACCAGTGAAGTAGAACAAGCTGTTTGCACAGTAAAACTAGGCCCCTGCAAATTTAGCTTATAAGCAATCCGGGTAGCTACAAAATCTTTTTCATTTAATGTTCCTAGATCATATGATTGAGCTATATTACCTTGTTGACCTAAAAATCTAGTCATCCAGGCCATATTAGAAGCACTACCTAAGTATAATCCTATAGAACCATTATAAGCATCCGGATTATAACCTGCATGTTCTAATGTCTTCCAGGTTGATTGATGTAATAACCTCAACTGAGGATCCATCATCTCTGCTTCCTTAGGTGAATAATCAAAAAAGTCAGCATCAAAGTATTTAATATCTTCTAAATAACCTTTAGCTTTAACATAATTTGGATTATTAATTAAACTGGCCTCAATTCCACTCTCTTTCAATTCTTGATCTGTAAAATGAGTAATAGTTTCTTTACCATTTTTAATTAAATCCCAATACTCTGTTATATTTTTAGCCCCAGGGAACCTGCCAGATAGTCCAACAACTGCAATATCACCTTCTAGATCACCTTCTCTATTCCTAACCGTTATATTAAAATCTACTTCTTCTGATTTAAATAAATCTACTAATGACTTAATAGTTGGATACTGAAACATAGTCACCGTAGGAATTTCTCTATCCACTAATTGCCTCATTTTTTGCGTTACCTGAATAACTGCTAACGAATGACCACCTATTTCAAAGAAATTATCTGTTACCCCCACTTCTTCTATTCCTAATACTTCTTTCCAGATATCAGCAATTTGCTTTTCTATATTAGATTTTGGTTCTACAAATGTCGCTTCCCTATCAGATTTAAATTTATCTGGTTTTGGTAAAGCATTTCTGTCAATTTTGCCATTTGGAGTTAGAGGCATTGCTTCTACTTCTACAAAATGAGATGGAATCATATAATGAGGTAACTTCTCGGATACGAAATCTCTTAATTCACTAGTTGCAGGAGAATCTAAATTGCCTTTGACTACATAATAGGCAGTCAGATAATTATTATTATTTTCATCTGTCCTCTTAACCACACATACTTCCTTTAAACTTTGATAGTCTAACAGTGTCTGCTCAATTTCTCCTAATTCTACTCTATAACCTCTAATTTTAACCTGATGATCTATCCGCCCTCTAATATCAAGTTCTCCATTAGGCAGCCACCGGGCCAAATCACCTGTTTTATACATTCTCTCCCCTTCAACAAAAGGATTATCTACAAATACTTCCTCCGTCTTTTCTGGCAAGTTATGATAACCGCGGGCCAACCCATCACCGGCAATACATAACTCTCCATAGACTCCTATTGGCTGTAATTGATTATTTTCATTTACAATATAAATATCTGTATTAGCAATTGGTTGGCCAATTTCAATCCTATCTTTTTCTGTTAGATCATCTATTGAAGACCAGACTGTAGCTTCAGTTGGCCCGTACATGTTATAGATTTTGGCGTCTGTTTTATCCTGTAATTTTTCCAGTAACGGTAGCGGAAAATTCTCTCCCCCGACCATAATACAATTTAAAGTAGCAAAAGCTTCTGCACAGGCGGGATCATCAACTAAAGTTTTCATCCGCGAAGGAGTTGTTTGAATCATATCTATATCATGCTTGCAGATTACTTGATTTAATTTTACGGGATCTCTCTGCTCTTCTTCATTAGCTATTACTGTAGTTTCTCCTTTAACTAGAGGTAATAAAAGCTCCAGTACAAAGATATCAAAGGAAAAAGTAGTCACCGAAATAATTTTTTTATCATTAAATTCTATCTTATCAGCCACACCATTAATAAAGTTATGAACAGCTTGGTGAGGAATCATTACCCCTTTGGGATTACCTGTTGATCCGGAAGTATAAATTATATAAGCTAGATCATCAGCTTGATTTATAGGCTCTAGATTAGTTACTGGTCCTTGATAAATTGAATCATCATCTACATTAATTGCTTCTCCACTAAACTCAAGATCAAGATCTATTCCTTCCTGGGTCAGAAGGAAGTTAGCTCCACTATCTTCAATCATATAATTTATTCTTTCGGCTGGATATTCAGGGTCTAAAGGAATATAAGTACCACCTGCTTTTAAAACAGCTAAGATACTAATTACCATCTCTAAAGAACGTTCTGTTAACAGACCTACTTTCGTTTCTCTACCTACTCCTTTATTTCTTAACTTACGGGCCAACTGATTAGTCCGATTATTAAGCTCCTGATTGGTCAAACTCTTATCTTCAAAGATCACTGCTGTGCGATCTGGCTCCTTTTCAACTTGTTCTTCAAACAGTTCTGATAATAATTTATCATCTCCATATTCCCGTTCTGTATCATTAAATTCTTCTAATAATAATCTTTTATCTTCCTCAGTATTGACATCAATATCAGCTAACTTAAGTTCGGGCTGTTCAGTAACAGTCTCCAGTAATGACCGATAGTGCTTAGCAAGCCTTTCTACCGTTTCCTGTTTGAAAATTTCCGTACAATATTCAAAAGTAGCAGCTATTTTATCGCCCTCTTCTTGACATTCTAAGGCGATATCAAATTGTGACGTTTTTCTAGTTAGCTGATAAGGGCTAAACTGCAACTCTTCAATATTCCAGTCATAAAATTCCATATTCTGTAGGTCAAATTCAGTCTCAAATAAAGGATTTCTACTCACATCTCGATCTAAATCAAGTTCATTTACTAACGCATCAAACTGATAATCTTGATTCTCAAAAGCTTCTAGAGTATTTTCTTTAACCTCAGCTAAAAACTGCTGGAAGGTCTTATCGCTCGCCGGAAAGTTTCTTATAGGTAAATTGTTGATAAACATTCCCACTATTTCTTCTAAATCAGCATGTCTTCTACCGGCAGTAGGAGAACCAACAATTATATCTTCCTGCCCACTATATTTATGAAGCAAGACATTATAGATAGATAATAAGGTCATATACAAAGTAGCGCCCTGGTTGGAAGCAAATTCTTTTACTTTCTCTGTCAGCTCTTCTCCTATTTCAAAATATACTCTATCACCCTCAAAAGATTTTATCGGCGGCCTTGGATAATCAGTCGGCATATCTAAAATAGGAATTTCACCTTTAAATTTATTGACCCAGTATTCTTTTTGGTCTTTAATCTTATCAGAATTCAAGAGATCATTTTGCCAGACTGCAAAATCTTTATATTGAATTCTTAAGTTTTGTAAATCCTCTGGATCATTAAAGTACAACTGGCATCCGTCGCGGACCATAATCTCCGCTGAGGTTCCATCAGCAATAATATGGTGAACATCAAATAATAAAACATGTCTTCCTTCACCTATTTTTACCAGCTCGATTCTAAATAAAGGTGCTTCTGATAAATCATAAGGCTTAATAAATTCTTGGGCCAAATCATCTATTTCATTATCATCTGTAATAGAAACTTCTTTATAGTTAAGATTTAAATCTACATTATCATCAATTTTCTGCATTGGCTTCCCGTCAACAACTTCAAACGAAGTCCTTAAGGCTTCGTGTCTATCAATTAGCTGTTGGAAAGCTTCTTCAAATCTCTTAAAATCAATTTTCCCTTCAATAATAGTTGCTGTTGGCAAATTGTAAGCTACACTTTGTTCCTCAAGTTGATAAAGAGCATACATCCTTTTCTGGGCCGAAGATAAAGGATAATACTCTCTCTCTTCTGCTGGTTCAATAGAAGAATATAAGTTTTCGTCTGCATAGTCACTGATAAATTCAGCTAATTCTTCCGGCGTAGGATGATTAAATAGCTCACTTATCTCCAATTCTACATTTAATTCCTTATGAAGTTCAGAGTTAAGGCTGACTGCTTTTAATGAATCTCCTCCCAGCTCAAAGAAATCTTCATCAACACTTATATTAGTAACTCCCAGCACTTGTTCAAAAGCCCCTACTACTACTTCTTCTATCTCATCGCGCGGGGCAATATAATCTTCACTTTTCTCCCTTTCATATAGGGTTGTTGACTCACTAGCAGCTACTTCTTCTAAAGCAGTTTCTCCTCCCATTAAATCTTCAGGACTTAAAACATCAACTGAAAAATAATGCTGGTCAAAAGAATAAGTGGGCAGGACAACTCGATATCTTTTCTGTTCATAAAAATCATCCCAGTTAATATCAATTCCTTCGCACCATAAGCGGCCGATTTTATCAATTAAATATTTACAGTTAGAAGTTTCTCTATTATCTGGTAATAAACTAAAATATACTGGTTCTTCAGCTTCACAAATAGTCTTAGCTAAATTGCCTGCTGTTCCCAGATCTAAGAAATAATCGTTTTCTCCACCAGCTAATTTTTCTACCCCTTCTTTAAAATCTTTACTATCTTGTCGGGGAGTGAGCCAATATTCTGGATTAGCAAGTTGGTCTCGGTTAACCCACTGCCCACTTCTGGTAGAAATATAAGAAATAGAAGGTTTATTAATTTCTATCTCCTCTAATTTTTCTCTTATCTCTTCTACTTCTTCGCAGACAATTAATTCCAGGATATCTGCAAGAGAAATAACTTCCCCTACACAGGCTGCTGCATACTCTCCTGGCCCTTTACCTACCATAGCTGTTGGTTCTATTCCCCACTTAATTAATAATTTAGCAAGGGCGTATTCTAAAATAAAAGCAGCTACCTCTCTAACTTTTCTCTGTTCAATATCTTTAAAATTTTCAGCTTGATAAATCTGTTCTACTTCTTCTCTTAAGTCAGCTGCTAATAATTCCAGACTGTCATCTACTAGTTCCTTAAAATAGTCTTCTTGTTCATATAATTCTTTTGCTCTACTTATTTCTTGATTTTCAGATCCTGCCAAGATGAAGTTAATATTTTTGGTACCTTCATCAGGATTATACCCATCTAATTTAGCAGCGGATTCCAATTTAGAAACAGCTTCCTCAATCGTTTTACAGACAACCTTCTGGCGGTACTGATAATTCTTTCTTCCTACCTGTAAAGTATAGGCTACATCAGATAAATTAAGCTGTTGGTTGCTATCTAGATAATCAGCTAAATTCTTTATTCCTCTACTTAAGGCTGACTTTGTTTCTGCCGATAAACAAAGTACATTCCATTCTTTCCCCGGAGCAAGCTCTCCATAATCAGGAGCTTCTTCTAATATCATATGAGCATTAGTTCCTCCCACCCCGAAGGAATTAATTCCTGCTCGCAGCGGACTGTCATTTGATTCCCAATCAATCAACTCTTGATTAATAGTAAAGGGACTATTAATCAAATCAAGTTTAGGATTAGGTTTGTCAAAATTAACTGTAGGCGGCAGCTTTTTATTTTTTAAACATAGAGCCGTTTTAATAAATCCGGTTACTCCCGCAGCAATATCTGTATGGCCAACATTACCTTTTACTGAACCTAAATGGCAAAACTGTTTTTTATCAGTATTAAAAGCTAGCTGTAGTGATTCTAATTCAATGGGATCTCCCATATTAGTACCCGTTCCGTGGGCTTCAATATAATCTATTGTTTCTGGATTTAGTCCCGCCCGGCGGTAAGCAGCTTTCATTACTTTTGCCTGTCCTTCTACACTAGGCGCTGTATAAGCAACCTTATCATTTCCGTCATTATTAATTGCTGATCCTTTAATTACCGCTTCAATATGGTCGCCGTCTTCTATAGCCTGATCTAAAGGTTTTAATAATACCATTCCGGCACCGTTGGAAAAAACAGTTCCGGCAGCTTGTTCATCAAAAGGGCGGCAGTGTCCATCGGGGGAAAACATCATTCCATCATCATAGATATAGCCTTCTTCTCTGGGTAATTCAACTGTAACTCCTCCAGCAAGAGCCATATCACATTCCCCATTAATTAAAGACTGGCAGGCTAAATGAATAGTAACCAACGACGTAGAACAACCCGTCTGAGCAGTGTAACTTGGTCCTTTAAGATCTAATTTATAGGAAATCCTGGTACTTAGAAAATTACTGGCATTTAACGTAAAGGCTTGATACTGATCGCCCATATTTCTTTCAGTTAATAAAAATTTATTGGCCCACTCATAGTTATCAGAACAACCGGCAAAACAGCCAATTAATCCTGGATAATTATCAGGGTTATATCCCCCGCGCTCCAGTGCTTCTTGAGCACATTTATAAAGAGTCCTAAGCTGGGGATCCATCACTTCTACTTCCCGGGGAGAATAATTAAATACTTCCGGATCAAAATATTCAACATCATCAATAACCCCTTTGGCTTTTACATAATTTGGATTATTAAGTTCTTCTTCCGGCACTCCTGCTTCTTTTAACTCCTCTGCTGAGAAGTTTTTAATAGATTCTACTCCCTTCTTAAGATTATCCCAAAATTCTTCTATTTCTTCTGCTCCAGGAAATCTCCCCGACATACCAATTACTGCAATATCAGTATCTATCTCTTTTTCTGTTTTTTCTCTATAAATGCTTTGCCCGCTTTTATTTTCTTCTTCAAAATCATCAATTAACTCCACTAGCGAATTAATAGTTGAGTGTTGAAATAATTTAACTACCGGAATATCTTTATTAAATGCCTGTTTTAATTTATTATTAACTTTAATTAGTGATAATGAATGTCCACCTAAATCAAAGAAATTATCATTAAGCCCTACCTGCTCTACATTCAATACTTCTTTCCAGATTTCAGCTATCGTCTGTTCAATTTCTGTCTGCGGTGGAATGTAATCAGAAGCTACTTCCCTACTAAATTCTTCTGGGATAGGTAACTCTTTTCTATCTATTTTTCCACTAGTTGTATGCGGCATTTCTTCTAAACTAATAAAGTGCGCAGGTATCATATAGGAAGGAAGTCTATCAGCTAAGTATTTTCTTAATTCAGTCGCTATTATATCTTCTGCTCCCGTATAATAAGCACATAAAACTTTATTATCATCTTCAGTCTCTTTGGCTGTGACTACAGTTTCTCTAATTTTTTCGTATTCCATTAAATTATTAGCTATTTCTCCTAATTCTACTCTATTACCGCGAATTTTTACCTGGAAATCAATACGGCCTAGATATTCCATATTCCCATCAGGAAGCCAGCGAGCTAAATCACCAGTGCGGTACATTTTTTTATAATCTGACTCTTGATCATCAATAAAGGGATTAGGAACAAATTTCTCAGCAGTTAGTTCTTCTCTATTAACATAACCTCGGGCTAGTCCTACTCCACTTAAGCATAGTTCTCCAGGAACACCGATAGGCTGTAACTTATTTTTATCTACAATATAAGTTTTACAATTAGGAAGCGGTTGTCCAATAGGAACATTTACTCCATCTGAAAAGTTTTTTAGAGGATAATTAGAAGCATAAATAGTAGCTTCAGTTGGCCCGTAAATATTAACAAATTCAATATCAGTCTCTAAACTATAAAAATCATCAATCATTTTAGGTTTTACTGCTTCTCCGGCAACAAAAATGTAGTTTAAACTACTTAACCTATCAACCCCATAGTCTCCAGTGAACAGGTCTAAAAATGGTCTAAACAGAGAAGGAACGAAATTTATATGGGTAATCTGATACTTTTCAATTGCTTCCAGTATTTTAACTGGATCTTTTTCTTGTTTAGGTTCTAAAATCGCTAACTTTCCATTACCGGCAAACCAGCCGAACAATTCAGTTACAGATACATCAAAAGTAAAGGGGGTTTTAAGTAGATATGTGTCTTCATTAGTTAAGGGATACAGATCCTCTAGAACTGATAGAATATTTACTACATTGCGATGTTCAATCATTACCCCTTTTGGTTTGCCAGTAGAGCCAGAAGTATAAATGATATAAGCTAAGTCTGTAGGATGATTGATCTGAAGTAATTTTTTAGTACTACCCTGATATAAGTTATCATTACTAAAGCTAATATCAATTAGTTCTCCATCCCAGTCAAATTCTTTTTCAACTTTTTTAGTTAGTAATAAAGAAGTAGCGGAGTCTTCTAATATATATTCAGTTCTCTCATCAGGGTAATCCGGGTCTAAAGGAACATAAGCTCCTCCAGCTTTTAGTATTCCTAGGATGCCAATAATCATTTCTGGACATCTATCTACCATAATTCCTACAGTTGACTCGGGCTTAACCCCTTTTTCTCTAAGGGAACGAGCTAACTGATTGGCCTTTTGATTAATCTCCCGGTAAGTTAAGTTATTGTCTTTATCTACTATTCCCACCTGATCAGGATTTTCTGCTACTTGTTCCTCAAACAAATCATAAATTGTTCGTTCATAATCAATTGCCATCTCAGTATCATTAAACTGATCAAGAATTAAACTTTCTTCTTTATCTTTAATTAATTCTAATTCAAAAATATCCGCTTCTGGATTAGTAGTGATTTGCTTTAGTAAGTAAATAAAATGATTAGACATTCTCTCCATAGTTTCTTCTTTAAATAAGCCAGAATTATACTGAAGTTTACCTATCATCCCCTCTTGTGTATCCTGAAAAACCATCATTAAATTACTGGGAATACTTAAGAACTCTTGTGAAATTTCAGTCATTTCCAGCTCTTCAGTTAAACCATCATCTTCTTCATAGCTATCCAATACAAATGTGACATCAAATAACGAATTCTCAACTGCATCAGTAGTGTTTAATTCTCTAAAAATTAAATTATTAGGACACTGTACATTTTTATAGGCTTCAATAATTGTTTCTTTAACCTCATCTAAAAAATCAGTAAAATTCATTTCGGCTTCAACTTGATCCCTAATAGGAAGTAGATTAACAAAATATCCCATTACTTCTTCGTATTCTAGTCCCGGACGGTTTGTAAAGGGAGATGTTACAGTTATATCAGTATCGCCTGTATATTTATGAAGTAAAACTTTAAAGGCAGCAAATAAAAACATAAATAAAGTAGTTCCCTGTTCCCTGCTAATCTCTTGTAATTCCTGATGTAATTTATCTTCCATAACAAATTGATATTCTTTACCATACCCTTGATCAGCAGAAGTTACTGGATGATCAGTAAGTAAATTTAAAGACTCAGCATCTTCCATCTTCTGCAGCCAATAATCCTGTTGTTCTTGATATTCACCTGCTTTAATTTTTTTATTTTCTGCTACCACAAAATCGACAAATTCTTTTTCTACGGTTTCTTCTTTAATTTCTTCTCCTTCTTGTAAGGTTAAATATGTTGTTAATAATTTCTTTCTAAATAATTCTAAGGACCAACCATCAGAAATGATGTGGTGCATACAGAGAAAGAATAAGTACTCTGTTTCTCCGTTCTTCACTAATTTAGCTCTAAATAACGGTGGTTGAGCAAGGTCAAATTCAGTTAAAACATTTTCGGAATAAACCCTTTTAATTGCTTCTTCCTGCTCTTTAGCTTCTAAATTAGATATATCCTGGACATCTAAATTAAACTCAACTTCAGGGAAAATTACTTGTTGTGGTTCATTATCTTTAACTCTAAAACAAGTTCTTAATATAGAATGCCTGTCAACAAGAATTTTGATTGCTGCTTCAAATAAATCAACATCAATCGCTTCTTTAATCGAAATTGCAGCAGAAAGATTATAGTGGGGAACTTCTTCAACCTGGCAGTCAAAATAAATCCCTTGTTGATTCTCAGATAAAGCAAATATTCTTTTCTCCCCTCTACTATTCATTTTCACACCTCTTTCATTAAAAATATTTTGTATTTTGGCAATTATCAGAATAAACAGAAAATTATAAATATTCAGTTATAATTTTTAACATTTTATCTTTATTTTTTTCCTCCTGAAAGAAAAAGTGTCCTCCAGAAAAATGATAAATGTCTATTTTTTGTTTGCTATATCTCTGCCATTCTTCAAGTTGATTGGCAAATTCATCATTTCTACCAGCAAATATTATAAGCTTAGCTGCAAATGCTTGCTTATCCCGCTCTTCATAACTATATTGCTCATACGCTTTAAAATCAGATCTTAAAATAGGAATAAATAATTTTTTTAACTGAGGATCGGTAAAAACTTCTTCAGGAGTTCCTCCATAATAAGCAATCCGTTTTTTAAATTCCTTTTCAGGTAGGGAATGAATCTTTTCTTCTTTTGGCTGACAATGCGGCGGACCCATTCCTGAAATAAATATATAATCTGGTTTAGATAATTTATTATCTATTATTTTAGAGGTTAATTCATAAGCAATAAGTGCTCCTAAACTATGGCCGAAAAAAGCATACTGTCCGTCCAGCATTTTATCTTTAATTTGAACATAAGCATCTTCAACCATTGCCTCAACTGAATCCAGTAAATCCTCTTTTAATCTTTTACCATGGCCTGGTAATTCTATTGGTATTAATTCTATTTTATCAGAAAGCATATCTTTCCACTCTGTATATACACGAGCCGAACCACCAGCATAAGGAAAACAAACTAGTTTTATATTTTCCACTGTATCCCCCTCTTAACTTTACTTGTTTTTTTTCGCTATAATGTTTCTAAAAATTCACTATGGCTCTTTATAATATTTTTTTAATTGCTAGTTGGTCAAAGGAACACACAGATAATATATAGTCATTATCAAGAGAAATTTGTTTAAAATAACCAGGAGTATATTTTTCTGATGAAAATTTTATTTCCCCCTTGTCCACTTTTATAGTAAACAAATCTAAAGGAATTGATAAGCCTTTCCCCATTGCCTTGATATAACTTTCTTTTAAAGTCCATAATTTATAAAAATAATCTAAGCTTTCTTTGCGCATTAAATCTTGATACTCTTGTTTTGAAAAAAATCTCTTAGCAATTTTATAATCAATTGGTTTTATTTTTTCAATATCCACCCCCACCTGTTTCTTATCTACAGCACAAACAACCCAATCTCCAGCATGAGAAATATTAAAGTGGAAATCAGGATAACCTACAAGATATGGTTTACCATAACTATTTGTTTTAAAAACAATTTGATCATTACTCAACTCTAGCTTTTGGCAAATGATCTTTCTAACTAAAATTTCTCCGATCAAACTTCGACATTTATCCTCTTTATAAATAAAATTCTCTACTTTACTTCTTTTTTTGGGAGAAACCAAAGTTAACATTTGATCTATAGACTCTACTTTTATGCTTTTTATTCCTTTAACACTATAGATTTTCAGTAATACCCCCCCTAATAAAAAATTTTCTTACTAATACTAAATTTCATAAAAACATTATTAGTATAAGAAAATAAACCAATAATTTTTAATTAAACCGCTTCAGCATTTAAATCATACAAAATATGAAGTTTAATTCCCCCTTAGTTTTTCTAAATCTTGTCCATGGAAATGATGATAAACACAGACTATAACGTTCCTTTTAACCCTATAGTAAATGTAAATTTATCAAATAAGTAATTAAATATTTTGTGAATTATTAGGGGAAATTTGTGAAATTATAAACTATTATGCTTATATAGGCTAGAAAAAATCTTATAAATAAATCTCATTTCGTATTATAAGCTTAATAGGTAAGTTCATTTAAAGTGAAATATTAGCTTTTATTTAGTCTGAATTTGAAGTTAAGCTTATAAATTTGGAAAGTCATTTTATTATCTTCTATTGATATGGAAAAGTTGAAGTAAACGCCGGAGATTTAGTCTTGTTTTGTTCAAATGGGATAACTAAAATGTTATCTGAAACAGAGTTATTTGTAAACTACTATATTATTATCCTCTTTTCCATTATATTACCATTTAGTTTAAAAAAAGTCAAGCTTTTTTATCTTTTAAAACAAAAAATCCGGCCAACTACAAAGCGGGATTGAATATGATTTTAAATTACTTTACATCATACATTCATATCTAGCAATATCACAGTTATTAACTAAAGTTTCTATATATTTATACTTTAACCGTTCTATCTCGATTGTAATAACTAAGATCAATTTTTTAATATCTGCTTAAACTTTATAATTACGATTTCTATTCTTTGTATAATAAGTATTAATGATATTGATGCAAAATCAAAACCGTTTTTACACTCTTTAATAAAGTTCTCCATTGTACCACGATTACAGTAATACTTAAAAGTTTATTCAGGCGTCATATCCATATTAGTAACAATAAATGTATATTGATATGTTAACTGATTAGCAGGTTTCTCAACTTTAACAACAACTCGTCTTGGATAATCCCAACTGCCAATCATCTCTGAGGGCTGATTAAATTTGGCTGCTTCCATACAGCTCAGGCCAACTATTCCCTTAGGAGCAATAGCTTTCCAACCTCTCTGTTCATCCTTTAATACTTTTCTTTTATATAGTTCTTTTCCCAAACTAACTCCTTCTGGACAATCCCTTTCCCACGCTTTTGTTAATTTCTTAGCCCGTTCTTTGGCTCGATTTATATTTCTACCTAAAACAAACTCAGTTTGGACTGCAATTTGTACTTTTTCTAATTTATCCTCAGGCCCCTTTATGTTAGCTGCTTTACTTTTAATATATTTATTTTTCTTATTCAAATCTGTAGCTCCAGCATACCTATCTCTAACTGCAAATTTTAAATTTCTTATCCGCGACATTATAAAGGCTCCAAAACATAAACTAAATATCTCTTTTAGCTGCTAACACACCTACCAAAGGGTGTAGTTTATGCAGTTCCACATTGAAATCAGTCTCTGCAAAACAAGCTTTTAGTTCTTCCGCTTTGGAAGGCTGATCAACCTCCGGACCATATCCTACCTCAGAAGATCCATCTTTATATTTACTCGGCTCGTCAAAAAACATTAAGTCACCAATATAAATCTCTTCTAAACTCTTCCCCACTGCTGTAATCATTTTCTTAATTGCTTCTTGTTTCTCGGGCAAACTCAAATGATGCAGCGCATAATTAGAGATAACTTTTGTAACTTCTTTTCCTTTTAAATCAATTGTTTGATCTGGCTCCGCAAAGGTCCCCACATAAAATTCTAGATTAGCAGATTGGTTTTGCTCTGCTTTTTCTTTAGCCTGTTTAATCATGCCTTCACTGAGATCAATTCCAATCCCTAATTTAATATCGTCAGCTAAATTAATAATCTGCTCTCCTGTACCGCAGTCTAGATCCAAAATAATATCATCTGGTTGTGGATTTACCAATTTACTAACTGTTTCTAAAGATTTTTCTCGCCAATAATACCTGTTAGCTAACTGATCATAATTTATATTGGACACATATACCACCCTTAAATTCTTTTGGCCACTACAAACATTTCTGCAAAATCAGCCGTTACTTTTTTAACTGAATTTTCTTTTATTAACAATAAAATCGAAACTATTTTGGTCATATGGTAATTTTTCTGCTAAACCTAAGTTCAACTTTTTCTTTTGCCTTTTCCAGCATTGCTTCTGAAGCATCTAAGCCGTACCAGTTAATAATTTGCTCTTTAAACTCCTTAAAATCATAGTCAAAAGCAACTTCCTGGCGAAACTTATTTCTATCATATCTAGCTACTACCTCCGAAAAATCAGTCTGTCTAATAATTAAGCACCTCCTAATAATACAAGGCCAACTTTTACGATTATAATTTCCTCTCAAATTCCACTTCATGTTTTATCGGTATCTCTTCGAATCCATACTTAGGGTTAATTTTTCTTGCTTCTACAACAGCATTTGCATGTACAGATGCTATCTCAAAACCCCTCTTTTGATAAAATTTCATTGACTTAAGATTATCATTTGTCGTAATTAACCATATTCTTTTACACTTCTTCTTGCGTGCAGTTTCAATTGCTTTTTCTAATAATTTTGAGCCTATTCCTTTATCCTCAATTAAACTATCTAGAGAAACAATCTCACATTCATCATTATTTATTTCATAAGTAATAACCCCCTGGATTTCATCTTCATAATAAGCTACAGACCCCGATAGTTCATCTGCTTTATGCACCTTGCCTCTGAAAACTATAAGTGTAGATCCCCACCTGCATTCAATTAATTTTTCTACTTTATCTCTTATTTCATCCGTGATTTTTTCAACTCTCATCACGTTTCCCTCCAAAAATATTTTTATCTTTTCATTTCTCCCCCAATTTTAACTTACCAACTGCACTATTATATTTAATCCCTTTGCTTGGGTCTGTCGGCGAATGAATATTATACATAAAGCCAAACTCCTCTAGCCTCTCCCGAACATCTCCGGCAGCAAACTCTTCTGCCAAAGCAATCTGCTGCACACTGCCCGCCAGCAGTATCCAGCGGCTGCCCGGATGTAGCTCTTTCTCCCAAGCTAATTTGCATTCCAGATTGAAAAAAGCTTCTTCCACCCGGGGAGCAGCTATAGTCTGTGCTTCCTCTGCTGTGAAATCGCTTCCACTAATTTCATCAACCTCTAGTTCATTATTTTGAATAATAATATTAAATCTAATTAATCATTAT
>CAYFUT010000023.1:0-6258 GCA_964346395.1 uncultured Halobacteroidaceae bacterium
GTTTGAACTTAAAATTTAAAAGTTTATAAGGTTTTAAATTTGTTCTTAATTGTCAACTGTCAATTGTTAATTGTCAATTGAAATATTATACCTATAAGGAGTGATTCTATGTCTTTAACAGCAGAAAACTCGCTGGGACTTATCTTTTTCCCGGCCTTCGACTGGGCTATTTCTCCTACCCATCCCGAACGGGAAGAAAGATTATTATACACTAAAGATCAAATTGAAGAAGAAGGCATCTTTGATATTAATGAAATCAAAGAATATAATCCTGAATTAGCTAGCCTTGAAGATGTAAATAGAACTGAAATCTGTATTCCTACCGCGGAAAAAATAGTTTCTAAACCCCATCTTATTTCAGCCGGAGGAGCAATTAAAGCGGGAAAATTAGTAATGGAAGGAAAAACTGACAAAGCATTTGCTATTATTCGCCCTCCCGGCCACCATGCCTTCCAAGTAGTTCATGGCAGCCGCGGTTTCTGTACTATCAATAACGAAGCAATTATGGTCGAATACTTACGCCAGCATTATGATCCGAATCTAAAAATTGCCTTTGTGGATACTGATGCTCACCATGCTGACGGAACACAAAATATTTATTATAATGACCCTAATGTACTGCATATTTCTCTGCACCAAGATGGACGCACTCTATTTCCCGGCACAGGTGCTACCGACGAATTAGGTTGGCCCGGAGGTTGGGGAACAACTATTAATCTCCCCCTCCCGCCGGGAACCAGCGACCAGGGGCTCCATTATGCCCTAGACAACCTAGTACTGCCAATTTTAAATGACTTCAATCCCGATTTAATTATCAATTCCGCCGGCCAGGATAATCACTTTAGCGATCCCTTAACTAACATGCAGATTACTGCCCAAGGATATGCAGAATTAAATCAGAAACTGGATCCTGATATTGCTATTTTACAGGGCGGATACTCTATTGAAAGTGCTCTTCCTTATACTAACGTAGGAATTATATTAGCAATGGCAGGAATAGATTACAGCGGAATTCAAGAATCCAACTATACTCCTGATATTAATCAACAAGCCAATAAAGTTAATAATCAAATAAAAAAACGGATTGATTATCTATTAACTCAGTGGCACAAGAAAAATGATATTGATAAACAAAAAAAGTTTGGTACTGATTACTATACTACTCAACAAAATATTTTTTATGATACTGATCAATTACAAGATAATGAACAAATAAAAATAAAAATCTGCCACCAATGTCCCGGTTTCGTACTTATTTCTTCCACTGTTAGTCCCAAGCAATTCCAAACAGCAAAGGTATTAATTATCCCTCAACAAAGTTGTTCTGATTGTCAGCAACTAGCTTATGATAAATACGAACAACTAAAATCAGACAAAGAAGCAGTTTATTTATTAGATAAAGCAAAAAATAAACTGTTAAAAAAGATTTAATTTTAATAGAAGAAATAAATAGCTGTTTTTTTAAACAAGTGTAAACTCTTTTAAACTCCTGTAAACAAACTTATTTAATCTATTTAGTTGATAAAACTCCCCTGTTGCTGGTGATAAAAACTAAACTTGAATTTAAAGTGAAAAAAACACCCTAGTTTTATAGGGTTTTAATTTTTTTTAATTTTTTTAATAAATTTATTGAAATTTTTACTAGAGATTTAGTATAATATAATTGATAAGAATTTTTTTCCATGTAGCGTGCAATTAATTAGGCTCTTAATTGGTTTTTATTTCATCTGGTCAAAATAAGGAGGTGACGAAATGAATAAAGAAAATTTAACTGTAAAAGACGTAGCTGAATATCTAAACCGGTCCGAAACTACTATTTATAATATGCTCAACAATGGAGAACTGCCTGGAATTAAACTGGGCGGAAAATGGATTGTAAGAAAAAAGGATTTAGACGAATTCCTAGACAAAAAAATGCAGCAGCAGATGACTGAAGAATAAGCTAACTAACAAAACCCCCCGGAAAATTTCCGGGGGGTTTTGCATTTATTCTGAGTAACTATTCTTTAATTTTGAAATTTAACTTCCAGTTGAACTTTGGTAAGTTAGTGTTATTAGCCAAAGCTCCCAGGAACTAATAAGCCATTCGTCGCCCTCTTTTGTAAACTCAATTGTACAATTCCCACTACTCGTATCTCCATTATTCAGTGTATACAAAGCAGTAACATCAGCAGTTGCCTGATCACCATTTACTGCAATGTTACGATTCGTAATCTTATATTCATCATAACTATATCCTGCTTCATTTAAAGCTTAAAAATGATTATTAAAATCTTCTTTTTTATCTGACTTATCAAAATTGCTCGAGAAAGTTAAAACAATTTGATCTGCATCCTCATTTTGCACCTCATTAGCTAACGTATCTAATTTAGTATTAATCCTTTGTTTGGTTAAAAAACCAAAACAGCCATTAGAATTACTCCAATTTTTCTTCATTAAATTTTCTTTGCATAGTGATTTCATTATAATTATAACAATAATGTTGGAATATATCAAATTTTATAATATTTTTTGTAATTTTCATGATTTCTATTTAAAAAAATATGAATTTTTTGTTCTTTATTTACAATTATTTTCTGGTAATTATTGACAATGTACGGGATGGAAGTTATAATAGTAGTGTATACAAATTACCAACAATTTTAAACAAGGAGTGATTCCAAGTGCGCATTGAAAACATAAATATTTTAGGCGTCGACTTAGGATATGATTCAGCAAAATTCAAAACCAAAGAACAGAAACTTATCTTCCCTTCACTAGCTGAAGAAGATGTAGCGGGAGTCTTATCGGATACTTCCTTTGAAGTCCTTAAAAATAAAAATAAGGCAACCGACAAATTTGATTCGGAAAAAATGATTATTCAACTACAGCCCGGACAAATAATCGGCAGAGAGGACGATGAGTTTACTACTTATCGAGTCGGCAATTATGTTTTAAATCAACATTCTGCTTCTATAGCTTATTCCCTATCGGAAAACAAATATCAGGAACCGCAAGAATTTGCTAAACTATTATCTGGCATATGTATGTTATTCCCGAAAGCAGATAAAGTAGTAATTAACCATCTAATTACCGGATTGCCAATTAAATACTATAAAAACCATAAAGAAAACTTTAAACGAACCCTAGAAAGCAGCTTTAAAGTTCGGTTTAAAAATGTTAATAATGAATTTATCCCCAAAAAAATTGAAATTAATAAAGCTACCGTCATTCCCCAGGGCTTAGCTTCTTATTATGATTTTATCATGAATAAGGAAGGATTAGTAACTACCAATATAGAAGGCGGAATGGGCATTGTGGACCTGGGCGGATTAACTATTGATTGTGTAGCTTTTAATGAAGGAGAATTAATCAAAGACTCACCTATTTCTTTTAGCGGAGGAGTTCGAAAGCGAATTTTTAAAAAGATTCAGGACTCACTAGCTATTGACATTTCTCAAGATATAATCAAGAAAAAGATTTTAGCCGGACAAGACTACATTAAAGTTAGACAGAAAAAATATGACTTTTCTTCTATCAAGGAAAAAGCAGTAGATAAGCTGGCTAGAGATATAGCACTACAAATTAAAAACCGCTGGGAATCTTATTTGATGATTGATAAAATTTTAATCACCGGTGGAGCCTCAGTTTTATTATTCGATCCCTTAGATCAATATTTAGACGGATTCCCCTGTGAACAAATAAATAAAGAACCACAATTCAGTAACTGCCGAGGCTACGTTAAACTAGGATTAGCACTCAAGGAAAAACGGAAAGAACAGGTGAAAGAAAAAATAAATAATAAGCAAAAAAATAAACCAAGTCAAGATAATCCTCAGGAAGTTCCGATTCCTAACCAAGAAATAGCTGCCTCACAAAAAAATAATTAATGGGAGTTAGATACTATGGCTAAAACTAAATTATTTCTCAGTGCTCGGGTAACAGAAAAGTTTTTTTCTCCCGAAGAAATAAAGCAAATTAAACAAGAACTACAAACCTGCAGTAAATCGAGTTTTATCAGAAAAGCAATTAAAACTTACTTAAATGCAGAAACTAAAATATCCTCCCTACCTAAAGAGGAAAATCCTAATCACAGCGAACATCTGGAAACATTAATATCTTTAACAGAAGAAAATCAATCTTTATTATTAGAAATTAAAAACAGCAAATTAGAAACAACAACTTCCTCCCAGCAGAAATCCAGTTCATCCGCCTCTAATACTTATCAGGGGGAGGAACAGGAAGCTAAAATAGATGATGCACTAAATCTACTCGATCAATTTTAACTCTGCCAAACTAGAAATTCTAGTTTGGCAGAGTTTTTTTCTATTCCTCTTCTTCTTCATAGGGTTCTGATTTTACTGGTTCATTAGTTTCTGTTTCTTCTTCTTCCCTAGTTTGATTGTCATTTCGAAGTTGATTAAACAAATTCATTACTTTTAATAATAACGTAGGATCCAATTGATTGCTATTTCCACCTTTATTATTTAACATACTCAAAACACTCTGGATGGTGGGATTGTTAGCTGTGATATCTTCTGTCCCAACAGTTGAATTGTTGCCCCCTGTAGACTGACTATTATTTAATGTCTGCATTAATTGATTAATCTGTTGAGAATTGATGTTATTTTCCCCATTAGAAGAACTACTATTTACTAAATTAGATAAGGAAGCAGAACCACTATCATTAGCTACACTTACAATATTCAGTAAATTCAATAATCCTAAAATACTAATCATTTTATCAGGGTTTAAAGTTTCTTGAGACTGGATATTGAATAAACTTAGTAACTTATCAACTGTCTGAGCTTCCGGAAAAAAGAGATAATCTTCTTGATACATATTTTTCCCCTCCTCTGTTCTATTATTAAATATATTATTCCACAAACTAAAAATCACAATTTTTTTGTTTTTTAATAAACTATAATATAAAGAACTATCTTTTTAAGGAGGGAGAATAAATTGGAAGTTAACAAGTCACAAGAAATAAATCAACCGCAAGAAGAGTTATCTGCTTCTAGTGATCAAAATCAGCCCCCTAATAATAATCAATTTCTCGATAATGAACTTTTTTTACTAATCATCATCTTACTTATTTTCTTCCAAAATTCTGATCTTTTTTCCGAAAAATTTAAACTATTAAATAATCAAGTACAGACGGTAAGGGACTACTTAGATGCAGCTGATGATACACTGCAGACCCTTAAACAGGCCAGTGAAATACCCAGTCAGCGGTTAAATTAATTTTACAATAGTAGACTGCAAAATTTTTTTATAGCTTTTTTAAAATATTTTTAAAGATATTGACATTACTTGGTATGGATGATATAATATTTTTATAGAATAATGTCGGAAAATGTAAAGGAGGGGTAATTATGAAATCAACCGGAATAGTTCGCAAAGTAGATGAATTAGGCCGTATGGTTATTCCTATTGAACTAAGAAGAACCCTCAATATTGATACTAAAGACCCATTAGAAATTTACGTAGATGGGGACAAAGTCATTCTCAAAAAATACGAACCTGCCTGCATTTTCTGCGGAGAAGCAGAAAATACAACTGAATTCAAAGGTAAAATCATATGTCAAGACTGTTTAGAAGAAATGACCACCGGCAAAGAAAAATCGGCTTAAGTTTGTTATCTAGATAACAAATGTTTCTAAGTTTAAATAAAAAGTCCTCAGGAGATCAACTGCCTGAGGACTTTTTATTTAAAATAATTTATCATCTGTTCCCAACTTATAATGGGCCAACTTCAGTTTTTTTATCACCGGTAAGTCATAAGGACAATAGTCTACGCAATTTCCGCATTCAGTACAGGCATCTGCTTTAACATCTAATTCCTGATATAGCTGCCGGGCCAACTCCTGATTACCATACCAAAAGCGAAGCCGATCCCGCAGGGCAAACTTTTCTGGATTCCGCACTTTTCCATCCCACATCTGTCGGTCATAATATCCTTCTAATTTGCAAACTTCCTTAATATCGATTCCCTCGGGACAGTCATAACATTCCTCACACTGTCGGCAGATATAATCGTCTAATTCCTGAGCCTCATCGAATAGTTGTTTTTGCTCTGCTTCTGACATAGGCTCAAATTCTTCCGCATAACCAATATCTTCTTCCGCCATCTCCATTGTATTCATGCCCGTAACTACAATCGAAACTGGCAGGGAAAAAGCATAGCGAAAGGCCTTTTTAGCTGATCGCCATAAAAATCCGTCAGCTAACGGTTTCATAGCTACCACGCCGATATTCTTTTCGTTAGCCAAATTCAGT
>CAYFUT010000023.1:6358-33686 GCA_964346395.1 uncultured Halobacteroidaceae bacterium
CTCCGGCATAATCAGCCTCCTTAAAATAGCTACCAGGCTTTCATTTCACCTGATTCACTTAATGCATACTCGGTTAATAACGGGCCAACTATTTCCGTCAAAGCCATCGTAAATAGTAATACATTAAATACTAAGTTACCAATCTGTAATCCTCCCGCCGATAAATGAACAAAATCGCGCTGAACAGCATAAGCTAAATCAATTGCTACCCCCGCCTGCGGCAGCAATCCCAGACCAATGTATTTTTTTACCTTCGCCGGTGCTTCAGAAATCCAGGCTCCCAGAGAAGCTCCCCCAATTTTACCTAGCGATCGGGTCACAAAATAAACTAGCGCTGTAATTAAAAACCCACTGGAAAGAAGTTGAGAAAAACGGATATGAGTTCCGGCTAAAATAAAGAAGATAGCATAAAGAGGAACAGTCAAAGTATCCATTCTTTTAGCCAAACCAAGATACTTATCAGAAAAATTACGGTAAGCAAATCCAACCGCTAAATTAGCAATCAACGGAGAAAAATCAAAAGCAATACTCACTGCTGAAATGCCGAATACCGTAGCTAACAAAAGCAGTATCTTATGTCCTTTTTGGTGGTAAAAATGCATCAGCTTTTGGGAAAAATACCCCACATTTAAGCCGAGTAAAGTGGCTCCTAAAATTTTTCCGCCCGGAACCACCACTGCTTGATAAAAAGATAGACTAGTGTTCGGGTCAACGTGAATTAAAGCAATTGATTCAGCAAAACCAAAAATAATTAAAGCTAAGGCTTCATCCAGAGCTAAAACTACCAGCAAAGTAGCTGCCAATTCACCTTTAGCGCTATATTCCTTTAAAACCAAAACTGTGGCTGCCGGAGCTGTAGCCGCTGCTATCGCCCCTAGAACTAAAGCCACATAAATAGGTTGACCTAACCAATACATACTGAAAAAAACAAGCAAAAAACTACCAATCGACTCCAAAAATACAATAGCAGCAAATTCAAGTTCCAGCCGTTTCAATACATCTACTGCTAATTCAGTCCCAATGGTAAAAGAAATAAAAGATACTGCTAAGATAGTCACATAATTAAAAGAATCAATTAGATATGTATACCATTCGGCCTGCCCCGGTGATAAAAAAGGGAGATGGGTAACTACATCGCGGCTAAATAACATCCCTAAAAACACATACCCCACTACACTAGGAATTCTAAATTTTTTCGTAATTATCAACATTATAAATGCCGAAATAACTAAGGCTCCAATAATATACACAACTTTATGACTCACATGATTAAGTAAAGCCCACTGCTGCAATTCGGGTAAACTAGTGACCTCTTTTAAACTCATAGCAACCTCCTTCATATCTGATATTGATGTAAACCACTTATTAATTTCTTTACCTAGTTAAAAAATCCTACCTTTAATCTAATTAAAAAAGCTAAATTACAAATAATAATACCAAATCACTGCACTTTCTACTAGTTGGCCCGCAGTAAAAGCTAAGGCTCCTATTACTGCTGCATTAACTACTAATAAAAACTGTAACATTAAAAAGGTTCCAGCGACAACTACTACATTTATTGCTTTAGCAGTACCAATAATGATTCAGCATTAAGCCCCCCAATAAATCTCCCTAAAAGAACGAATTAAAGGGAAGAAAGAAAAAGCAAGTAATAATTACTGACCAATATGAGCAATATCGCTAGAAACTCCTATTAAATTAAAAAATAAAATCATTTACAATCAATTAAGATTATGATTTTATGAATTTGGATTCATAAAATTAAGGGGGATATTATGCCCAAAATAATTAAAAATGTTAATGTACTTATTAGGTCACATCAAGGGACTGCAGATTCTCTGGTTTGCCTTTCCCATTGCCGAAGTGACTTCTTTTACTCTACTGGTCTTCTGGCTGCTTTCAACCATTAAGAAAACATTTGCTAATATGGATGCTCAGCCGGCTTCCTACCAAACCTAGTTGGAAACAAAAATACACTTGCAAAAAATTACCCACCCCTCTAAAAAATAAAATGCAGCCTAGCGGCTGCTTGTTACCAACACTTCTTTCCCCGAAAAAGCTATACCTATTTCTAAAATTTCTTCTACTCCCTTCGCTAACAATTCTTGCTTATACTCCCGCTCTTTTATCTGCTTTAGCGCAGCCTGCACTGCTTCTTCTAGTGTTTCCTTAGTATATTGATTCACTTTCTTAAATTCGACAACTATCCCTAAATTAGTTTTATCCTGTGGAATAATCATTACATCATACCGGCCATAGCCGCTTTCCCGATTAGATTTAATTTCATAGCTATCTCTTAAGTTTAAAAATAACAATCCAAAGTTGAAACTTTTTCAAAGCAAAAATATAACTAACAGCCCAACTAAGGAAGAAACCAGCCAGAATAAATACCGCTGCAGATTGCCATTATGCAGCTGGCTCAACTGTTGACCGATATAATCAACACCGCGTCCTAAATAAAGGTAAGGGTCAACTCCTATCTCCCCATGTTCGTGCGGTGCCACTAAGTCTCGGGCCAACATAAAGATAGCACCCGCCCACAGAGCCGGCTGTAGGCCAGCCCATAAGTAATGAAGGCTAAAATAATGAATTTCCTGCTGTAATCCCAGAATATTTTTCACTATTACCTCCGGCTGCAGGCCGATAAATAAACTACCTCCCGCCAATATCCCCATACCTACCAACATAGTCGTTTTTGGCCGCCGCTGGCAGTCAGTAGTTCCTGAATTAAAGAAGGCATAATAAACAAACTTGAGAAAAGAAACTGCCGTTCCAATACCTGCTAAATACAGCCCCCAGGTAACCACCGGGTCACTGCTTCCTTTCTTCAACAGCAGCTTGCTGACATGACCGTTTAAAAACGGTACTCCCGCAATAGCTAAAGCTGCCAGCAGTCCAAAACCAGCCGTCCAGGGCAGCTTTTTAGCCAGCCCACCCAACTCAGTTAATTTCTCTTTTCCTGTAGTATAAATGATCGTTCCTGCTACCATAAAGAGGAGCCCTTTATACAAAACATTATTCAGCAGATGAAGTAAAGCCCCCGCTGTACCTACCTGCATACTCATTCCTAAGCCAGCAATCATATAGCCGACCTGGCTAATCAAATGATAGCAGAGCAGCTTTCTAATCTTAACCTGCCGGAGAGCCCAGGCTACTCCCCCCAGAGCACTAAAGACACCTAAATAAGCAATCAACTTCCCCCCACCAACTAATTTATAAAGCGCATAAACACCTACTTTGGTTGTATAGGCTGATAAGACTACACTAATATAAAACGGAACTTCCGCGTAAGTCTGCGGCAGCCAAGTATGCAACCCGAAAAAAGCTAACTTAATCCCTACCGCCAGGAAGACAAACGGCAGTCCGGCGCTGAGAGTAGTAATTGCCATGGCACCTACCGCATTATAATGGAGAATAATCGCCCACAATAAACTAACTGCCCCCACTACGTGCATAATAAAATAGTAATAACTAGTCTGCCGGGTAATCGGCCGTTGGTTAGTATAAATTAAGAAATAAGAGCTGATTGTCATCAATTCCCAGCAGATATAAAAAGAAAACAAGTCTCCTACAAACAGAATTCCTACCGCTCCGCCGATATAAACTGCAGCTAGGGAATAATATTTCTGCTTACCGTGCCCAACTGCATATAATCCACTGGCCAGACCAAAAATGATAAATCCAGTTGCCAATACTCTGCTAATTTGACTGCTAGCCAATAGTAACAGCTGAAAATCGAGAAAATCAACAGCTACTTCGGCTCCCGCCGGCAGCAGCCAGATATAAAACAAAGCTATTCCCGATAATAAAACAGTAAATTGCCCGCGTAATTTATCCTTTATAAAATATAATATCCCAGC
This sequence comes from uncultured Halobacteroidaceae bacterium, assembly GCA_964346395.1. Taxonomy (GTDB): domain Bacteria; phylum Bacillota; class Halanaerobiia; order Halobacteroidales; family Halobacteroidaceae; genus CAYFUT01. The sequence goes on from CAYFUT010000023.1 coordinate 10,219, forward strand.
TCCCACTAAATAAATCAACCCTGGATTAATCATTAGTTTAACCCCCTAATAAAAATTCAGCATAACTTCCTGCTAATAAACTAACCGTTTTCTCTATAATTGACAGCGGAAATTGGGGAAATAATCCTAACCCCAGACAAGCAGTTCCTAAAATAACCACCGGTAACTTCAACTGCCAGGTAGGAAAATTAATTTCTGGTTCTTCCCCTACAAAGTTATACAATAATTTAATCACTTTTAAATAGTAGCCTAAAGCCAACACTGTCCCAACTATAATTAACAAGCCGACCACCTGGTATTCAGCCTCTAAAGCAGACTTTATCAGCAGCCACTTGCTGATAAATCCATTTAACGGCGGTAGGCCGATAATAGCCAGAGCAGCCGTGGTAAAGCCCAAACTAATCACCGGCAGCTTGCGGCCTAAACCTTGCAGACTCTTGATACTATAAGCCCCCGTAGCTGCTGTGAAAATACCGGCCGCTAAAAATAAAGCTGTTTTCATTACCGCGTGATTCAACAAATGATAATTCCCGGCAATTACTCCTAACTCGGTTCCTAAACCAAAACCAATCATTATATAGCCCATTTGCGCAACACTAGAATAGCCCAACAGCCGCCGGAGATTAGTCTGCTGATAAGCCAGAAAATGAGCAGTTAAAAAGGTAACCGTCCCCCAGCAGACTAACAACAGCTGTAGATTCGTAGTCAGCAAAAACTCTAAGCCATATAATAAATAGATTAAACGCACTAAATTATATAAAAAAACTTTGATCACTAAGGCCGAAGATAAAGCACTTACTGGCGCTAAAGCAGTAGTATAAGCATCGGGCAGCCAGCTGTGGAGGGGAACCAAAGCTATCTTCGTCCCCAGCCCCAGCAGATAAAGCCCTAAAATTGTAGTCTGCATCAGTTCCGGCATTGTTGTAAATTTACCAGCTAAATCAGCTAAATTTAAGCTGCCCGTACCCTGATATGTTAAAATAATAGCCAACAAGACAAATACTCCACTGAGACTACCGATAATCAAATATTTAAAGCTGCCTTCAAAACTGTAATCTCGTTTATTAATTGCCACCAGCCCATAAGTAGCCAGAGAAATAACTTCTAAAAATACATACATATTAAATAAGTCCGAAGTCATGGTCATGCCCATCATTCCCGCCAGCAAAATCAGCAGCAGAACATAATACTTAGTGCTTTTCCTGCCCATAAATTGCAGCGAATAGATAATAATTAAGTAAAATAAACCAGCAATTACTAGCAAGAGGAAAGCAGCAAAATTATCAACTAGCAACTGAATTCCTAGCGGCGAATCCCAGGCTCCTAATTTATAAACCAACGGCTGCCGGAAAGCCTGAACTGCTGCTTGACCTACCAGCAATAGATGCACCGTAGAACTAATAAATACTACCAGCCCTACTCCCTTTTCCCAATATAAATGGAGCAGCCCCAGCGAAAAAGCAGTTCCTAACGGCAAAATAACCAACCAGATAATACTCATACTCTATCCTCCTAATAAGATCCTGTGGTAATTAGCAGGCTGCAAAATAAATTTCGGCACCTGGTCAATAATCTGCAGCGCCCAGTCTGGAAAAATTCCTAACAAAAGACAGCAAGTAACTAATAACAGAGGAATAGCCTCTAAATAATCTTTTTTTACCACCTGATAGTCTTCAGTTTCTTCCTTAGTATACATAATAGTTATTACCCGCAGGTAATACACTAAAGCTAGAATACTTCCTAACAAGATAGAACCGGCCGGCAGCAGAAAATTCTGTTCTAAAGCTGCATTCGCAATTAGCCATTTACTGATAAAGCAATTAAACGGCGGTAAGCCGATAATTGCAATTGAACCTACCGTAAAGAGAAAAGATGCTGCTGGTAACTTATATCCCACACCCTTTAACTCAGCAATTTCTTTAATCTCCAATTTATGAATGAAAATTCCCGCCGTTAAAAATAAACTTGCCTTCACTAAAGCATGATTGACAATATGTAAAACTGCTCCTTCTAGCCCGCCGAAACTAAAGGCTCCTATTCCAATCAAAATATAGCCTACCTGGGCAATAGTCGAATACGCCAACAGCTGTTTAAGATGATTCTGCTGATAGGCCATTAAATGACCTGTCAAGAGAGTTACAATTCCCAGATAAGTTAAGATTAAATCTAACTTAAACGGCACCACAACTGACTTTAAATACAAAACACTGATTAACCGCAGCAAACTATAGCCGAAAACCTTAATTACCACCCCTGATAACAGAGCACTAATCGGCGACGGAGCCGCCGGATGAGCAGCAGGCAGCCAGGTATGAAGCGGCACTACCGCAAATTTAGCCCCTAAGCCGACGATAAATAAACTGAGAATCAACTTCTGCATTAAAGGAGGAATCGCACTGCTTCTTTCCACCAAAACAGCTAAATTTAGCGTACCGGTAGTTTGATAAATTAAAATTATCCCCAGCAGAACCAAAAAGCCGCTAATTGAACCGATGACCACATATTTAAAACTAGCTTTAAAGGAAATTATTTTCTGTTCAAAAGCCACTAGCGCATATGCTGCCAGCGAAGTCACTTCAATAAATACAAATAAATTAAATAGATCTCCCGTCAGCACCATCCCCATCATTCCGGCCAATAAAAAAAACAGTAAACTATAATATTTACGCTGATTCTCCTGCAAATAGCGGAAAGAAAAAAACACAGCTGCTGTTCCTAAACCGGCAATAATCACTGCCAGCACAGCACTGAACGGATCAACAATTAAATTAATCCCTAACCAGGCGGGCCAACTGCTCAAATTATAAACTATCGGCTCTACCAACGCTCTCTTCAGCAGGCTAACCGCCAATCCTAACATCCACAACACCCCGCCAATTATCACCCAGCGGCGGAGTTGAGGTAGATAAAGATCAATAAACAATAAACCAAACCCAATCAACAGCGGAGTCAGAATCAACCAGATCGGTGGTGTCATCCCCAGAGCCCCCTAATTTCTCTAACATCTAACGTACCGTATTTTTTATATAGTTTAATAGCTAAAAAGAGCATTAAAGCAGTAATGCTGGCTCCAATTACAATCGCCGTCAGGGCCAACGCCTGTGGAATCGGATCGACTACTACCTCATAGTCTTGATTTAAGATAGGTGCCGCCCCTCCTTCTTTATAGCCAACTGTAATCAATAATAAAATCAAGGAGGACTCAATAATATCAATACCAATAATTATTTTAATTAAATTATGTCGGGTTAGTACTGCATACAGCCCCAAACAGAATAAAATAACCACTGCTCCGTAGATAACTTCCATTTCACTCCTCCTTTACTAAACTGTAAAAGATAATCGCTAAACCGGCTCCTACCTTCATCCCCGTCATCAGATTCAAGCCGGGAATCGTCCCCGCACTAATCAATTGGCCGGGAGTTCCTAAACCAAAGCCCGCTTGACCGTTAGCTAAAAAGCTAGACCCAACTACAACCCCCAGCAGACCAATTCCTACAAATCCTAGCGCTCCTGTATTTTCTACCAAAGATCTGGTCTGCATCGCTTCTTCTTCTCGAGTATGCCGCAAGCCAAAACTGACCGTTAGCAAAATAAAGATAGTAGCCAATACTACCCCGCCGGCAAAACCACCGCCCGGCGATAAATGACCGTAAAAAATCAAGTAAATTCCTAATACATATAAAAACGGTAAGACAAGGCTAACACTTTGGTGAACGAGCGGCGAAAAATTATTATGCGAAATAAAAATCCGGCGGCGGCTAACCAAAAAAGAAATAGTAGAAGCCGCAATAAAAATTACCGTTGCCTCCCCCAAAGTATCAAAACCGCGGTAATCAAACAAGATAGCAGTTACTATATTGATAGCTCCTGTTTCCTCTACTCCCTGCTCAATATAGTGATTACTTATCTCTTTTTCCGCCACTGTTCCCGATTGGTTAAAAATAAGCGAAAAATTAAGTGCTAATATAATCCCCAGGATAATAACTAACCCTAACGCGTATATTTTTTTCATCGTTTGCCCCCTGTTTTGTCAATTGCAATGATAAAAAAGCCCGTAGCCAAACCGCTGTCAATTACAATTTCTGCTAAAGCTACATCAGGCGCCTGTAAAACCAAAAATATAACTACCATGCTGGAGCTAAACAGGGATAAAGAAATCACAGCATTCACTAATTGTTCCGTGAAGACAGCAAAAAAAGCAGTTACTAAAATTAAAACCACTAATAAATAAAGCACTAATTCTACCACTAGGCATCACCTGCTCTATCCCGGCTTAAATCATCCTGTACCAATTCTAAATTATCAATCTCACCGTTATAGTAACCAGCGCGAGCCAAAGCATGAGTGGTGACCGGATTAGTTAAAATTAAGAACATAATAATAGCTAATAATTTAAGTGAATAAAGCGAAAAACCGTTTAAAACAACAATCCCCAGTAAAATTGAAATCCCGCCGCCGGTTAAACACTTAGAACCAATATGTAACCGGAGATAAAAATCTTCAAATTTAATCATTCCCACTGCCGTTACAAATAGAAAAAAAGCTCCATTAGCAATCAATAAATAACTAATGATCTCAATCATAATTACTCCCCTCTTCCCCTTACTCTCCAAAATAACGAGCCATAATTAAGACATCTACAAATAATAATAAAGCATAGACAATAGCTACATCAACAAAAATTTCCCGCTGGAAATATAATCCTAATAGAACTAACACTAATAAAATCATAACTCCAATTGAATCAGCAGCCGCAATCCGGTCAAATACAGTTGGCCCCTTAACTACTCGATAAAATGTCAATAAAATTGCAGTTAAAATCACTAAAATCATAGTTAAAATCATCCGAACATCCTCCTGATCAATGGTTCAAAAGTGCTAGTTATTTTCTGCCTATTCTCCTCTGGCGTCTCCGCTTGCACATTCATCCAGTGGACATAAAGTACATCATTTTCCGTATCCACATCTACCGCTACTGTACCGGGCGTCAGAGTTATCGTATTAGCTAAAATGGTTATTTTAATCAACCTATCCTTACGCCCTAACTTAGTAGGCACTTTAACAATTCCCGGCTCACAAGACAATTTAGGATGCAGAACAAAATAAGCCACCTTATAACTGGCCGTAATTACCTCCCAACCCACTAAAAAAACATAACTAACAAAATAGAAGAATCTAGTTATTACCTGCCGGGCCAACTTCTGAGTAAAAGAACTGTGAATTACCAGGACTATTCCGACTGCTACCAGAAAACCAATACCTAAATTAACCGCAGTTAAGCGGCCAGAAATTACAATCCAGGTAGCAAATAAAAGAATAATTGTAAATATATCCTGCAACTTAAGCATTAACTTTAACCTCCTCAACTCTATGCCAACAAAATTCTATTTCTCATACTTCTCGATAAATTAAATTTCCCCTTCTTTTAATAAAAACCAAAACAAAATATTATTTCTTTTCTTATTATTTTCTTTTAAATTCTAAAATATATAAATTATAATATTGAATTTAGCTTAAATTAACACCTATAACAAAAATATAGGTTAATAATAGATAGAAGCAGCTGCCGCATGGCAGCTGCTTCTATCTACAGTACAATAAAGCTGACTTGTCTCTCCCTTAGGATAATACGTCTTCTAATTTTTACTCAGTAAAGCCGTTTTCAACTAAATTGACCAATCCAGTTACCGCTTCTGCCTCATCTTCACCATCAGCCGCAATTATAATCTCTTCACTCTGGTCAATTCCTAAACTCATTACTCCCATAATACTTTTCGCATTAACCTCTTGCTCACCATAAATAAGCTGCACCTGAGCCTCATAACTCTCAGCTTCCTCTACTAACAGAGAAGCCGGCCGCGCGTGAAGTCCGGTTTCATTTTGAATTACTACTGTTTTTTGTTTCATTATTTAACCCTCCAGTTCTTATATTCTTATATTAATTATTATCTCTAGAGTTTTACTTTAATTACTATCTACAGTTATAGTAAATAATTCATCTTGGCCAGCAGTTACCTCCGCTGCTTCTGTAACTGTAAACTCCGCCATCTGATCTACATTAGTGATCACTACCGGAGTAATCGTCGACGGAGCCTGTTCGGCGATATAATCTAAGTCAAACTTAATTAATTCATCACCAGTTTTTATCTGTTCCCCTTCTTGTACTAATTTTTCAAAACCTTCGCCGTCTAAATCTACAGTATCTATCCCAATATGAATTAGCAGCTCTACTCCTGCTTCCGTCTCAATTCCCACGGCATGACCAGTTGGAAATAACTGCCTGATAACTCCATCCGCCGGCGCAACTAACTTGTTATCTGTAGGTTTAATTGCTGCCCCATCCCCAACTGTTTTAGCAGCAAATACTTCATCGGGAACTTCCTCTAAAGCAACAAGTTCCCCAGTTAAGGGCGCCTTTATTTCCACTTCCTCCTTGTCATCACTCCCAAAAATATCAAACATATTGTTTCCTCCTTTGTTTATTTCTTATACTAGCTATTAACTTATTGAAAAACTGACTTTACATAATTTCCTTAATTTTATCCTTAAGAGCATCTGATTCAGGGCCGAACACAACCTGGACACTAGTTCCTGACTTCATAACTCCTGAAGCACCTAACTCTTCTAGTCTTTCGTCTTCAACTTTAGAATCGTTGACAACTTCTAACCTCAATCTGGTAATACAAGCATCAATGCTTTCTATATTTTCTGTTCCTCCTAATGCTTCCAGAACCGCAGCTGCCTTTTTATTTTGATCGTCAATTTCCACTTCTTCGGAGCTGTTATCTCCATTATCCAAGATATCTGCTCCATCGTTATTTCCACCGCGGCCGGGCGTTGCAAAATCAAACAGCGGAATAGTAAAGTAAAACACTGTAAAGTAAAGTACAGCTATAATCGGCCCGACAATAAACCAGAAGGCCAGCGGATTTCCAGCATTACTAATACCTAAGAAATAGTCTATTAAACTAGCTGAAAAAGTATATCCCAATCGGATCCCGAAAAATTTAGTCAATAAACCAGAAACAAAACCGCCTAACACATGAAACGCATACAGCGGAGGGGCGACAAAAATAAAGGAAAATTCAATCGGCTCAGTGATTCCTGTTAAAATAGAGGTCAAAGCAGCAGTAGACAGCATACCAGCTACTTTTACCTTGTTTTTGGCCCGCAGATACATGGCTAAACAAGCTGCTGGTAGGCCAAACAGCATTAGCGGATATTCGCCCGCCATAAACTTACCAGCTGTAGGATCGCCGGCAAAATATCTGGCGGTACCGCCTCTTAAAACTTCACCAGCTTCCGTAGTAAACCGCCCAAATTCATATAAGAACGGCGGATAATAAACATGATGTAAGCCGACAGGAATTAATGCTCTTTTCCCCGCCGCATACAGCGCCGGTCCAATAGCAGAACTCATTGCAAATCTAGCAAACTGATTAATCTTTATTTGGATCGGCGGCCATAAAAACGATAAAACAACTCCTGCTCCTACTGCGCCTACAGCAGTTACAATCGGCACCAATCGCTTACCAGCAAAAAAGCCTAAATACGGCGGCAGATCTGTATCATGGAACCGCTTATACATTTGAGCCGCAATCACACCCACTATAATACCGCCGAAAACTCCTGTATTGATTGTTTCAATACTTCCATCAGTCTTCTCTGTAATCTGTACAATATCAGCCATTACTTCTATCACCTTCGAATAAACTGAAAAACCTACTCCCGCTGCTAAAGCAGCCACTGCTTCGCCAGCAAATCCAATTGCTACTCCAATGGCAAAAATCAAAGCTAAGTTCTCAAAAATCGCAATCCCACTATTAAACATCACTTCTCCAGCATCAGCTGCTAATCCACTCTGTTCCTGCAGCATTCTCCCAATAGCAACTAAAATTCCTGCTGCCGGTAGTACTGAAACCGGAGTCATCAACGCCTTCCCTATCTTCTGCAGTTTCTTAAAGCCTTTCATTACCAAATTCCTCCCTTGAATAATTGCTTGCTTATTTAATGAATAAACTAGTCTATAAATATAAAAAAGCTAGGAGAAGATAGATTCTTCCGCCCTTACAGCGGCAGCTCTATCTTCTCCTAGCTGATGCCTGATTTAACAGTGACACGCTAGTGAACAACGCAGCAGTATTTTATTTTAAATCCCGCTTTAAACGCTGTATATGAATAGCTAAATAACCAACTTCATCCTGCGGAACCTTAACCTCTAGTTCTGTTTCCATCATCTGCGCTAAATCAATAGAAATTGCATACGACTCCGGGAAATTATCTTTAATATCGTCTAACATCGGATTAGGCTCTACTTCTCCTTGTTCCACTCTTTCTAGAGCAAACCGTAAATGATTTACTAATCGAGCATAATTTAGCGTTTCATAAGACAACTCTTTATCTATCTTTTCCTCAACTTTAGCTACCATCTTTTGAATTAAAGAAGTATATTTTAAAGTCTTAGAAACCCCTCTATTTTCTCTTGCTCCGTGGATATGCAGCGTAATAAAGCCTACTTCACTCTCCGGCATGGAAACATCAAACCGCTCTTCAATCATCTTAACTGCTTCTTTAGCCAATTTATACTCTGTTTGATATAAAGTTTTTGTCTCTGCTAAAAAGGGATTAGTCAAATCCATTCCATCTTCAATTCTCTTTAAAGCAAAGGCTATATGGTCAGCTAAGCCAATCCGAATATGCTGATTTAATTTTTCCTCCAATTCGGAAGTCAACATAGCTATGATTTCCTCGGTTAACCCAATCACCTGAGCATCAACTTCATTCAACAGCTGTTGATAAGCTTCCTTTTTCTCCTCTTTAACCGGTACAAACTCTTTATCAATTTCAACTTGCTGCCGGTCAATACTATCTCCTTCTTTTATTCCAAACCCTAGTCCACTGCCTAACAAAATAAGTTCTTCGCTTTCTGACTCCTTGTGAGCTAAAACAACATTATTATTGAAAATCTTCTGTACTTCATAGCGGATGTTCTCCCCATCATTCATTATAAAATCCTCCTACCTGCAAGTTCAGGTCATCGTGAAAGTTAACGCGAGGAGTAGATAAATCTAGAGATCATAAACATTAATTTAATACATCTAGTTGCAACTAGATGTAAGATGGAGCAAACTATTACGGCTGTGAAACTTAGCAGTTACTTAACTTTAACCCTAACCTCAACACTAGCCAAGTTCCAACCTATAACCCCCAGCAATAGAAAAAGCTAGGAAAAGATATAAATTCCCCGTCAACAGTTAATTTATATCTCTTCCTAGCTGATGCCTGATTTAACAGTGACACGCTAGCGAACGCATCATTAATAAGATTGTTACCTATAAGATAACATACTTTTATTTATTTATCAAGAACTACTCAGAAATTTCCGCTAAATATTCTTCTACTTCCCCAGCAGTCGAATAATTTAAGGCTTGGTTGGCAATTTCTTCTGCTTCCTCTAAACTTAAATTGCGTATCTGAGCCTTGACTTCCGGAATCGAAACTGCACTCATACTAAATTCATCCAGCCCGATGCCTAACAAGAAAGGAGCTAATCTTTTATCGCCGGCCATTTCTCCACACATACCAGCCCAAATTCCGGCTTCATGAGCAGCATCCACAGTTCGCTTAATCAATCGCAAAAGGGCAGGATGGAACGGTTTATATAAATGAGCTATGTTTTCATTCATCCGGTCAGTAGCCGTTGTATACTGAATCAAATCATTAGTACCGATACTGAAAAAGTCAGCTTCCTGAGCCAAAATATCAGCCGTCATAGCTGCCGCCGGTACCTCAATCATCATCCCTACTTCTAAATCGGAATCAAATTCAACTCCTTCTTCCCGCAGATCTTCTTTAACTTCACTCAGCACTTGATTAGCAGCCCTCAGTTCTTCTACCGAGGAAATCATCGGATACATGATTTTAATTTGGCCGAAAGCACTGGCTCGTAAAATAGCCCTTAACTGTGTTTTGAATATGTCCGGCTTGTCCAAACACATGCGAATAGCTCGATAACCTAAGAAAGGATTCATCTCCTCCGGTAAATCTAAATAAGACAGTTCTTTATCGCCGCCTATATCTAGCGTTCTGATAACAATCGGCCCGTCTATTTCTTGAGCTACTTCTTTATAAGCTGCAAACTGTTCTTCTTCCGTCGGGAGCGAACTGCGGTCCATATATAAAAATTCAGTTCGGTACAAACCTACTCCTTCTGCTCCATTATCCAGAGCCCCCACTACATCATCAGGAGTTCCAATATTAGCTACTACTTCCACCTGATGGCCGTCTTCTGTCTCTGCCGGCAGATCTTTTAACTCGGCTAATTTTTCCTTCCGCTCTTTATATTTTTCCTGCTTTGCTTCGTAGTCAGCTAATTCTTCTTCCGTCGGATCAATAATCACCTTTCCATCTAAACCGTCTAGAATAACCGTTACTCCCTGCTCCAGATTATCCAGCAGATTATTTACTCCTACGACCGCTGGAATCTCCAGGGAACGAGCCATAATAGCTGTATGGGAAGTTCGACCGCCTACCTCAGTTATAAAACCTAATACTTTATTCTTATCTAATTGAGCAGTATCGGAAGGCGCCAAATCTTCAGCTCCCAGAACTATCTCTTCCTCTAAGTTAAGCAGGGAAACCGTATCAACTCCTAATAAGTTCTTTAAAATTCTGCCCCCTACATCCTTTACATCAGCTGCTCTTTCCTGCATATATTCACTGTCCATATTGGCAAACATCTCAGCAAATCTATCTACTACCTGGTCTACAGCTGCCTCGGCATTAACTGCTGCCTGGTCAATTTTATCTTCCACTGCTGAAATCAATTCTGGGTCTTCGACTACCTTTAAATGCGCCTCAAAAATCTCTGCTTTATCTGCTCCCATCTCTTCATAGACCTTATCTTTTATCTTTTCCAACTGCTGTTTAGAATCAGCAATTGCCTCCTGAAACCGTTCTTTTTCTGCTTCGGGTTCAGATACCTCTTCTGTAGTATAGGACAAGTCTTCTTCCTGTAGTAAAAAAGCTTTTTTGATTGCAATTCCTGGTGAAGCTGCTACTCCATCTAACTTGGTGCTCATTTTTAGTCCCCCTCTCCAAAATTATCTTGCACTAATTCTACTAGATTATTCACTGCTTCTTCCGCCTCAGAACCTTCAGCTTGAATAGTTATTTTAGTTTCCTCATCAACGCCTAGACTCATAACTCCCATAATACTTTTCGCATTAGCTTCTTCTTCTCCTTTACTGATCGTAATTTCTGCTTCATAATTCTCAGCCTCCTGAACAAAAACAGAAGCCGGTCGGGCATGCAGCCCAGTTTCATTTTCCACTATTACCTCTTTTTTTACCATCTTCTTCCCCCCTAATATAATCTTTTTACCTCATTGGAATTTTACTTATTCTTCAGCAAATATATTCCTATTCTTTATCTCTACTCATTAATTATATCATATAACATTTCTGTATTAACTACAAATTTACCCAGCTCAAATATAAAACTAGTAATCAAATCAGTAGCATTGCATAAAAACATTTACCAAAAGTCAAGCTAACCTTATTAAGATTAATTATTAATTATTAATTACTAAATATTCAGATATTATGTTTTTTAAAAAAAGACAATGCGGTATTAAAAAATAGTCTTTATCCACATTTTTCCACCAATATTTTTTTATTACAGCTTCCTAGTTGTTAAAGAATTACTGGATCATAAATTATCTTTCTTCTACCTTTTGAGCTACGGGAAGGTGATTTGTTTATCTTCTGGATAAGTAATTTTACTGGCTTATCAATACAAATATTTATTAATCTTTGAATTTCTAATAAACTCTTTTTAGATTTAGTTTTACGCCAGCTTTGGTTTTTCTAAAATCAACCCAGGAATATTGAGAAATAGCCATTGAAATAGTGGAAGCATCAATAACATTAATATGTTACAGATTGTTTTTAACATATTCAACACCATTTTTAGCTATAGCTTTCATAACTAAATCTTTAAATATTTCATTTATATGGGCTGGATCTAATTCTCTTAATGTCCTAGAAAGTTACGAGGTGCTGATAGATTTTAGATTAATCATTTTTTGCAATGCTACTGTAATCAAATATTTATTCGTATAACTAGAGAAACAAAACAATGTCTATTTAGATAACTTCTTCCAGTTCTTCGAACATGGAACGTGGTCGAAAATTTCATAATAGCAATCAAATTTATTCCCAAATTTAGCCTGTAGAGTATCATCAATAGTTAGAAAAATAGTCGTTTCATTTAATTAATCAAGAATTAAATTTAAAACGATACAAACAGTAATACGCATTAACTTTTCTATTGAACAATCAAAATCTGATAGAAAATAGTAGAAACAATTTAAAGCTTTGTCGCAGTGCTTTTTAATAAAATTTTTATATAGAAATTTAACAAAACGCACTTCTTGAACAGAAATTATAGCTAATATCAACCAGTGAAAAGTCTCAAAACTTTTCTTTTAAAAAGCGGATCTATATTCAAATAAATATTGTTTTAATGTGTTGTTTTTCATGAAGTTTTTGGAAATATTAATCATAAGTCAGAACCTCCTTTTTTGGGGGTTCAGTTATAATTAGTATTTCCACCAAAGGAGGTTCTGACTTTGTTATTTTTAAACATGTTATTTTCAAACAATTAAACTAATTAATGGACTATTTCTTGTAAAGTGGTCTAACCAATTTTTAGCACCTTCAAAATTATTAAAATTAGGAATTCCCTTGCCCGTAAGTTTTAAATTTTTCTAGCATTAACTCCATCTCTTCGTCTGGTAAAATTGTCGGTTCCCCAATACATTTTGCCCTATAATAAACTTCTGCTACGTATTCAATCATCTGGGCTCTTGAAAAAGCAGTTTCAATATCTTCCCCCACTGCTAAAAGACCATGATTAGCAAGTAAAATTACATTATATTCAGTTCCCATCGTTTTATAAGCACTTTTAGCCAATTCTTCTGTTCCAAAAGTTTCGTAATCTGCACAGGGTATTTTTTTACCCCCAAAAGCTGTTAAATAATGCGCTGCTGGAATCTCCCGGCGCAAAGTAGAAATCGAAGTTGCATACATTGAATGAGTGTGAACAACAGCTTCTACATCTTCTCTTTTTCTGTGTAAAATAGTATGCATCCCCAATTCACTCGAAGGCTTACGACTTCCTTCTACTACTTCCCCTTGTTCATTGACTATAACCACATCTTCTGGATAAATTTCAAAATAATCCATTCCCGTGGGGCTAATAGCTATCAAATCTTTTTCTGGGTTATGAATAGTAATATTACCCCCAGTTCCTTCTGTTAACTCCTCCTCAATTAGTTTCTTCCCGTATTCAATAACTTGCTCTCTTTCTTCTTTAAGTAGCAATGATCACCCTCCTCTCAAAATTAATAGATAGCCTCTCTCCATATTATATTGTCTTAAAAAACTTATAAATAAGGAGAGAGGGGGTTATTATTTGTTTTTAATTTCCTCTAATCTTTCTCCCAAATTCAAATCCAGATACCAACCGGTTCTATCTTCGGGATCAGCTTGCATTTCACTTATTACTAAGTAAGTAAAAACAAGCCCCATTATAAGCAGTTGATGTTCCACCACAAAATCTAGCACTGCTCGTCCATAAGAACCTAAAATAATTCGTATAACACCATATATCATAAATATCTCCTCTTTTCCTTATTCTCCACTTTCTTTCTCTTTAATTGCATTTATTTCCGGAAGTCCAGTCGTAAATACCCGATAAATAAATACTACATACGAGGCTATAGAACCCAACAATATAAACAAAGAAGCACCTACAAACACTACTCCATACTCCTCTACTAAATCCCAAATAAAAGGAACTGATAAAACCCAGGGAATTAAATGAGCTCCACCATCAAGAGAGGAAATCATCTGACTTCCTTTCGGTATATCAAACCCAGCTTCAGCTGCCAACTCCGTGGTCATTGGCGCCAGGAAAGTAGCAATAATTAAAATAGCTGCTATCATTACTGCACCATTTAAAACTCCCCGGAAGATATTACCTCGCCCCCAGGTTTGCGCCCAAATAACTAAAATTGGTAAAACCGCCAGATCTGCAAAAGGAAGTACCTGATTGAGACCAATAAAATTAAGCAAAACAGCAATTATTATCGTAATCGGCACCAACAAATAAGCAGTAGCTACGTTAGCCGGATGTCCAGCCAAAATTGCCCCATCTAAACCGATATAAAGATCGCGATTAGAAAATCTTTCGCTTAGAAATTCTTGTACCCCATCAGATATAGGAACTAAACCGTCCATTAAAAGACCAACCATCTTAGGGAAAATAAGGAGTACTGCTCCTAAAGTAATAGCAGTTTCAATGATATTACTAATCACTATATTAGTTTCTTGAGCTGCAATATTAGGTCCATAACCTAAAATTCCCAAGATTATACCAATTATAGTTCCTACTACCAGAGGTTCTCCAAGTGCTCCGTATTTTTTCTGAATATATTCTGGATCGGCTTCTATATCTTTAATTACTGGAATCTTGCCTAATACTCTGTTTATTCCCCAAGTAACAGGAGCCCAGTTTACAGTTTCAGTATGGGGAAGAGAAACGCCAGGCAGATCATAAAAATCTTGAACCATAGGTGCCGTCCAATCAGCCACTTTCAGAACAATAACCTCAGTCAAAATCCCCAGCGCAATAGCCAGCAGAAAATTATCCGTAGCTGCGTAAACAAAGGCAGAAGTAAAGATAAAATGCCAGTAATTCCACAGATCAATATAAAGCGTTTTTGTCCACTTCATAGCTAACATAATACCGTTAGTAATAATTCCCAGCACAAAAATCCAAGGAACTATTTTAGTTGTCCCGAGGGAAATTGCTGAAATTGCCGGCCAACCTACATCCATTATAGCAAGGTCTACTCCTGTATTCTCCACCATAGCTTCTGTAACCGGACTTAAAGTTTCCGTCAGCAGACCTAACACCATATTAATACCGATAAAAGCCATTCCTACTGTCAGCGAAGAACGAATTGCTTTCCCTATCTCAATTCTGAAAAACAGGCACATAACAAAAAGTATAATAGGCATTACTACACTAGGGCCCATATTCAAAATATAATCCACTACTCCCATTACTGCTTCCATAAGTTAGTAACCTCCTTAACTTTAATTCTCAATTTCATTTATAATTTCTTTAATTTTCTCCTCAGTTCCAATACCCGTCAAAAAATTAACTCCTGTAATCAACGGAGCTTCATAACTTCCTTCAACAGGACCAGTAGTAATTACAACATCCGGATCGAGAGCTTTAATCTGTGAGTTAAGTTCAGCGATTTTACATTGCTTCATATTAACAATATATCCGCGTTCCTTAAGTGCTTCCTCAACTTTTTCTCGCACGGCAGTAGAAGTAGCAATCCCTGTTCCACATGCAATCAATACTTTAGCTTTTTTAGTCATATCATTCCCCCCCTTTTAAAAAAATACTGCAAGCTTTTAAATTTTAGTTTAAACACCTAGTCTATTGTTACCACCTCCCAATAATAAATCTGAACATCTTAAAATTTAAAGGCTAAAGTAATAATTTTTCTCTGAACAACTCCACTACTTCCTTTTCTTCTCCCGGACTGTAAGAAAGGAGCTTTTCCACTACCTCTTCCTCCTGCATAATATCAACCAGATTCTTTAAAAGAGATACCTGATCCGAAGAATCCTTTACAGCCAGTAGAAATATAATATCTACCTCTAAAGCTTCCTCCGGCTCCTCCATATTAAAAAAGATAACACTTTCTTCCAGAGTAGTGAAAAAGACTGCTGGTTCTTCTACATATTCTGGATCAGTATGCGATAAAGCAAAATTGATATGCTGTCCATTTAACCCGGTAGGAAATTCCTCTTCTCGCTCTAATAAAGCTTTATAATACCCACTCTTAACAATTCCTTCTTTTTTTAATAAATTACTTAATTTAGACAATAACTCTTCTTTACCTTCAACTTTGGTATTAAGCTTTACTAGTTTTTCTCTAAATAAAGATTTAGCCATTTCACCCACCCTCTTATTGTCATAATATTCATTTTATTAAGAAAATTAGTATAATTTTATCTATCCCAGGACTATTTCTCCTCCTCTTTACCTATCTAAAAATACTTCTAGTATCTCTCCGGAGGATGAAGCTTTCTTTATCCTACTTATCGAACCTTCCGTTTCTACAACCTGCAAGTAATTACGAAAAAAAACCTCCGCTTCTGCCCGGGATTTAAGGGCAAGAAGAAAAATGATTTTTACTTCTCTTTCATCCCAGGTAATAGATTCCTCCAAAGTAGTAATCGCTACCTGGGAAGCTAAAACCTGCTGGTTATCCCCATGAGGCAGAGCAATTCCTTCCCCCACTTCGGTAGCTGTTTTCTGCTCACGTTCTAAAACTGCGTCCACAAATCCCGACCCTACTGCTCCCTGCTTCAAAAGTTTTTTTCCCAAAAATTCTATTACTTCTTCCTTATTTTTCAAATTTTGATTTACAAATATCGTTTCCCGACTAACTAAATTCTTAATTTCTTCAACTGTAATTTCATCACTTTTACTCTCTTTTTTAACTAAACCGCTTACTTTTTGCTGGATTAAATTAATATCTTCTTCAGTCCCCAGGGAACTGATTTCGATTACCGGCAACGAATAATCTTCCATCAAAGGAATCGTACTAATAATCACGTCCACTTTTTCCAAGTCGCCTTCTGTTAAATTATGAGCCGCTACTACCCCCTCAACCAGTAATCCAGACAGGCGTTTTTTTAACTTTGTAGCTAGTAACTGAGAAGTTCCTAATCCACTTCCACAAACAATTAAAGCTTTAGTCTGCTGTTTTTTCCTTTCTAAAGCCGCTCCTAAATGTAGAGCGATGTAGCCTATTTCTTCCTCAGTTACCTCTATATCCAAATAATTCTCAAATACAATACTACTGGCCCAAGCAGCCCCAAACACATTAAAGTAATTATCTTTAATTTTATCCAGCATAGGATTGCGGAGACTCATTCCATGCTGAAGGCGATTTATTGCTGGCCTTAAATGTAGCACCAGCCCCAATAAAAGTTCTCGATCACCGCTTAAATTAACTCCCAGTACTTCTTCTGTTATTCTGATAATCTCCCGGGCCATATTAACCACCATAGGATCCGCCTCTTCCAGTACATCATCAACTTCTATCTGCTCAATGTTACGCTGAAATTTAGCCCCTAAAATATGAAGAGAAATATACCCAAGCTCTTCCTCCGGAATTTTAACTCCTAGCTCTTCTTCTATTCTCCCTGCTATGAAACGAGCAATTTCAAACTCATCTTTTTCCCGAAGTTTATTCAACTGATTAGCTTCCATTTCTATATCTTTATCTTTGGCCAACCGCTTTAGACTAATCCCTATATGAACAATCAGACCTGTAAAGGTCTTATCAGTAAATAAAAACTCCATTTCTTCTTCGGCTTCTTCTAATATCACTTCAATCTGGTGGAAATTTATTCCTGAAAACAAACTTTTTAAATCTCGATAGGTTCTGTTATCCAATCTACTGCTAGAGGCCTCTTCTCCAGTTTGTTGCAGAATTTCTCTTAGTTCCTGCTCATCTTTATATTCAGCTAGAAGATCAGCAATTGCTTTCCTTTGCTTTTTTTCCGAACCCTCAATTTTAATTCCGTAACTCTTTCTACGGGTCAGAGATAAGCCATAACTTTTAAGCCGATCTTCTACCTCTTCCAAATCATTGTAAATTGTAGTTCGGCTTACATATAGCTCATCTGCTAACTCCTGCATAGTACATCTATCTTCTGCCTCCAGTAAACGCTTTAAAATAAATTTACGCCTGCTTTCTGGAGAAAAAGGATCAGCAAAGTTAGAAACACCACTTAGATGATTCTGTAAATTTTGCTTATATTCAGCATTAACTTCCAGCCACACTCCAACCCCCGGTTTAGTAACTACTTTTATTCCCTCTTTAGTTCCCAGACTTTTTTTTAACTTTTCCAAATCATTCCGGATAGTTCGGCTAGAAACTAAAAACTGTTCAGCTAACTGTTTTATAGTCAGAGGTTTTTCCCTTTTAACTAAAACAGAAAATAACTTCTTTTCCCTTTCCCTTAATAAGTCAAACATACACCTCCCCTCCCTCTTTTAATTTAGAATTTTCAGCTAAATCATTCCTCCAATTTGAAGTAATGATTGTCCTTCTCACCACCTCTCCTGCTGGAAAACCCTTAATTTAACTGAGGATCCTCTAATTAATAAATCTCATCTATATCACTTGACTATCCTTCACTTATATAATAAAATACATTTGTTCAAAACTCAATTAAGAGTTTTTCCACTTTAATCCGGAAATAACTTACTAAGCATAAAAATATACTTGTAATTCACTTCACTACTTCTATTTCCCATCCAAATCAGGTCAAAATAAGAACAAAAATTAATTTAGCGCCGGGAAAATAATTTACCTTCCCGACGCACCTAAAATATATAAATTTGTAAAGTAGTATGATAATTTACAGCGACTAATTCAGTTTTTTCTAATAGAAGGCTTCTTTGTTAGAAGATACTTAGTTTAACCAAGAAATCTCTTACAAAGCCGCTTTCAACCTAGATAAAAGGACTTGTTACCCATTCCAAAAAAGGATATGTCGGCAGCGACTTTTCCGGCTGCAGATAATGCGGAAACTCATAAGAATTATGTAATTGAATGGAGATTACTTCCTCATCCTCAAACACAAAATTTAACTCCTCTTCTTCTTTGTAAACCTGACATTCGTTTTTTTCTACCTCTAAAGCCAACTCCCGCTCCTCACTATCATCCGGCAAATAAAGTTTATATTCTAAAATAATAATCATTAGTTCCTCTTCTAAATTAACAGTCTGCAGAAAAGGAAGCGGTTTAGTTAATTTCTGGCCTGTTCTCCGCTGATTCTGGCTTACAGCACAATCTAACAGAACTCCCTGTTCTTCCTTTGTTAAGTTATTCAATAATTCACTAGCCCGCTCATAACTAATCTGCTGTCCATAATTATTTGATTTATTAGGTGATTTTGTCATTTTTGGCCTCCTTTTAACTTAGAATACCCATCACCAATAAAAATATTTAAGCTAAAATTTCTTGTTTCCAATTGAAGTTAATCTCCCCTCTTTCTAGAAAACTATTCCTTTTCCCTCCCCATTTATATTTTACCTCTTTCAACAATAAAATCCAACCCATAATTACCTGTTTTTCCTTCCCCACTACTTGAGACAAAAGTTTAATATTTTTATATAATCCATAAATTTCAAGTTTAAAAACAAACTTAACCCCTTATACTACTAAAGAGAGTAAAAACTGTAAGTGGGGGTGGAATAATTGTGGCAAACAATAAAAAATTTATTTTCGCAGCGGAATAATTCTCAACCCCGCAGGCGAATACCTAACAACCAACAAACGCCAATCAAAAAAGAATTGGCTTCCAATATAGATTACTTAAAAAATAAGCTAGCTGCCAGTGATGACCTGGTTTACAAAGAACTTTTTATCGGCGCCGATACAGAATTTGCAGCTCAACTAGTTTATATTGACGGCATGATTAATAAGGATTATCTGCAAAATCAAATCTTAGAACCGCTAATGTTCGATATTCAGCTAACCAGCCAACATACTAATCTCAAACACCAACTGAATAATACTTTATCTCAGTTATCTATTCCCCTAGCCAGTATTGAAACAGCTGCTTCTCTAGAAGCAGCAATTGAATCACTGCTGGCTGGCAATGTTCTACTATTTATTGATAACGTGGCCGAAGCCTTTGTACTCGATATTAGACAGGAAGAAGGAAGGTCAATAGGTACTCCAACATTAGAACAGACTACCCGCGGATCTCAAGAAGCATTTACTGAATCAATTGCTACCAATATCAGCCTCATCCGCAAGCGCCTCCGGGATAATAACTTGCTGGTTAAAATAGATAAAATTGGTGACCGCACTAACACCGATTTAGGTCTGCTTTATATTGAAGATGTAGCCGATGAAGATGTAGTTAAAGAAATTGAAAACCGCCTCGAAAAGATTGACCTGGACGGTATTCTAGATATTGGCTATATTGAGCAGTACTTAGCCGATAAACCGCTGTCTCCCTTTCCTGTCTTTGATAGTACCGAACGGCCGGATACAGCCGTCTCTAACCTGCTGGAAGGTAAAATAGTTTTGATTCTAGACGGCAGTCCGTTTGCAACTATTATGCCGACTACCTTCATTCAATTTTTTCAATCTCCGGAAGATTATTACGATGTTTTTTATATGGGCGGTTTCTTAAGAATTTTACGGTTAGTAGCCGCATTTCTAAGTATTACCCTCCCTAGCCTTTATGTAGCTTTAGTTGCCTTTCGCCACGAACTACTGCCGCGGGATTTAGCTATGAGCATAGCTCAAGCTCGACAGGGAGTTCCTTTCCCCTCCTATCTAGAAGCACTAATTATGGAACTGAGTTTAGAACTGCTGCGGGAAGCCGGACTGCGGCTGCCGGGGCCCATCGGTCAGACTATCGGTATCGTCGGCGGTATTATTCTGGGGGAAGCTGCTGTTAACGCTGGGTTAGTCAGTGGACCGATGGTCATCGTAGTAGCCGTCACTGCTATCTCTTCCTTTGTGATTCCCAGCTATTCGGCTGCTATTCCACTGCGGCTAATCCGGCTGCCGATGATGGTGCTAGCAGCTTCTTTTAGTATCTACGGCATCATGATCGGCTGGCTGATAATTTTAATTCACCTCTGCGATTTAGAAAGTCTTGGCCATCCCTATTTTGCTCCCTTTGCTCCCCTTAAATGGAGTGATCTCAAAGACAGTCTGCTGCGCTTCCCGCTCCGTTTAATGGGGCAGAGGCCGACTTCAACTTCCACTCAGCAACAGGATCGACAAGATAGAGAAGGGGATCAGCAATGAAACTAATGCAAGCAGAAAAAATTTCTAATCGCCAGCTAGTCTTCCTTATTATCCAAATCTGTGTAGGAACCGGAATCTTATCTTTACCGCGGGCCTTAACCAAAACAACTAAGCAGGATGCCTGGCTGCCACTTTTAATCGGGGGAGCCATCTGGCTAATTCAGCTACGACTACTTTATCAGTTGGCCAACCGATTCCCTAAAAAAAATTTATTTGAATACAGCCCCCAGATTTTAGGCTCTTGGTTAGGACTAGCAGTTAATATTAGTTATCTCCTTTATGCTGTAGCTAGTATAGGGATTATCAGCCGGTTATTTATCGATATTGTTAGCAGTTTTCTGCTGCCTAAAACCCCGATTTTAGTAACCTTGCTTTTATTATTAATCCCTTGTTACTATTTAAGCACCAAGCAAGTTAAGGTGTTGGCCCGGTTAGATGAGTTTTTATTCTTTATTTTAACTCCTACTTTTTTGATTTTATTACCTATTATCCCCCGCATAAATTGGCTTAATTTTCAACCTGTTTTTAATTCTGGAATCAAGCAAATTGCCGACGGTACTGTAACCACTGCTTTCAGCTTTTTAGGTCCGGAAATTTTACTATTTCTCTTTCCCTATCTGAAACAAAAACAGAAGTCTTTTTCCTATGCAGCTCTCGGCTTCGGAATAGTAATTGCTACTTATCTATATCTGACAGTATTAACCATGGGTTACTACGGCGCTGAATCTCTGCAGTATATTCTCTGGCCGGCAATCAATATCCTGAAAGCCCTTAAAATTCCCTTTTTCGGCCGGATTGAATTCTTCTTTATTTTCCTCTGGGTTGCGGTCGGATTTACGACAATTGCTACTTACTACTTTTTAGCCAATTTTGAGGTAAGACAACTTTTTAACTGGCAGGTAAGGTGGCTGGGTGGTTTGTTAATTTTACCGGGGGTTATTTACTGTTTTTTACTCCCCCAAAGTGTAATCAAAATCTTTAACTACACAACTTTAATAGCTGCTGCCGGCATAGTTCTCGTCTTTATAATTCCTAATTTATTACTGCTAACTGCTAAAATTCGAGGGATCAAAGGAGCGGCGGACAATGAATAAAAAAATTATCTGCTTACTAATTATCAGTTTAGCTGGACTGCTAACCGGCTGTTGGGATGTTAATGAAATTGAGAATACTCAATTTCCTGCCTACATTGCAGTTGATAAAGCCGACCACCCTGAATTCTATAAATATGCCTTCGAATTTCCCGTTTTACGAGAAGAAGCTCCTAAAGAAGTTAATAATATAAACACTATTGATAATTCGCTGCAGGGAGCAATAGATAACATTCAGTCCCGCACCATGGGCTGGATTTCACTAGGGATGCTAAAGACGATAGTCTTTAATAGTCAGGTGGCTAAACAAGGATTGATCTCACAAATTGATGCCCTCTGGCGTAATCCGCTAGTCCCGGGCACAGTTAACTTAGCTGTAGCCAGTCAGTCTGTAGAAGAACTAACCAAAGTAGAAGTCCCTACTACCGCTAATTTAGGAAGTTATCTGGAAAATTTATTTAACACATCTTCCCGTAATACTTTACTGCCGCAGCGGACAATTAATAATTTCTTCATTGACCTTAAGCATAAAGGGATTGAACCGACGATCCCCTTGATTAAATACGGCTCCTCAGACATTAATATTATAGGCATGGCTATTTTCGACGGTGACCAAATGGTAGGTACCATTGACCAGCCGCAAGCTCGAGCGCTACTATTACTTAAAGAGAAATATACTAAGGGCAGTATTTCCTTAGAAGTTAACGATTATATGGTTAGTTATTATGTACAGCAGATAAGATCAAATATCAAACCTCTCTATAAAAATAATAAATTTGTTTTTAATATTGATCTCAAACTAGAAGTAGATATTTCCGAAAACACTTCCCATAAACGATTGGTCGGCAATCAACAAGCCTTAAATAATATGGAGCGCCATCTGGCAGCAGCATTAAAAAAAGAAATTAGACACCTATTCAATAAACTGCAGAAATATAGAACCGATGCTCTCGGTATCGGCAGCATGGTGCGGGCCAACCACCCAGAACTGTTTGACCCTGATACCTGGCCGCTGGAATTCAGTCGAGCTGATATTAACACCAATGTGGAAGTAGAAGTACGGAGGATTGGGATTTCAACGTGAAAATAGTGTAGTGTTCGTGGTGGGCAGGGGGGAGGTTGAGACTAAATAAACTTCTTGCAGACCTACTAAGGTTCGTTTCCAGTTAAAATTAAGCAAGAAGTTTTATAAAAACTTCTAAACCTTACTTAATTATAACTTCCAGCGAACCTAAGTAGGTCTAACAAAAAGTTTAAAAAAGTCTCAACCTCCCCCCTGCCCACCACGAAACTAGGGTGTGGGGAGAGCCTAACCGGCTCCCGTTGGTCGCCGGTTTTAAGGAAAAATATAAATACAAAAAAACACCAAACTTCGGCAGAAACAATTCTACCGACAGTATTCCTGGTTAAGCCAAAATAAGCTCGTTTCTGAGAAT
>CAYFUT010000023.1:33786-36106 GCA_964346395.1 uncultured Halobacteroidaceae bacterium
ACAATTCTACCGACAGTATTCCTGGTTAAGCCAAAATAAGCTCGTTTCTGAGAATTAAGATTAACGCTTAAGTTTAAACACTGATTCCATTAACCAGAATTCCTTACAACCGGATGGTGGTTATCCGGTTAGGCTTTCCTCCACCTTACTTTCGAGATGGGGCTAGCAGTTACCTCTCGAAAGTTACACCTTAATCTTCTTCAACAGTCATAATATCATAAATCTCTGTTTCTGTTTCTGCCTCCATTAACTGTTTGCGGAAATCCTTTTTACGAAGTTTGCTGGATAATCGAGAGACAATCTGCAGATAATCTTCAGAATAACCGGTAGAATCAGCAATCATAAAAAACAGCTCCGTCGGCTTTCCGTCTAAACTGTCAAAGTCAATTCCGTCCGGCGACCTGCCGATAGCCACCGCTAATTCTTTTACTGCTTCACTCTTTCCATGTGGTAAAGCTACCCCGTGGCCTAAGCCGGTCGAGCCTTCTGCTTCCCGGTCTAAAATCGCTTGATAAAATTCATCGCGAGAACTTATCTTCCCGTCAGCAGCCAATAAATCAACCAACTCCTGCAGAACTTCTTTCTTGGTTTCTCCATCTAAATCCAACTTTACTAAATCTCGATCTAAAAACTCTCCTAAATCCACTACTATTACCTCCTTCCACTTTATCTATAACCAATTTATTGTTTTCTTATTGTTTATTATAACTAAAATTTTGTAGTTAATAAAGAAAAAAGAGAATTTCACTTTAAATTATCTCTATATACAAAACCCACCTGGAAACTTCCAGGTGGGTTGCTGATAAATTATTTACTCTTCTTCTAGACTTGATTTTAGATAACTGATTAGTAAAGCAGTTACCAGCATACCAGCTAAAATAGCAATTATATAGCCAACCCAATTACCAACTGCTCCTGGAATTCCTAGAACAAATACACCGCCGTGCGGCGCCTTCAAAGTACAGCCGAAAACCATCGATAATGCTCCTGTAACTGCTGAACCGGCCATTAAGGATGGGATTACCCGAAAGGGATCCGCTGCAGCAAAGGGAATAGCTCCTTCAGTAATAAAGGAAATTCCTAATACCCCAGCTGCTTTACCAGCTTCTTTTTCCTGCGGATTAAACTTATGCGGTGCAATTAGTGTAGCTAAGAACATACCTAAAGGAGGAGTCATTCCCGCTGCCATTACCGCTGCCATAGGTGCATAAACTTGAGATTCGACTAGCCCAACCGCAAACGTATAAGCTGCTTTATTGACCGGGCCGCCCATATCAAAGGCCATCATCGCCCCTAAAATAATACCTAGCACTGCTCCTTGAGTACTGCCCATATTCTGCAGCCAGGTTTTTAAACTATCCATGATGGCTTTTACAGGATTCCCAATTACAAAGATCATTAAAAAACCTACTATTAAAGAAGACAGTAGTGGTAAAATAAGAACTGGCTTTAAACCCCGTAAGGTATCAGGTAAATTAATCTGATCGTTCAACCATTTTGTTACATAACCTGCTAAAAATCCAGCAATAATGCCGCCTAAAAATCCGGCTTTCATACTAGAAGCCAACATACCGCCAATCATACCGGGCGCTAAACCAGGACGGTCAGCAATGGAAGTAGCAATGAAGCCAGCCAAAATAGGTACCATTAAAGCAAAAGCTGCACTGCCGCCAATCTGACTTAAAGCAGAAGCAATAGCTCCTTCTGCGTGAATACCGCCAAAGGCAAAGGCTAAAGCAATACATAATCCGCCGGCTACTACAAAAGGAATCATCCGCGAAACACCATTCATCAAGTGCTTATAAGCTCCAGCCCGCTGAGAACTGCGTTGAGATTTTCGTTCATAAACAGAGGCCGCAACTTCTTCCGCCTCTTCGGGGTCAAAGTCAGCTGCCTGTTCTTGGGCTCGCTCAATTAATTCCTGCGGGTCATCAATAGCATCTCCTACTGCTGCTTCCACAATCGGTTTCCCTTGGAAGCGGACTGTACTTATCTGCGTATCAGCAGCAATAATTACTGCCTCCGCTTCGTCAATATCTTCCTCACTCAGTTCATTATCTGTTCCTTCGGCTCCTTTAGTTTCTACTTTTATCTCTATATCTTGTTCTTCCGCCGCCTCTTCTAATGATTCAGCCGCCATATAGGTATGAGCTATCCCCGTTGGACAGGAAGTAACTGCTACCAACTTTTTCATATTATCTCCCCCTGAATTTAATTTAGTTACCAATTAGTAATTCGGGTTAAAATTTTTCTTTAAAATTAAATTTGAAATTATCAATTTTGCTTTAAGGCTTCTATCACCTCCTCAGGTGTTTCTGCT
>CAYFUT010000024.1:0-33572 GCA_964346395.1 uncultured Halobacteroidaceae bacterium
TGGTTGATTAAATTAGCAGATAAAATTATCTTTTCCGGGCCAACTTCCAGGCCCGCGGCGTATCATTAGAAGCGCGGTTAACGCAGTAAGCACAGTCATAGATACAGTAGTTAGTGTAGAGAATTTTAAGCAGTGAAATACAGCGTCCGTCGTCAGCCCAGCTGTGGCAGATGCCGCTGCGGGCGGCATTGCCGACTCCATTGGCGGAGTTGGCCCGGCTGCTGCCGCTGGAAGAACAGGAAACATCATATTTAGCTGCATCCGCCAAAATGTTGAGTTTAGTTTTAACTTCCATCCGGCACCCCTCCTTAATTTGGTATCAAAATTGTATCATATTTATTTTCAGTTATCAATTTCTATCATTACCTTCTAACTACCCAGGCTGATTTTACAGTCTGGAATTTTTTTATTATATGGATGTAATAACTTTTTTTATCATATTATTAAATAAAGTAAAAATAAGGGAACAGCAGCTAGCTGACCTGCATAGGATAGGTGGTAGGAGGTATAGAATGAGGATTATTTTAATTATAAGTTTATCAGTTTGCTTGTTATTTTCTTACAGCTGGATTCCACTGCAAGGTGGAATCAATAATAGGTTTTCGCGGCAGACCACAAAAATTTTAAAGAATAAACTACAGTCGGAAGATTCACCAACAGAGTTGACCGTCAATCAGGAGGTGATATCGGCAACTAAACAAATGATTAAATTTTATCAGGAGCAGGATTATAATTTAGCCTGGTTTGCTGACCAAGAACTTATTGGGCTGGCTAGTATTTTTTTACAGATAATAACCAGAGCAAAGCAGGAGGGGCTGCAGCCGGCTGATTATCACTATCAACAAATAGAAAATTTGATCGATAAAATAAAAAAAGCAGACCAGAAAGATCAGCAGTTTTCTTGGGCGGTTAAACTTGATTTGTTATTGACAGATGCTTTTTTTAATTATAGCAGTCATTTATTATTGGGGGTTAACCAGGCAAAGAATTTAAAACAGACTAGTGATCGGAAAGAAGTTAATCTGATTCAGCTTTTAGAGAAGATAGTGAAGCGCGGGCAGGTAAAAAAGCAGTTAGATAACTTAAAGCCGAAACAATTAAATTATAAACAGTTGCAGCAGGCATTAATCAAATATAGAAAGATTGCTTCTCAAGGGGGTTGGCCGTCAGTTTTCAGTCAGGATAAACTAAAAAAAGGAGATTATAATCAGCAAGTTGCTCGGCTGCGCAAAAGATTAATAATCTGTGGAGACCTCGCTAAAAAGGAAACCACCAGTCCTAAATTATTTGATGCAGCCCTGCAACAGGCAGTGCGGAAATTTCAGTATCGGCATGGTTTAGAAGTAACCGGGATAGTGGACAAAGAAACTGTGCGGGAATTAAACATATCGGTGGCAAAAAGGATTGAACAGTTAAAATTAAATTTAGACCGGCTGCGCCAGTTACCTAGAGATTTAGGTTCTCAATATATTTTCGTCAATATACCTGATTTTCAATTAAAGGTCAAAGCCCAGGGGAAGCTAGTGCGAACTATGAAGGTAATAGTAGGTAAGCCGACGCGCCAAACACCTGTATTTAGCGATCAAATCACTTATTTAGTATTTAATCCTTACTGGAATATTCCCCGCCGGATTGCTGTAGATGATCTGCTCCCTATACTGCAGGAGAATCCTAATTATTTAGCCCGAAAGAATATTGAAGTTTTTGCAGGTGGGCGAGGGCAGTGGAATCGAATCAATCCGGAGCAGATTAACTGGTCGCAGGTAACAGCTGATAATTTTAATTATAAATTCCGCCAACAACCGGGGCCTAAGAATGCTCTGGGGCAGGTAAAGTTTATTTTTCCGAATCAATATAGTATTTATCTGCATGATACTCCGGCAGAAAAGCTATTTGAGCGGAGCTATCGCGCCTGTAGTTCAGGCTGTGTTCGACTCAATAGGCCGGTGAAGTTGGCCCGTTATTTACTTCGGAATAATCACAACTGGACTTCGTCGAAAGTAAAGGAAGCGGTAAAGCAGGGGGGAAGAGTTAGGGTAGAAATTAAAAAACCGGTACCTGTTTATCTAGTTTACTTAACTGCTTGGGTAAATGAGGATGGGACGCTGCAATTTAGAAATGATATTTATGCGAAATAACTTATGACTTTTATTATGATAGGACCCGGTTTTACCGGATCCTATCTGGTTTAAAGTAATTTCACAAGATTAAATTAATTACAATCTGATGTTCCTAATAGTAACAGAATTAGAATTAAGAATACTATATAGGCACCATCATCGTAAATGTCTCCACAATAGTCTCCCATTAAGGATCACTCCTTTGCTGTGATTTGGTATATAATATGCAGCAGACTATTATTTGTTAAAATTAACTTAATTTAGATATCTATGGTATTCAACCTAAAGTAATCATCTACTAACTTACATAATTTTCCTGTAACGCTTTTGTTTGTTTACTATATAATATAGTGATGAATTAAAAGGAGGGGTAATTGTGGGAAACTATGGTGATGATAATATGTTGTTGATTTTCTTGTTATTATTATTTTTACTTATGGGCGGCAACTATGGTTTCGGCGGCGAATATTAAGTAAATAATGATTCTACTTTTATTCAATTGAACACAAACTTCCCAGGGGTTCCTGGGAAGTTTGTGTTATTTAGAAGTATTATTTTTTACGAGCTGTTGTTTCTTTTATACCATTTAATACCTTCAAAGGTTAGTAAGAAAATTCCTCCGGCTGATAAAATTCTAAACCAATCTGTCAGCGGTAAAGGAGCAAAGCTGAGATAAGAGTTAAGTCCCGGCATATAGACAGCAAGCAGTACTAAGATGATTGATATAATAACTGTATAAGTCATCTTAGTATTACTGAACAGATTTTTGTTGAATAAGCTGGTTGATTTATAGCGGCGGGAAAGTATATTTAGCAGCTGACAAGTAACGATAGTTAAGTAAGTAATAGTAGTAGCTCTTGAGTATAAAGCATGACTTTCTGTAAGTTCTTTCTCTAGTCCGTTAGCAAAGAATCCGTAGTTAGCAAAGGCTAAAATTCCCATGAGTAACCCTAAAAAAGTAACTTCTAAAGCACTATTTTTATTAATGATATGTTCATCTTTAGCTCGGGGAGGATTGGTCATTAATTTCTCTGAACCGGGGTCAAAAGTTAAGGCAGTTAAAGGTAAAATTTCGGCCAGTAGATCAATAGAAAGAATCTGAATAGCTAAAATCGGTATCGGCCAACCGAAAAGAGCAGCGCCGATTAATCCTAAGAGAACGATTGATAATTCTCCGCCGTTACTTGTTAGTGAAGCGAGAACTGTTTTTTTGAGGTTGTTGAAGATTGTTCGGCCTTCTTTGATAGCATGGACTAATGTGGGATAGCTATCATCTAGAAGAATCATTTCTGCTGCTTCTTTAGAAACATCAGTTCCCATCTGTCCCATAGCTACCCCGATATGGGCGCTTTTTAAAGCAGGGGCGTCATTGACTCCATCCCCGGTAACAGAAACCACTTTGTCTTGCTCTTTTAAGTTATTGACAATTCTTAATTTATTTTTTGGGGAAACTCTAGAAAAGACTAGCGATTCATGCTCATTCATTTTCTCTTTTAATTCATCATCACTGAGCTGTTCTAAGTCTTGACTAGTAACTACTGGTGCTTCTTTATCGGTGCTGAGGTTGACTTCCTCAGCTATTGCTTTAGCGGTTATAGCATGATCTCCGGTCATGATGTAAGTACTGATCTGCGCCTGGTGGGCATCTTCAATTGCCTCTTTAACTCCTTCTTTAGGCGGATCAATCATGGCTACTAGGCCCAGAAAAACAACTTCCCGTTCAATTTCTTCAATCACATAATCAGTTTCATCAGCCCCTAGTTTACGATAAGCAATGGCTAGTACCCGCATTGCATTATCGGAATACTTTTCGTTTAAGTCCTGGAGCATTTGTTTATCTTCATTGGTAATTTCTACTTTCTCTCCGTCTTTATAAATATATTTAGAGATAGATAGGATACTGCTTAAAGCCCCTTTCATTGTTAAAATCTTACCATCTTCAAACTGTCTGATTGAACTCATTCGTTTACGTTCTGAATCAAAGCTAAATTCATGTAGCTCAGGGTTTTCCTCATCTTCCTGCGGAGACCGGGTGCCGAATTTAGTGGATAAAGTAATCAATGCTGCTTCCGTGGGATCGCCGATAGGATACCAGCCCGAATGATCTTCATCCGGAGGATGGATTTCGGCATTGGAAGCCATTGTGCCCGCATCAAGCATCAGTTCTAGTTCATCTTTTGTTTCTTCACTTACCGGATTTCCTTCCTGGTTTAGGATATCTCCTTCTGGCTCATACCCCAGCCCGGTAGCTTCATATTCCTGCCCGTCAAACCAGAGTTTTTTAACTGTCATTTCATTTTTAGTCAGGGTACCGGTTTTATCAGTAGAAATTACATTTGTAGATCCCAGGGTTTCTACCGAAGAGAGCTTTTTAACTACTGCGTTTTGTTCAGACATCCGGGCTACGCCTTGAGAAAGAGCTACGGTAACCTGCATGGGAAGTGCTTGGGGAACGATAGCTACGGTGATGCCTAGTCCATAAACTAGGGCATAATATAGGTTAAGCCCGCGGTAAAGACTGACTCCAAAGAGGAAAACTCCGATGACAAGGGCAAAAATTGCTAGTCGATTAGCAACTGCTGCTAACTCTTGTTGTAAAGGAGAAGCAGATTTTTCTTCTTCCTGAGTCAGGGAAGCTATTTTACCCATTTCTGTCTCTTCCCCGGTAAAGGCAACTACTCCTTTTGCTGATCCGGAGGCTACATTAGTTCCCATGTAGGCCATATTGTCTCGGTCAGCCAGTGAACGTTCTTCCTCAATTTGGTTGCTGTGTTTTTCCTGCGGCATTGATTCTCCAGTTAAAGAGACATCATTTGTCCTTAAATTGTAGGATTCTATAATTCTGATGTCGGCGGGAATCTTATCTCCCTCTTCGAAGGTTATTATATCGCCGGGAACTAGTTTTTTTTGGGCTAGCTCCTGAATTTCCCCATCTCTATAGACTTTAGCTGGAGATTTAACTAATTTTTTCAGTGAAGACATTATTTCTTCTGCTTTAAATTCTTGTAAGAATCCAATAACTACGTTGATAAAAACGATTGCTAACATTACTATAGCATCGCGGTAATTTTGGATTAACAGAGACATGCCGGCGGCTACTACCAGCATGATTGTTAGTACATCTTTGAATTGTGATAATAATAAAGCCCATTTCGGAGTTCCCCGAGCAACGTTCAATTCATTGGGGCCGTATTCTTCTAATCGTTTCTGAGCTTCTTCATTGGAAAGGCCTTCTTGCTGGGTATTAAGTTCGGTAAAGACTTCTTCGACTTGTTGTTGATAAAAATTAATTTTTTGCCACCTCCTTTTTAATATCCTTTGCAAATAAGGAGCTAATTATAAAATTTTTTTGGTTTAGGTGGCAATTGAAAATTACTTTTCCCAGTCGATTACCTTTTTTTCTAGCCAGACTATTAGATAATATAAAACTCCAGCTAAAATAGATAAAATAATTACACTGGTCATTACTAAATTAAGTTTAAATACTTGCCCGCCGTAAACAATTAGATAACCGAGACCAGCTTCGGAAACTAAAAATTCGCCGACAATTGTTCCTACTAGGGAGAGGCCAATATTAACTTTTAAAGCGGAAAAAATAGTGGGTAAGTTGGCTGGAAAAATGACTTGTTTGAAAATCTGTAGTTTGCTGGCTCCTAAAGTTTTCAGTAATTTAATTTTCTCCTGATCTGTTTCTTTAAAGCCGTTATAAACCATTAAAATAGTGACAATAATTGAAATAAGTAAGGCCATACCGATAATAGCCGGCTGTCCATTACCCAGCCAGATAATTAATACCGGTCCTAAGGCCATCTTAGGGAGGGCATTTAAAACTACGATGAATGGTTCAAAGATTTGGGATAAGTAATCAGACCACCATAAAGCAGCTGCAATTATAATACCGCCAACTGCCCCAATAGAGAAGCCGGCTAGAGTTTCATAAACTGTGACCCAAATATGTTTAAATAATTTTCCAGTGAGAGATAACTTATAAATAGTATGCAAAATTTCCGAAGGATAACTAACAATAAAGGGATCTACTATCCGATAGCGGGCTACTGCTTCCCAACCTACGATAACAGCTATTAGGAGGCCGACCTGGGCCAACTTAACGCGCAGTTTTTTCAGCCGCAGTTGTTTTAAATACTTACCGTGTTCTTCAGTTACTGCTCCTTCAGTTAAAAACTGTTTAAATTTATTTTCTATCCAGTCAAGCATTATATCCCAACTCCTTCCAGATAGAATTAAAATAGTGATTAAATTCCGGGGCTTTTCGAGCTTTAAAGGTGGAGAACTCTCCGTCAGTTGTTAAATTTAGGTCATGCTGGTTTTTTATCTGACCCGGACGTGAACTAAAAACAAGTACTCGATCTGACATGGCGATTGCTTCAGCAATATCATGGGTAACTAACAGGACTGTTTTTTCTTCTTCTCTTAAGATAGTAGCGACTTCATTTTCCAGGGTTAATTTTGTTTGGTAGTCTAACTCAGAAAATGGTTCGTCTAATAAGACAATATCTGGGTTAAAAACTAATGTTCTAGCCAGGGCGACCCGCTGCCTCATCCCGCCTGATAATTGGGGGGGATAGTGGTCAGCAAATTCAGCCAATCCGTAGTCTGTTAATAGATCCTGGGCTTTTTGTTTAGTTTTCGGGGTTAATTTATCCTTGATTTTTAGTCCTAGTAAAACATTTTTGCGAATTGTTTTCCAGGGAAATAGATGGTCTTCCTGCAGCATATAGCCTGCGTTTTCATTGATTCCAGTTACTTCTTTTTCATCTACGGTTACTTTTCCCCGGGTAGGAGATAATAGTCCGGCTAACAGAGATAAGGTAGTAGTTTTTCCGCAGCCGCTGGGTCCTACCAGACTGACAAACTCACTTTTTTCTACTTTAAAGGAGAGGTTTTGTAAAGCTTCGGTTTCCGAATTTGAAGTATGATACTTTTTACCGACTTGTTCAAACTTGATTTTTGACATTTTACTCCTCCTTTCGGAGCTGCTATACTTTATTTTATTCGTTGGTTGTTTTAGATGTGTTAAAACAAGAAAAGCAGCCTAACGGCGATTTAGCTTAAGGTTGAGTTTTAGTTTGAGTAAACCATTAAAAATAATGATATTATGGGTAACTCAGGCTCAAACTTAGCTTTGACCTCAGCTTAGTTCCTTGCTAAACTTAATTTAAAAAGTGATCTACAAATTTAGAAAAGTATAATTTTTCAAGCAAGAACAAAAAAAGCAGCCTATCGGCTGCCCAGCTTAAGGCTGAGGTTTAGATTGAATAACCCACTAAAACAATAACTTTATGACTTGCTCAAACTCATCCTCAGCCTTAAACTCAACTTAGCCCCTGCTAAAATTAATCTAAAAAGTTATCCACAACCTTTAAAAAAGTATAATTTCCTAAACAAGAACGAAGTCGCCTAGCGGTGGCTTGGATTGAAGTTAAGTTTAAATTACTTTTGTTTTAGGACTTCTTCAGCAAATTCAGTATTTACTACTTGATTGTAAGGAACTTTTTCTTCCAGTTCTCCCGCTTCTTGAATAATCGTCTGCCAGCGGTTGAAGCTTTCTTTTTCCAGGACAGGAGTGGGGGACCAGGTGTTTTGCGTTTTATACCGCTTAATTACTTTGACTAGGACTGAAAAGTCTAGTTCGGGAAAAGAAGGCCGGATAACTCTAGCAATTTCAGTGGCGGAATGATTATAAGTCCATTTTTGAGCGCGGTAAATTGCCCGGGTAAAGGCTTTGATTGTTTTTGGATTGCGGTCCAGATAACTTTTGCGAGTCATATAAACAGTGTAGGGTACTTTACCTCCCAATTCACCTAGTGAGGCAACTACCTGGCCGGCCCCTGATTTTTCTAGCTGGGAAGCTTTAGGTTCAAACAACTGGACAAAATCGCCTAACCCGTTTTTGAAGGCGGGGGCATTGGAGTTAAAGTCAAGTTTAGTAACGATGTCTACATCGGAAGTTGGTTTAATGCCGTGTTTTTTAAGAGCGTGTTCTAATACCATTTGCGGTGCTCCGCCGGGTCGATTGCCGATAATTTTCTTGCCCGCTACATTTTGTATCTGAAAGTTGGGCATTGGTTTTCTGGCTACTAAAAAGGAACCCGCCTTCTGGGTTAGCTGAGCAAAATTGACCGGATGGTTGTCGGCTCCGCGTTGATAAATATAGATTGAAGGTTCTGGTCCGATTAGGGCTATATCAGCATTATTGGACATTAAAGCACTGGCTGCTTTATCGCCGCCCCAAGCGGTGGATAATTCAATTTCTAAGCCTTCTGCCTGAAAAAAGTTTTTATGTAGAGCTACGTATTGTGGAGTGTAAAAAATCGAGTGAACTACTTCATTTAATCTTAATTTTTTGGGTCCTGTGCAACCTAGACTGGCAATTAAAATCAAGAGTAAACTAACTACTATCAGTTTTGTCCGCACTTTAAATCACCTCTAAAGTTAATATTTAATTTTATAGTATTCAATTTACGTTGCAGGTGTGAATTTAGGCAAAAAGAGTATTAAAGTAGTTTAAAAAAATAATTGAGGGTAAGTCAAAAAAGAACCCCCCTCCTAATTGGTTTATGCCTGGAGGGAGGCTGTTTGCTTTTAGTAAGGGTTTTGAGTGTTGAGATAATCTGAGAACTGCTGTTCTGCCTGCTGAATTTCATTCTCATCGGCTGCCTGCAGTTCATAAAAACCTTCCTCGAACATTAGGTTGAATAATTTTCTCGTATCGTCATGAGTTTCCATCAAAATCTGTTTCACATCCTCGTGAAGGTCGGAATGACTGGCTTCCCGGGCAAAAACATTAAAGTTATCAGTAAGGTATTTTTGGTTGGCGAGGATATCGTTTATAAAGTCTCGGTCGTTCATATCGGCAGTCTTCTGCTCCGAAACCGATTCCGACTTAGGATTTTTAATGGTTTTGGGATCTTGATTTTGCTGTGTCTGTTCTGTCTGCATGAGAGGACACCTCCTTAAATGATATTAGTTATTATTTTTTAAGCTAGCTCCTTAATGGACTTTAGCTTTTTGATTATTTAAATGCTGCAGGAGCATCTGATAATGTTTCTGATGCATTTTCCCTGATTCATGCAGGGCATTTTTGATTTTTTCACTTTGAGCTTCTTGTGCAAACTTGTTACATTTCTTCATGGCGACTAGTTCCCAGGACATAGCATCTTTTAAATAGGCTAGATCTTTAGTCGTCAGATAATTAGGCGGTTCTTTCATTCTATTTTGCTGTTGTTCAGGCATCTGTTTACCTCCTTTGTCTGATTATCGTTAATATTATGGGATAAGGAGCTGCAAATTATTAAAGAAATTTTAAAGGAAATTTTTGTTTTAATAAAAAGTTTATTACGGTTAAATGTAATTACTTTTAGTATTAGATTTTAATGTTAATCAAATAATATAATATGAGAAAACTATCTAGTTTTTTGTTCCTTATTTGAGGGAAAATTTAATTTTACTGATTGACAAAAGTAAAAATTAATATTATAATATTAATAACTGTTATTAATAAAGGAGGTGCAGAATTTATGAGTCCTTGTATTGATCCTACAGGTAGAGATAAGGAAGAAGAACAAGAAGTACAGGAGGAACAAGTTGAACAAAAAGTAGTTATTGAAGATAATCAAGAGGAGGCTACAACAGTGGAAGCAAGTGTGGGAGTTAAAGCTCCGGATTTTGAAGCAACTGCTCTAATTGACGGCGACTTTGAACAGGTTAAGTTATCTGACTATGAGGGACAATGGGTTGTGCTTTGCTTTTTTCCAGCGGACTTTACTTTCGTCTGACCGACTGAACTGTCAGCAGTTGCTGACAAGTATGATGAACTGCAGGAGTTAGGCGCAGAGGTATTAGCAGTGAGCACAGATAAAGTGTTTACTCATAAAGTATGGGAGCGGGAAGAGCTGTCCAAGATGGTAGACGGCGGCATTCCTTATCCGATGATAGCTGATCCAACGGCGGAAATCGGCAAAAAGTACGGCGTTCATGATGCCAAATCAGGAGTACATCTGCGGGGCCGATTTATTATTGATCCCGACCAGGTAATTCAGGCTCAAGAAGTATTAACTGATCCGGTCGGCCGCAATGTATCGGAATTAATTAGACAGATTAAAGCTTTCCAACATAACCGAGAAACGGGAGAAGCTACTCCTTCCGGCTGGGTACCAGGTAAGAAAACGCTGGATCCCAATCCGGATTTGGTTGGTAAGGTCTGGAAACAGTGGAATCCAAGCGACAATTACGATGAGTAAAGCTACTTAACTATTAATCCCCCGGTAATATCACCGGGGGATTTAGTATGAAACCTAATCAGTTTTTGACTAAATTAATAGAAAAATTTAGGTAGCGACCTGATATATCAGGTCGCTACTGTGTTTTAGCACTAAAGTTTATCGTAGTTATATAATTTTGGGTCAATTATTAAATTCTAAATCTTCAACAAATTGAGATATCTGTTCAGTTGTTTTATCTAAATCATCTTCCTCAATCACCAGTGAAAATCTATCGTGTTGATCTTGAGAATGTTTATATAATGGGTCATAGTATTTGGTTAACAGAATTTCAATTACCTTTTTTAATTTTCCTGCCCGGCAGTTATCAACCAGTTGCTGATAGCCATCTTTACCTATTTTTTGCACAATATGTTTTTTAACTGCTGAAATTGATTCTAAAGTACGGTCAATGAAAGCTGATTTATCCTTTTCGTAGCTGTTGGAGTATTCACTAAAAATCCGGTTGACCCGCGC
The DNA here is from genome assembly GCA_964346395.1 of uncultured Halobacteroidaceae bacterium. Taxonomy (GTDB): domain Bacteria; phylum Bacillota; class Halanaerobiia; order Halobacteroidales; family Halobacteroidaceae; genus CAYFUT01. The sequence continues at coordinate 10,877 of CAYFUT010000024.1, forward strand.
TTCTAGTGAACTTTCCAGTAGAATATGAATTCCATCTTCCATTGTGTCGAGGAAAAATTGAGGTAACACCGACATTCCAATCCGCTTACTTTCTGCTTCTACTGCAATGATAGGCTCCCCGTTTAATTTTTCTAATCTTTCCCACAGCAGTGAATCAAAGTGTTTCTGATTAGTAGGTTTCCCTAATCCAATACTGCCGAAGGCTGACCCGCGGTGGTTAGCCAATCCTTCTAGGTCAATAATGGGAATTCCTTTAGCCTGTAATTTATAGAGGAGATCAGTTTTACCCACTCCCGTAAAGCCGTGAATTACCAATAATTTGCTTTTTAAATCATAATTTTCCAGTTGGTTCATAATAAATCGGCGGTAAGATTTGTAGCCTTCTTTTAATTTGTAGATATTTCTTAGGTTTATTAATTCACAGAAGGAGACGATACTTTCGCTTCTTAATCCTCCGCGTGAACAAAAGACAACGGTATTTTTATATTCTTCGGTTAGGGATTTGATTTCCTTTAACATTTCAGGCAGTTTAGGGGCTACTAATTCTACCCCTAACATTCTTGCCTTAGCCGGGCTTTCCTGGGTATAGATAGTACCTACTTGCTCCCGCTCTTGATTATTAAAAATAGGAATATTGACTGCTCCGGGAATAGTAGCTTCCTTAAATTCAGCTGGGGTTCTTACGTCTAAGTATAATGTTGATTCCGGTTCTAATTCCAATGATTCTTGATAGGTAATTAAGTTCATAATTTAACGCTCCTGTGTTTAGATGTGTGACATTAGTAAAATAGATCATTGTGATTACAATAGTTATTAATTTAAGTATCATAGACGTTAATTTAAACCAAAACTAACTTTTTATAAAAGCCTTTGACTGAGCTGACGCCTTATTACCCTACGAGTTTCTTTCAAGACTCTCCGTAGTAAAAACCACTTGCCTATAGCTGATAACACACCATATCTATAAAAACAAGGTAATTAAAAGATGCATTAAGTTAATGCGTATCAATTAAGTATGAATTTACAAAACCTATATTGTCCCCTTCCGGAAAAAATATTCAATTCCTGCTTTTAAATCAGATTAAAATTAGAATTATTGTAACTTTTATAAAAAGTAATTTGATATTATTCTAAAATTATTGACATATGACTTTAAATTATTTATAATTTATTATGAGTATTTATAAAATTTGGCACCAAAAAATGGGTATACACAAATTTTCAGTATTAGAGGAGGCTGAGTAGATGTTAAAACAATTACAAAAAGGTTTAGTACTGTTAATGTTGGTCAGTTTAGTAGTAGGTATGGCGGTTGGTTGTGGGGGGCAGAATGAGACTCAAGAATCTGAGCAGCCAGAGCAGCAGGAAACAGCCGCAGAAGATACGGGCGAACCGCAGCCGGGCGGTGAATTGGTAATTACTGATATGTCTTTTGATTCCGCCAAGACACTGGATCCTCATCAAGCTTCAGCAGCAGGTTCGATGCGCTATGTCGAGAATATGTACAATACCTTGCTGCGGTATAAAAAAGGAACTTATGGGGAGTTAGAAGAAGATTTGGCTAAAGATTATTCTGTTTCGGAAGATGGTAAAGTTTATACTTTCAATTTACAGCAAGGTGTTAAATTTCACAACGGCGATGAATTAACTGCTGAAGATGTTAAATACTCTGTTAATCGAATTATTGATCAGGAAGTGAGAGCATCTCATTTTGATGCTTTAGAAGAGATTCAGACGCCGGATCAATATACGGTGAAATTTGTGCTGGAAAAGCCGGTAGCACCTTTTTTGACTTTTCTTGCTTATCCCATGAATGCAGTAGTTAATAAACAAGCGGTAAAGCAAAATGACGGTAATATTGATAATGTAGATGCCGGCAGTGGACCATTTCAATTAGGAGAATGGAAGAAAGATCAACATTTAGTTTTAAATAAATTTAAAGATTATTTTAAGGAAGGTAAGCCCTACTTAGATACAGTCAAATTAAGACCGATTCCTGATGAAACAGCGCGGACAACTGCTCTGCGTAATGAAGAGGTGGATATGATTCTGCAGGTAGCGTCGAAGAATGTGAAGACTTTAGAAAAAGAAACTGGTATTCAGGTAAATTCTGTGCCCGGTTCCTGGTGGGAATATGTAGGACTGAATACCACCAAAGAACCTTTTGATGACAAAAAGGTGCGGCAGGCAATTGCTTGGGGAATTGATCGTCAAGAATTGATTAATATGGTTAAGTTCGGCATGGCGACTCGTTTGGCTGACGGGCCAATTCCGCCGGGACACTGGGCTCATAATTCTGAGCAAGTATATCCGGAGCGGGATGTAGAGAAAGCGAAAAAACTGCTGGCTGAGGCTGGTTATCCGGATGGTTTTAAGACGGAAATGATTGTGCTGCCGAAAGAAAACAACAAAAATGCAGCCCAGGTAATCAAGCAGCAGATGAAGGATCTTGGTATCGAAGTAAATATTCGTTCGTTAGAATCTAGTGTTTACTTTAATAAATTAGGGAATAAAGAGTTTGAAATGACCCAGATCGGTTGGGTGGGATTTGTTGATCCGGATGAATTCCTTTATAATATTTTCCATACAGGAGAAAAGTGGAATCAGCAGGGTTATTCTAATAAACAGGTAGATAAACTGTTGGAAAAAGGTCGGACTACAATTGATCAGGAAAAGCGGAAGAAAATTTATACAGAGGCACAGACTATAATTGCTGAAGATTCACCGCTGGTATTTTTATATGTGAATGAACAGATTTCGGCTTTGTGGGATAAAGTGAAAGGATTTGATGTCAATCCCACAGTTAGTACTATTTCTTTAGAAGAAACCTGGTTAGAGCAATAAAGAATTAGTTATTGAAACTAGCCCTTTTCAGGGCTAGTTTCGCTTTTAAACTGATAACTGGAGGTGAAATTAAGTAAATGTGGAGATATATAATTAAACGGATTTTAATTGCAATTCCTGTTTTAATTGGTATTTCGCTAATTGCTTTCTTTACTATCAGATTGGTTCCAGGTGATACAGTTACCGCTATGTTAGGGGTTAATTATAATCAACAGCAGGCAGAAGTTCTGCGGCATAAGTACGGATTAGATCAGCCGCTGGTAGTGCAGTATCTAAAGTGGGTAAAAAATGTATTACGGGGAGATTTAGGCCAATCTTTCTTTACTAATGAACCTGTCTTCCAGTCGATTATTGCTCGACTGCCGGTGACCTTAGAATTGATGTTTATGAGTCTGCTGTATAGTATTTTTATTGCCATCCCCTTGGGGGTGATTGCAGCTGTTTTTCGCAATCAACCGCTTGACTATGGAGCTAGTTTTTTAGGATTATTAGGGGTTTCTATCCCTAATTTTTGGCTGGGAACCTTGATGATTTTATTTTTCTCTTTGACATTAGGTTGGTTTCCTTCCGGGGGATTTGTCAGTCTAGGGGACAGCCTTTTAGGTAACTTACGCCATATGCTGCTGCCTTCGATTGCCCTGGGGGCTTCGGTAGGGGCGGTAGTCATGCGGATGACCCGTTCTTCTATGTTAGAAGTGTTGGGGAAAGAATATATTGAAATGGCCCGCGCAAAGGGGGTAACCCAGAAACTGCTGATTTTAAAGCACGCCTTAAAAAATGCTTTAATCCCGGTAGTTACTGTGATTGGTATTCAGATGGGATATCTGCTGGGGGGGTCGATAGTGATTGAAAAGGTATTTTCTTTACCCGGCGTAGGGCAATTAGCTCTGCAGGCAATAACTAACCGCGACTATGCTTTGATGCAGGGAGCGATTTTATTTGTAGCTACTGGGTTTGTAGTAATTAATTTGATAGTTGATATTATTTATGCTTTTCTAAACCCACAAATTAGGTATTAATCGGGAGGTGAACGAGTTTGCAAGAAATTTTTGCTCGCTTTTATAAAAATAAATTAGCTTTTACCGGCCTGATGATTTTACTCTTTTATTTATTGTTAGCTGTGACTGCTCCTTTTGTAGCTCCCTATGAACCCTTGAAGATGAATCCAGTAGAAAGATTGCAGGGGCCTTCAGCTGAACACTGGCTCGGTACTGATCAGTTTGGGCGCGATATTTTAAGTCGGATTATTTACGGCACTCGGATTTCTTTTAAGGTAGGACTTATTTCAGTTAGTATTGCGTTAGTAGTGGGGGTAGCTATGGGAGTAGTGGCCGGTTATTACGGCGGTTGGGTAGACCATATTTTATCACGAATTATGGAAATTATGTTTTCTTTTCCCCATATTTTACTTGCTTTAATAATTATGGCTTTATTGGGAGCTAGCTTAACTAATGTTATGATTGCGATTGGAATTGTCTATACGCCTATATTTGCCCGGATTGCAAGGGGAGCTACTTTATCTATTAAGGATTCACTTTATGTAGAAGCAGCTCATTCTATTGGTGTAGATGATTTAGTAGTTATGTGGAGGCATATTCTACCGAATATTTTAGCTCCCGTGATTGTGCAAACCACGCTGTCTTTTGGATTTGCAATTCGAGCTGAGGCAGCTTTGAGTTTTTTAGGTTTAGGTGTGGAACCTGATGTTCCTTCCTGGGGCATTATGTTAAATCAGGGTACAGACTGGTTGGGTACTGCCTGGTGGATGTCGGTGTTTCCTGGTTTAGCGGCTACTCTGGCTATTTTAAGCTTTAATGTACTGGGGGATGGATTAAGAGATGCCTTAGACCCTAAATTAAAGAATGAATTAGAATAGGAAGGGAGAATTTTTGTATGGCTGATAAATTAATTGAAGTAAAGGATTTAAAAACCCATTTTGATACAAAAGATGGGCTGGTTAAAGCTGTGGACGGAATTAATTTTTCGATTGCAAGAAATGAAATTATGGCTTTAGTCGGCGAGTCCGGCTGCGGAAAGAGTGTAACCTCTTTAAGTATTATGGGGCTGGTCGGAGAAAAAAAGAGTGAACTTGTTCAAGGAGAGATAGTCTTTAAAGGGGAAGATTTAATGCAGAAAAATGAGGAAGAGTTAAGGCAGATTCGGGGCAATGAAATTTCGATTATCTTCCAGGATCCGATGACGTCCCTGAATCCAGTCTATACTGTCGGTAATCAACTGGCAGAAGTACCTACTTTACATGAAACTATAGATAAAGAATCGGCCTGGAAGTTGGCAGTTAAGACGTTGGATAAAGTGGGAATTTCCTCAGCTGAATCTAGAGCTGAACAGTACCCGCATCAATTTAGCGGCGGAATGAGACAGCGGGGCGTAATCGGAATGTCGCTGATGTGCGGTCCTGATTTATTGATTGCTGATGAGCCGACGACGGCGCTGGACGTTACTATTCAAGCTCAGATTCTTGACTTAATTAAGGAACTGCGGGATGATACCAATGCGGGAATTATGATGATTACACATAATATGGGAGTAGTAGCTGAACTATGTGATACAGTGGCCGTTATGTACGCTGGTCAGTTAGTAGAGAAAGCTCCGGTGGAAGAATTATTTGAGAATCCGCTGCATCCTTATACTCACGGTTTATTGGCTTCAGTACCTCAGCCTGGGCAGCAGGAAAAATTAACTCCTATTGACGGACAACCACCTGATTTAAATGACTTACCTCCCGGCTGTCGGTTTGCTGAGCGGTGTCCAGATGCTGTGGAGACATGTCAGGTTAAAAATCCAACTATGGTTAAGAAGACAGCTGATCATGCGGTAGCCTGTTGGCGGGAGGAGGATAGCGATGAGTGATTCGTTAGTAACAGTTAAAAATTTAAAGAAACATTTTGAATTAGGCGGTGGTTTCCTGTCGCAAAAAGAAGGGGTTGTCAAAGCAGTTGACGGAGTTAACTTTAAGATATATGAAGGAGAAACTCTCGGAATTGTGGGGGAATCAGGCTGCGGGAAGTCCACCACTGGTAAGCTTTTGTTAAGGCTGCTGGATCCGACAGAAGGTCAAGTTCTGTTTGACGGCGATGATTTAACTAGTTTGTCGCAGCAGGAATTAAAGGAGAAACGCAGAAACTTTCAGATGATTTTTCAGGATCCGTATGCTTCTTTGAATCCGCGGATGACAGTCAAAAAGATTATTGAAGAGCCGCTACGGACGCATAATTTATATCAAGATAATCGGAAAGAAAGATTAGCCGAACTGCTGGATGCGGTCAGTATTGCTCCCAGCTATATGGATCGCTATCCGCATGAATTTTCCGGCGGCCAGCGGCAGCGGATAGGGTTGGCCCGAGCATTAGCTGTTAATCCTAAGTTTATTGTCGCCGATGAACCGGTAGCTGCACTCGATGTTTCCATTCAGGCTCAGATTCTAAATTTAATGAATCAACTGCAGGAAGAATTCGGCTTGACGTATCTATTTATTGCGCATGATTTAAGTGTTGTAGAATATATCAGCGATCGGGTTGGGGTTATGTATTTAGGCAAATTAGTAGAAATGACAGCGAGTAAAGATTTGTATCAAGAACCGCTCCATCCCTATACCAAAGCTTTAATGTCGGCGATTCCGATTCCTGATCCCAAGGCTAAGGAAGAGAGGATTCCCCTTACAGGAGAAGTACCGAGTCCAGTGGATCCGCCGACAGGATGTAATTTTCATCCTCGATGTCCTTTTGCCGAAGATATCTGTCGGCAAGAAGAGCCGGAATTTAAAGAAGTTAAACCGGAGCATTATGCAGCCTGCCATTTGGTTGCTGAAGAGTAGAAAAATAGCTCAAACAGAAAATCAATAAATTTAGCAAATAGCACAAACCCATTATGGGTTTGTGCTTTTAAAGTATAATTAAGGTCAAGATTAAAAAAAGAATGGGTTAAACTATTAGATTAAGACTAGATATATTTTTGTAAAAACCCATTAATTCGTATTAGAACAATTAATTACAGTTGTTTTGCTTGTTTTAAAAGCAGTTTAAAACAGAAGAGAAAAGTCTTTTTTGCGTTTTAGGTTAATTTGGAATGAAAGTTGCATACTTATAATAATGAAGGTAGTGCGCATAGTGTGAACTTTTAAACTAAGAGATAATAAGATTATAATTTGAAGTAAATTTACGAGAATAAATAAGACTATAAGGTTATTAATAAGTGACATCTGATTTAGTCGGAAAAGAAGGGAGGGATAAAAAGATTGATTTAATCAAAAAAGAGAGATTAAAATATTAGTTGAAATTTATTGAGAGAGATAATTTATTTATTAAAATAATTATCAATAATAGAAAGGGGAAAAGAAATGAATGAAGAACAAGATAATAGTAATCTTAAATTTACAGAGATAATTAAGAATTTTATAGTTAAAAAAAGAGAAGTAACTTGGAAAGCTCTTCTGTTTGGTTTGTTATTTGGAGCTATTTTGGCAAGTGCAAATGTATATTTAGCCATGAAAGTAGGAGCTTTTAACCCTGGTTCAATGCCGGGAGCTATTTTAGGTTCAGGGTTATTACATTTGTTTGGTAGTAGTAATCTTATTTTGGAGACGAATATAATTCAGACTATAGCTTCTGCAGGGGCTAATTTTTCAGGAGTTTTCTTTGGTGCTCTGCCTGTTGCTTCGCACTTTGATGTTATGCCTCCCTATTTCTTAATGGTATTATATTTGGCCTTTGGAGGTATTGTAGGTATCTCTTTAACTGTATTATTCAGACGATATTTGGTTGTAGAAGAAGGACTACCGTATCCAAGTGGTACGGCAGTAGGAAATACACTAGAGGTTGTTAATGAAGGTAAATCATCTATAAAAAAGATGAAACTTTTATTGTCTGGATTGGTTATTGCTTCTGTGGTTGCTTTGCTGCAGTCGCAAATTTTTAACGGCTTTTTACCTTCGGCAATCAATTTTACTGATAAGCTGCCGAATGGATTTATGTACGGAATTGCTTTTTCTCCATTACTGTTAGGTTTTGGTTATATAATGGGACTTAAATCAGCTATTGGCTATTTTTCAGGAACAGTTTTAAGTTGGCTTATAATTTCGCCAGTAGTTGTCAGTCAAGGAATTGTAGAAAAAGCGGCCTGGGCGCCGATAGCTAAATTAATAGCCTCTCCGGCTTCTGGATTACTAATTGGCGGCACTTTGCTGCCGATGGTTATTAATTTTGAGTCAGTGATTAATGCTTTTAAAGCTTTGGCTAATTTCCGAAGTAAGGGAGACGGTCAAAGTGAAGAGCAAGATGATACGGAGCTAGATTTACCACTGAAAGTTCCCTTAATTATTATCGGAATTGGAGCATTATTGATGATATTCTCTTTTGGGAATTATGCACCTTTGTGGGGTTTTCCGTTTGTAATTGTGTTAGCTATTGTATTTGGATTAGTAGCAGCGAGAGCAACAGGAGAAACTGGAATTTGTCCGACAAGTTTATTTGTTTGGATTGCTATGGCGGCAATTGGAGCTTTTATTACTAAAAATCCGGGAGTAATTGCTTTCTTAGCTGGGATTGCTGCGGTAGCTGTAGGTCAGGCATCTGATAGCATGAATGATTTAAAGACAGGACATATGGTAAAGGCCACACCTGCTTCTCAGCAGTTAGTTCAGTATGCAGGATTAATTGGTGGTGCTATTGCTGCTCCGTTTGCCTTTAAAGTTATCGTTGAGGCGCATGGTATTTTCAACCAGCAGTTCCCAGTTCCTTTTGGGGTAGTAGCTAAAGGAATTGTGACTAGCATATCGCAGGGAACAAATCCATTTAATGGGTTAACTTTGAGTGCTGGTTTATTAGGTGGAGGAGTTCTTTCCTTCTTTGGTCTGCCGGCTTTACCAGTAGGATTAGGTATGTTTGCGCCGGTGACTTTCGGGCCAACTGTGCTGATTGGCGGATTAATCAGAAAATACTTGTCTTCTAAAGGAGAAGAGGAAGAAGATGATGGCGTAGCCTTTTTCTCGGGAGCTTTAGCTGGGCAAGGATTAATGGGAGTTATTACAGCTGCCATTATAGCGTTTTTCTTGTAATGAAAAACTGATAACAGTCATCAGTCGTCAGTTATTAGTTATCAGGTCATCTAATGCCTGGTGGCTGATAACTGACGATTAGTAATTAATAACTGATAATAATTCAGGGGGGATAAGATGACGTATTCAATTGCAGCTTATGATCAAGAAAATGAAGAATGGGGAGTGGCAGTTCAATCTAAATTTTTGGCAGTAGGTTCATTAGTTCCCTGGGCTAAAGCAGGGGTAGGAGCAATTGCTACTCAGGCTAAAACAAATGCTAATTACGGTAAAAGAGGATTTGAATTGATTGAACAGGGGCTGGAAGCAGAAGAAGTAATAGAAAAATTAGTAGCTGAGGATGAAGAAGGAGAGGCGCGCCAAGTAGGAGTGGTAGATACAGAGGGGAAGACTGCTGCTTATACTGGTGAGGGATGTCTTAAATGGGCTGGGCATAGAACTGGAGATAATTATACATGTCAAGGTAATGTATTGTTAGGAGAAGTCGTGCTTAAGGAAATGGAAGCATCTTTTCAAACTAGTAATGGAGATTTAGCTGATAGATTACTGCAGGCGATTGAAGCTGCTCAACAGGCCGGTGGAGAAAGAAGAGGACGCCAGTCAGCAGCTTTAATAGTTAAGAAATTCGGTGAAGGATTTTTCGGCGAAATTAATCAGTATGTTGATTTAAGAGTGGACGATAGTTTAACTCCTATTCAAAAACTGAGAAAATTACTGGAAAAACACAGAATTGAGTATGCTCCTAATCACCGCAATAAATATTATCAGTTTGCGGGAGAAACTAAACATAAGTTATTAGAGAGACTTAAGGAAGTAGATATAATAGAAGCTCCATTGGAGGGAACAGCTAAAGAAGCTATCTATCAATTTGGAGAGGAAAATGGCTTTACTAGAGACAAAATTTTCAAAGGAGATTTGATTAATGGTGAAGTGGTTAATGAACTGGTTAATCTTTATTATCAATCTGAATATGAAGTCTTAAAGTAGTTAGAGGGGCGATTTGATGTTAGCAATTACAGGAGCTAAAATAATTACTATGGCCGATAGAATAATTGAAAAGGGAACTATTTTGATTAATGATGAGGGAAAAATAAGACAAATAGAAAAGAATATAGATCTACCAGCTAGAAGTGAAGTGATTGCTGCCCGGGGAAAAATTGTAATTCCCGGGTTAGTTGATGCTCATACCCATTTAGGAATTGATGAAGAAGGTTTGGGCTGGGAGGGAGATGATTATAACGAAGCAACTGATCCTATTACTCCTCATCTGCGCGCTATTGACGGGATTAATCCTCAAGATTCAGGTTTGACTGATGCCCGCCGGCATGGTATAACTACAGTTATGAGTTGCCCCGGTAGTTCTAATGTATTAGGCGGTGAAACGGTAGTTATTAAGACGCAAGGTGATGTGGTAGATGAGATGGTAGTGAAAAATCCAGCCGGAATCAAGGGAGCTGTGGGCGAAAATCCCAAGCAGTTCTATGGCCAGCAGAAAGGAAAGATGCCGGCTACTAGAATGGGAATTATCGGTCTGCTGCGGAAGACACTAATGGAAGCTCAAGATTATGCAGCTAAAAAAGAAAAAGCAGAAGCTAAAGATCAATTATGGGACCGAGATATTAAATTGGAAAGTGCAGCGCAATTGTTTACTGAAAGTCTGCCGCTGAAGGTTCATGCTCACCGCGGAGATGATGTGATGAGTGTAGTACGTGTAGCGGAAGAATTTGATATTAACGTAACTATTGAGCATTGTACCGGCGGCCGTTATCTGGCCGATAAGTTGGCGGCAGCGGAAATTCCAGTTAGTGTGGGGCCGAATATGAGTGCGCGGCCGAAGGTGGAGTTAAAGGATAAATCTTTAGAGACAGCATCTGTATTAGCAAAAGCAGGAGTCAAAATAGCCTTAATAACTGATCATCCGGTGACGCCGATCCAAAATTTACGGCTGAATGCTGCTTTGGTGGCTAATGCGGGGTTAAGTAAGCTGGAAGCTCTGCAGGCAGTAACAATTAATCCAGCTGAAATTTTGGGGGTTGACGATCGAATAGGTAGTTTAGAACCCGGTAAGGATGCTGATTTAGCAATTTTTTCGGGCGATCCACTGCAGCTTGATTCGCAAGTTGAACAGGTATTAATTGAGGGTAAGCGAGTGCTTTGAGTTTGAGGTTAAGTTTGAGATTAAGATTAGGGTAGCTATAGAGATAAATTCAAAAAAGTAAAATAAGACTTTAAATGACAAGAAAAGCGAGGGAAAATTAGTGAGTACTGAACAGATTAGACAGCTAATTGATCGGATTGAGTCAGAAGTAATTGACATCAGGCGACGACTCCATCAGAATCCGGAACTGGCTTTTGAAGAAACTGCTACTGCTCAGTTAGTGGCTGATAAATTAAATGAGCTTGATTTAGAAGTGAAAACGGGAGTTTATCAAACAGGAGTTACTGGGTTGCTGGAAAATTCAGGAGCAGAAAAGACTATTTTGCTGCGGGCTGATATGGATGCCCTGCCGATTCAAGAGGATACCGGTTTAGAATTTGCTTCCCAAAATAAGGGAGTAATGCACGCCTGCGGTCACGATGCTCATGTAGCAATTTTGCTGGGCACGGCTATGGTATTAAAGAAATTAGAGTCGGAACTGGGCGGTAATGTTAAGTTTGTGTTTCAACCGGCGGAAGAGGGGGAAGGCGGAGCTGAAGGAATGATCAAGGAAGGAATACTTACCGACCCTGCGGTGGATGCGGCTTTAGGCTTACATGTCTGGGGCTCGGTACCGAAGGGTGTTGTGGAGTCTAAAGTTGGCCCGTTTATGGCTTCTCCTGATAGATTTGTGGTTCGTTTATTTGGTCAAGGCGGACATGCTGCTCAGCCGCATAATTGTGTAGATCCGGTTCCATTGGCAGCGGAAGTAATTAACGGCTTCCAAAGAATTGTCAGCCGCCAGATTGATCCGGTGGAGTCGGCAGTGATTTCCACCTGTCATGTAGAAGCAGGAGAAACCCATAATGTAATCCCTAACCAAGTTTTACTGGAAGGTACAGTCAGAAGTTTAAAGCCTAAAATTCGCCAGCAGCTGCCGAAATTAATGGAGGAAGTTGTCAGGAATGTAGCGGCAGTAAAGGGAGCTGATTATCAGTTTGAATATGATTATCGGTTTCCGCCGTTGATTAATAAACGGGAAATGACTAATTTAGTTCAGCAGGCAGCTAATAAAATGCTGGGTCCGGCGCGGCTGCGCCAGGCAGCTAAACCGAATATGGGTGGAGAAGATTTTGCTTATTTTGCTCGGGAAGTTCCGGCCTGCTTTTTCTTTTTAGGAATTGCTCCTGCCGGAAGTTCTATTCAGCATCACCAGCCGGAATTTGTGGTGGATGATGATGTTTTAAAGGACGGAATAGCTGTTTTATCCCAGGCAGTAGTAGATTTTTTCACCAAAATGGGTTGAATTAATAATTTAAGCAATAAAAATTATATAAATACCCCATTGATTTAGTGAAAGTAAAAAGCAACAATGTTTTACTAAATAGATAGCTAATTAGGAAAGTTTATTATACTTGTGAGCCTAGGATTCAGCAGAAAATTTTAAAATTTAATGGTTAAATTGAAGGTTTGGCATTGAAGTTGCATTTTTAATAGGGTAGAATTAAATATTAGATTTATTTAAATTAAAAGGTGGGATATTAATGGAAGAAAAGACGATAGTGTTAGGAGTTATTGGTTCCGATGTACATGCTGTAGGCAATAGAATTTTGGAGGAAGCCTTTACTCAGGCTGGATTTAATGTAGTCAATGTGGGAGTGCTGGCTCCACAGGAGGATTTCATTAATGCAGCAGTGGAAACTGATGCTGATGCTATTTTAGTTTCTTCGCTTTATGGTCACGGAGAAATGGACTGTAAAGGGTTTAAAGAAAAATGCATAGAAGCAGGTCTGGAAGATGTGTTGCTTTATGTAGGAGGTAACTTAGTAGTAGGGAAGCAGGATTGGGAACCTGTTAAAAAGAAGTTTTTAGAGATGGGATTTGACCGGGTCTATCCGCCGAGTACAGAACCGGAGGAAGCTATCAATGACTTAAAGAAGGATTTAGGAATTACAGAATAGTGGGGTGAAGCTATGGAATCAGCATTACTGCTTGATATCGGTAGTACTTATACCAAAGGTGCAGTAGTTAATTTAGAGGAAGTAAAAGTGGAGGCGAAAGCCAAAGCGTTAACTACAGTCTGGGATGATGTGAACACAGGCATTATGAATGTCCTGAATAAGCTTAAAGATGCAGGAGTTAATCTGGAAGCAGTTAATTATCGATTAGCCTGTAGCAGTGCGGCCGGCGGATTGAAGATGGTAGCTATTGGTTTAGTACCGGACTTGACTGCTGAAGCAGCGAAGAGAGCAGCTCTGGGAGCAGGAGCTAAGGTGGCTGATGTTTATTCTTATGAAGTGACGGAGGCTGAATTAGAAGAGATTTTGGCTCAAGAACCGGATGTAATTCTATTAGCCGGCGGAACAAACGGCGGTAATCAAGAGATAATTATTAAAAATGCCCGGCGGTTGGCTGATTCAGAATTATCAGCTCCGGTAATAATTGCTGGTAATAAAGTAGCAGCCGGAGAAGTGCAGGAAATTTTAAAGCAGGCGGATAAGAAAGTTTATTTGACTGAAAATGTAATGCCGCAATTGGAAGACTTAAATATAGAGCCGGCGCGAAGAACAATTAGAGAAGTGTTTTTAGAGCAGATTATTTATGCTAAAGGGCTGTCCAAAGCAGAAAAATATATAGAGGAAGTGATTATGCCTACTCCCTCGGCGGTGATGAAAGCAGCGGAATTGATTGCGGAAGGAACAAGTCAGGAAGACGGCTGGGGCGAGTTGATGGTAGTTGATATTGGAGGTGCTACGACTGATGTTCATTCGGTAGCTGCGGGAGAGCCGACTCAGAGTGGGGTTAATTTAAGAGGATTAGAAGAACCTTATGTTAAGCGGACTGTAGAAGGAGATTTGGGGATGCGGTACAGCGCCCCTTCATTATTGGATACAGTGGGAAAGAAGAAATTAGTTAATTATTTGCCCGAAGAAGTAGAGGAGCAGGGATTAATAACTTATATTAATAAAGTTAAAGAAGATGTTGAGTATATACCGCAGAATAAGTTAGAAGCAGAGCTGGATGCGGGGCTTGCTAAGGCAGCTGTTGATTTAGCAGTGCAGAGACATGTTGGTGAAATTGAAACAGTATATAGTCCATTTGGAGAAAGTTATGTCCAACACGGGAAGGATTTGACTGATTTAGATTTGGTTATCGGTACCGGGGGAGTAGTAGTACATAATGAAGCTCCCGGCCAGATATTGAAAGAAGGTTTATTTAGAGAAGCTAATCCTAAAGTGTTAGCGCCTAAAGAACCGGAGTTTAGGTTAGATGCAGAATATATATTATCAGTAGTTGGATTATTAGCCGAAGTAACACCTGATAAAGCGCTAAAATTAGCTAAACAGTATCTTGATATTATAGATATGTGATGTAGGGTAATAGTTTTTTTCTGAGTAAAGGGAAAATACTATGTAGCGACATGGTATACCATGTCGCTACCCAGTTAACGTTTGTAAATCAGATATTATAGCAGCAAATTCATTCTAGAATCACAAACATATAAAACAAGGGGGCGTTAAAATGGAATTAAAGAATGAAAAGTGGAGTTTAGATAAATTTAAAGAAATTAGAAAAGAGGTTTTACAGCAGTGGCCGACCGGAAAAGAAGTAGATTTAGAAGATGCCTTTAGTTATCATAAAAATCTACCAAGCGAGCAGGTAATGACTAATAAATTAGCGGCAGCTAAAGAAAAAGGAACTACCCTAGTGCAGCCGAGGGCGGGAGTAGCTTTGATTGAGGAGCATATTGAACTATTACAGTATCTCCGCGAGGAAGGAAAGGCCGACCTGCTGCCGAGTACGATTGATAGTTATACGCGGCAGAATAATTATCAGGAGGCTGAAGGAGGAATTGAGGAAAGTAGAGACAAGGGGCGCTCAATGTTAAACGGTTTTCCGGCAGTTAACCACGGAGTTAAGGCCTGTAGAAAGGTAATTGATGCGGTTGATGCTCCGGTACAGGTTAGACACGGTACTCCGGATGCCCGATTATTAGCAGAGGTTACTTTAGCAGGCGGTTTTACTGATTATGAAGGCGGCGGAATTTCTTATAATATTCCCTATGCCAAGAATGTATCACTGGAAAGAACTATTTATGACTGGCAGTATGTAGACCGGTTAATTGGTCTTTACGCAGAAAATGGAATTTCAATTAATCGAGAGCCCTTTGGTCCGTTAACAGGTACTTTGGTACCGCCGTCTATTTCACATACAGTAGCCATTATTGAAGGTTTATTGGCAGCAGAACAGGGAGTTAAAAATATTACTTTAGGTTATGGCCAGTGCGGAAATTTAGTGCAGGATGTAGCTGCTTTACAATCTTTAGAAGAGCTGGCGGAAGATTATTTGGCGGATTATGAAGATACAATGCTGACTACTGTCTTTCATCAGTGGATGGGCGGTTTTCCGCAGGACGAAGCACGTGCTTTTGGAGTCATTTCTTGGGGAGCTGCTACGGCTGCTTTAGGAGAGGCGACGAAAGTAATTACCAAAACTACTCATGAGGCTTTGGGCGTGCCGACTAAAGAGGCTAATGCAGAAGGATTAAGAGCAACTAAGCAGTTAATTAATATGTTAAGAGACCAGCAGTTAGTAGCTAACGATAAATTGGAAGAAGAAAAAGAAATGATTAAGCAAGAAACTACTCAAATTCTAGACCGCGTCTTTGAATTAGGCGATGGCGATTTAGCGCAGGGAACAATTAGAGCCTTTGAAGCAGGAGTAATTGATGTTCCTTTTGCTCCCAGCAAGTATAATGCCGGAAAGATACTGCCGGCGCGGGATAACAATGGAGCGGTTAGATATTTGAATTTTGGCAATCTACCTTTTTCTGAGGAAATAATTGAATTTAATAAACAGAAATTAAAAGAGCGGGGCCAGACAGAAGGTAGAGATCCCAGTTTTCAGATGGTAACAGATGATATTTATGCTATCGGTAAGGGTGAACTGGTAGGAAGACCGAGGAACTAGGAAGACAGTTGACAATTAACAATTGACAGTTAAACATCAAATTCTGTAAAACTTATAAATTTAGTAGTAGTCTCGATTATAGCCAGGGTAAAAACCACATCAACTGTCAACTTTAAAACAGTGGGGAGGAAAGATAATGAAAATAAAAAAGGTAGTGACTGCGCCGGGATTGACAGGATTTTATTTTGATGATCAGCGGGCTATAAAAGAAGATGCAGAACACGACGGTTTTTCTTATCTGGGAGAGTCAGTGACTGACGGATTTGATTCGATTCGTCAGGCAGGAGAATCAATTTCAGTAATGCTAGTTTTAGAGGATGGACAAACTGCTTATGGAGATTGTGCAGCAGTACAGTATTCTGGAGCCGGGGGACGAGATCCTCTATTTTTAGCGGAAGAATTTATTCCGTTAATTAAAGAAGAAATTGCACCTCGACTTAAGGGGAGAGAATTAACTAGTTTTAAGGAACTAGCAGAAGAAATAGATAATCTTAAGGTAGATGGGGAACGACTACATACGGCAATTCGCTATGGAGTTACCCAAGCTTTACTTGCTGCGGTAGCTAAAGCTGAAAAAAAGACGATGACAGAAGTAGTAGTAGATGAATATAATCTGGAGTTAACTGCTGAGCCGGTTCCTATTTTTTCGCAAACGGGTGATAGGCGGTATCAGAATGCTGATAAGATGATTATCAAACAGGCAGATGTTATTCCGCACGGTTTGATTAATAATGTGAAAGAGAAATTAGGGCCTACTGGAGATAAATTGCTGGAGTATGTAACCTGGTTAAAAGAGCGGGTGCAGGAGTTAAGTGTTGGTAATAACTATCAGCCGGTGCTGCATCTGGATGTCTATGGTACAATTGGAATAGCTTTTGATAATAATCCGGTAACAATGGCAGATTACTTAGAAAAGTTAGCGGAAACTGCTCAACCTCATACTTTAAGAATTGAAGGACCTATGGATTCCGGCAGTAGAAAGCAGCAGATTCAAGATATGAAAGCACTGCGGGAAGAAATTAAAGAGCGAGGGATTGCAGTAGAACTGGTAGCTGATGAATGGTGCAATACATTTGAAGATATCAAAATGTTTGTGGACCAGGGAGCTGCCGATGTAGTGCAGATTAAGACGCCGGATTTAGGCGGGATTAATAATACTATTGAAGCTGTGCTTTATTGTCAAGAACACGGTATGGGGGCTTATCAGGGTGGAACTTGTAATGAAACTGATCGCTCAGCCCAGGTCTGCGTTAATTTAGCGTTAGCAACTCGTCCCGAGCAGATGTTAGCTAAGCCGGGCATGGGGGTAGATGAAGGGTTGATGATTGTTAAGAATGAGATGAACCGCGTGTTAAGTTTAATTAAAGCCAGAAATTAAGTTTATAGATTCGTGGATTTAAAGCCTAAGTTTTGTCACTAACTGGTGATAGTATTTTTCCTTAAAGTCAGAAGAAAATACCATCACCAGTTAGTTGCTGGTTGATTTTAATTTAGAAATATAATAGAGGAGGAATAGAAATGAAGGAATTACGAATTCTATCACCGACTGCAATTTTAGGTTATGGATTTCCAGAAGATTCGTTTGAACGAGGCTTAGATAAAGAGCCTGATTTGATTGCTGCTGATGCTGGTTCTACTGATCCGGGACCTTATTATTTAGGAGCGGGAGAATCTTTTACGGATCGAACAGCAGTTAAGCGGGATTTAAAACTGATGATTAAGGCCGGTCAAGAGCGAGACATACCGGTAATTATAGGAACTGCTGGAGGTTCGGGAGGAACTCCTCATTTAAACTGGTGTACTGACATAGTGACGGAAATTGCTCAGGAAGAAGATTTAAGTTTCAAGTTAGCAACTATTGAAGCCGAACAAGATAAAGATTTTATTTTAGAAGAGTTTGCAGCAGGGGCTATTTCTGCTCTGCCGCCGGCGGAAGAAATAACTAGAGAAGAACTGAAAGCAACTACTCGCGTAGTAGGTCAGATGGGAGTAGAGCCGATAATTGAAGCTTTAGATCAGGGAGCGGAAGTTATTTTAGCCGGCCGCGCCTATGATCCGACGGTATTTGCAGCGCCCTGTATTAGAGAAGGATTTCCGGCTGGACTAGCCCTTCATATGGGAAAAATTATGGAGTGTGCTTCAATTGCAGCTAAGCCGGGCAGCGGCAGCGATAGTATGTTTGGTATTTTAAGGGACGATAGCTTTATTTTAGAGCCGTTAAATCCTAAGCGTAAATGTACCACCACTTCGGTAGCAGCTCATACCTTGTATGAAAAGGCCAACCCTTATAAATTACACGGCCCCGGCGGCGTGATTGATTTATCGGAAGCTGATTTTGAACAGTATGATGAACGGCGGGTGAAAGTTACCGGCAGTAAATTCATCCCTGATGAAGATTATACAGTCAAGTTAGAAGGGGCTAAGCAGGTAGGCTACCGCACACTGTCAATTGCCGGTACTAGAGATCCGATTA
The DNA here is from genome assembly GCA_964346395.1 of uncultured Halobacteroidaceae bacterium. Classification (GTDB taxonomy): domain Bacteria; phylum Bacillota; class Halanaerobiia; order Halobacteroidales; family Halobacteroidaceae; genus CAYFUT01. Next base: position 29,375 of record CAYFUT010000024.1, read on the forward strand.
TGATTGAGCAGCTAGATCATACAATTGAAGTGGTTAAGGAGACGGTAAGAGATAATTTTGTTGATTTATCCGAGGATGATTATGAGTTATTGTTTAGGATCTACGGCCGCGATGGAGTTATGGGCGAGTTAGAACCGGATGGAGAAATTTCCAGCCACGAAGTGGGGATTATTATTGAAGTAGTGGCTAATACCCAGAAGTTAGCTAATACGATTTGCAGTTTTGCCCGGTCGACAATGCTGCATTATGGTTATCCTGGCCGAGTAGCTACGGCAGGAAATTTAGCTTTTCCCTATTCACCGTCTGATTTAAAAGCGGGAGAGGTTTATGAATTCAATTTACATCATTTACTTGCAGTAGATGATCCGTGCAGTTTATTTCCAGTTACAGTTGAAGAAGTGTAAGCTAGTTGTGAGCTATGAGCTAAAGCAAGCCCTTCAAATTCAAAAACTAAACTGGCAATAAGCTTTTGTTTGCTCACAGCTCAAAGCTAAACTAACTAAAGGAGTGAGAATAATGCCTGAAACTAAAAATATTCGGGAACTAGTAGATGTAATTCGCAGCAAGAATGCTGGCCCTTATGAGTTGACTTTTGATTTTATCTTTAAAAGTTTTGCTATTTACGAACAAGTGAAAGCAGCGGGAGTAATTAATAAAGAATTAATAGCTGACTTATACGGTATTGATGTGGAGGATATTATCTCAGTAATTAATTATGATCCAGCCAAGGCGATCAAAGTAACTATTGCGCGGCCGTTTTCTTCAGGAGCAGTAGGCGAGACGGATGTGTATGGTGCTCAGCAGCATGCTCCGTTATTAGATATAGAAGTAGAGGTGTAAAATTAGGTGAAGAAAAAGTTTGGGAGGGGGTAGTGTGCAGGAAAATAAGCAGCCAGATAAAAATCAAAATTTACAGATAGTACTAGAGAAAATTTTAGACCGCAACCGAAAGTATTATCAACAGGGCCGAGTTGCTAGTTATATTCCAGCTTTGGCCCGGGCCAACTCTCAGGAAGTGGGAATTAGTCTGGTCAATACTGATGGGGATGTATTTGGAGCTGGTGATTATCAGGTAAAATTCAGTATTCAAAGCATCTCTAAGGTATTAATTTTAATGTTAGCGTTATTGGATAAAGGTCAAGAAGCTGTTTTTGCCAAGGTAGGCATGGAGCCGTCCGGGAAGTCCTTTAATTCAATTGAAAGCATCAATGATGAAGGTAAACCGTATAATCCATTAATTAATGCGGGAGCAATTGCGGTGACTTCGCTTATTAAAGGTAGTGATAATCAAGAAAAATCCCAGCGGATGATTGATTTCGTGCACAAGTTAACGGCCAATGATAACTTAAAAATTAACCGGGATATATACTTATCGGAAAAAAGAACCGGCAATAAAAATAGAACCCTAGCTTATTATTTAAAGGAAAAAGGTATTATTGAAGGCAATGTAGAGGAGATTCTTGATCTTTATTTCCGCCAGTGTTCCATTTTAGTGACAGCCAAGGATTTAGCAAATATAGCTGCCGTACTGGCTAATAACGGAAAAAAATTAGATACAGGAGAACAGATTGTGCCTCGCGAAATTGTTAAGTTAGTCAGAGCGTTAATGGTGACCTGTGGTCTTTATAATGAGTCAGGGGTTTTTGCCGTCCGGGTAGGTTTACCGGCTAAAAGTGGTGTCGGCGGAGGAATGATGGCGGTAGTGCCCGGCCAAATGGGAATTGCAACCTACGGCCCGGCGCTAGATGAAAACGGTAACAGTATTACCGGCCTGAAGATGTTGGAAGATTTATCTCAGGAGCAGGGATTAAATCTTTTCTAGTACTTAAGTAGATGTGTTAATTTAAACTAAATTTCAGCAATTAACTTGAGTGAAGATGAGGTGACCAGAGCATGGAAGAAAAAAGGTTGGTAGTGCTGACTATTAGCCAAGCTACAAATGAATTATTTCGACAGCAGCTGCAAGAAGTAATTAAAGAACAGGCTATTATTGACGGGATTTCTTTGGAACAGGATGTAATTGACCAACCTATTGAAGAGGCTTTGGTCTTGACGACTAAATCTTTGTCAAAAGAAATAGACAAATATACAGCGGAGAGCAGTCAAGTTATCTTTGCCCGCCGGGCGCTAGATATTTCCACTTTAGAGAAGCTGATTAAACTACCGGCTAATAAACGGGCACTATTGATTAATAACACTAAGTTAGCAACTTTAGAAACTAAATCTCTGCTGCAGGAAGTGGGGATTGACCATTTAGAGTTAGTTCCTTTTTACCCCGAAGAATCAACTCAAGGGCTGGAAGATATAAAGTTAGCCATTAATTTAGGAGCAGAAAAGTATATTCCGCCGATGGTCGAGCGGGTAATTAATATCGGCAGCCGCACTTTAGATTTAACTACTATTGTAGAAATTTTAATCAGGTTGGATTTATTGGGAGAACGGGCCAACTTACTGATTACGCGCCAGATTAAACCGCTGGTTGAATTGAGTAAACGGCTAAATGAAAATATGAAGAGTTTAAAGCGGATTAATAAAAAATTAGATGAGGTAATCAACCACGTTCACGACGGGATTATTTATATTAATCAGGAGCAGAAGATTGAAGTTTTTAATCAAATGGCCGAAGAAATTTTTGGGATGAAAGCTGAAGATGTTTTAGGTGCCCAAGTAAAGGCGACTATTCCGAATACTAATTTAGATGAAGTTGTAGCTAAGGACATTAAACATATTAATGCTCTGCAGAATATTGGCGATAAAAAAATAGTAACTACGCGGGTACCGGTCAAACAGAATGGAAAGACGATTGGGGCTTTATCAACCTTTAAGGATGTAACCGAAGTTAAGAAGTTAGAACAAGATTTAAGAAGAAAATTGCGGAATAAAGGTCATATTGCTAAGTATACTTTTGCTGATATAATTGGGGACAGTACAGAATTAAGTCAGGCAATTGAAAAGGGGAAGAAGATAGCTAAAAATACGTCTACTATTTTAATTGAGGGAGAGAGCGGTACGGGGAAAGAACTTTTTTCGCAGGCGATGCACAATTATTCGCAGCGGAGTACCGGCCCCTTTGTAGCGATAAACTGTGCTGCGCTGCCGGAAAATTTACTGGAGAGTGAGCTATTTGGCTACGAAGAAGGAGCCTTTACGGGGGCTCAATCAGGCGGGAAACCGGGCGTCTTCGAACAGGCGCACCAGGGCACGATCTTTTTAGATGAAGTGGGAGATATTCCGCTTAATATTCAGACTCGACTACTGCGGGTGCTGCAGGAAAAAGAAGTAATGAGAATCGGAGCTACCAAGGTAGTACCGGTTGATATTAGGATTATAGCGGCGACTAATAAGAGTCTAAAGGAACTAGTTGACCGCGGTGAATTTAGAAAAGATTTGTACTACCGGCTGCATGTTTTATCCCTACAGATTCCTTCCTTGCGCGATCGGCGCGAAGATATTGTTCCTTTGATTGAACATTTTTTAACCACATTAGGAGCAGAAGAATTAGAATTAACTAAAAAAACTATTAGCCGTTTGTATAACTATGACTGGCCGGGGAATATTAGAGAATTAGAAAATTGTCTAGAGTATTTAGCGGAAACTTGTCAGGGTCAGGTCAGGGTTGAAGATCTTCCGGCTTATTTGCAGGTTGAAGATAGTGAACAGGAAGCGGAAATTAGAGAGATAAAAGCAGAGTTAAGTGAGCTAGGGAAATTAGAGGAATATATTTTTATTCTTAATGAACTTTATTTGGCTAAACAGTTAGACCAGAATGTAGGGCGGCGGGAAATAGCTAGAAATGCTGAGGTGAATGATTTGAGTCTTTCCGCTCAGATGGTAAGAAGCAGACTAAAGAGATTAGAAGCCTGCCAATTGGTGGATATCGGTAGTGGGCGGCAGGGAACAGAGATTACTGATAAAGGAGTAGAGTTTTTAAAACAGATATAGGGGCGTGACCTTAAAGTGAAAGTTTTAACACTAGCCTGGGAGGGTATTTCGCCTTCCTACAAAATTTTTGTTTATTACGTTCCACTTCATTTTCGCAAACAAAAATTTCGAAAAGTCAGGAGGAAATACCCTCCCAGGCTAGATATTATTTAATTTCATTTTAGGGTACAGACCTATAAAGCAAATCCAGTGATTGAATTTAGGAGGGTTAGATAGTGGCTATTCAAGCAGAGGAAATTACGGAGGCAGTAGCAGA
>CAYFUT010000025.1:0-8727 GCA_964346395.1 uncultured Halobacteroidaceae bacterium
CTGGAAAGAAGCTACCTCCAAATTTTGATGTTTAAATTTGGGGGTAGAGGTTCACCAATATACTGTATTGTTCCTTTTTTGTGGTCATACATTCTTTTTTGGAAATGAATAGTTTGTCCAATATATATTTGTTTTGTTTTTTTGCGTTCGATTTTATAAATATATCCTGTTTTCATAAGATTTCTCCCTCTAAATAAATATTAAATCTTTATTACATTATAAATAGATAAGACCATTAAGACAAAGGTAGTTTATCCTTAATCTTAATGGTCTTACAAATTTAGTTATTCTGTTCCATTTTCTAATGGCTGCTCATAAGGAACTCTATCTTTAAATTCTTCTAACTTGCCGGTATTCCACTGGTCTGTAGGAGTAATGAATCCGACAACGCGAGAATAGACATGGCATTTAGTTCTTTCTTCATTTTTATTATTATCACTATCATTCATTCTAAAACACCTCCCTTTAGAAGTTAGTTTCTAATAGATACTTCTTGAACATAATCAAGTAATATTTCCTTAAACTCTTTTAACTTAGAAGGGGGAAATTCTTTAATTTCGAGGAATTCATGATTTAAAGTATTTTTAGGTCTAAAGTTTTGAATATAATGTTGGTTGCTACCGTTGATTAATTTACCAATTTTGTCAACTGCTTCAGAATCATGAATGGTAGGAACCACAGTTGTTCTAAATTCATATTGAACGGTAGACTGTTTAATTAACTCGATGCTGCTTTTTATTGTTTTGGTTAGTTCCTGACCATTAAATTGAGAATAGTTATTCAAAGGTGCTTTAATATCCATTGCTATATAATTAATTAAGTTTTCTGTTAGCAGTTTTTTTAAAGTTTTTGGCCGCGAACCATTAGTATCTAGTTTAACCTTTAACCCTAATTGATTGATTTGCTCAAGAGTTGATTGTAAGTTAGATTGCAAAGTAGGTTCCCCACCGGTAATTACTACCCCATCAATTAATTCCCTGCGGTCAGCCAAAAAGCTCCAGATCTGTTCGGGTACGAGATAATCTTCCTCCTGCTTTGGTTCCGGAATTAATTCCGGATTATGACAGTAGGGGCACCGCAAGTTGCAGCCCTGCGTAAAAATAACAGTTGCTATCTGATCGGGATAATCAATTAAACTTGTTTTCTGCAGACCAGCAATTTTCATCTTAATCAGTCCTTTGTTGCTATTAATTGTCAGCTGTGTATCTTAATAGTGATTCATAAGCGTTAACTTAAACCAGATTTTAGTAATTTGCTGGAGCATTAATAATATAATGTGTAACTTCAATTTACAATTGATAATTGACAATGGATATGGTTTCTATGATTTTGATTTATAATTGTCCATTTTACATTGTCAATTGTAAATTGAAACATTATACTTATATAAACAAACTAACTGGAAAAATATACCTTAAGTTAACGCGTATAAATAATGATTTTGAGCCTATAGTTCTTATTCTTCATATCCAATTTCAGCATCACATTTTGGACAGTATTCGTGTTCGCCCGGCAGGTAACCGTGTTCAGGGCAGATGCTGAAAGTAGGCGTAATTGAATAGTAAGGCAGTTCAAAGTTATGGGCCAACCGCCGGACTAGCTTCTTTGTGCTTTCAATCGAAGACAGCCGCTCGCCGAGATAGCCGTGGAGGACAGTGCCCCCATTGTAAAGTTTTTGTAATGGATCCTGTAGCTGGAATGCTTCAAAAATATCAGTTGTATAGTCTACCGGCAGTTGGGTCGAGTTAGTGTAATAGGGATCGCCGTCGCCTTCTACTACCCGCTTCTGGTTAGCACAGATAATATCGTCGCCGAACTGTTCTTTATCCAGCTTAGCAAAGCGGTAAGAAGTACCTTCGGCCGGAGTAGCCTCTAAATTATAGATATTTCCGGTGTCTTCCTGATAGTCGACTAATCGATCGCGCATTGCTTCCATGACTTCAATAGCAAACTCCCTACCTTCCTGGCTAGCTATATTTTGGCCCAGGAAGTTTTCTAAGGCTTCGTTCATACCGTTTAGCCCAATGGTATTAAAGTGGTTCTTCCAGTATTCATCAAACCGTTCTTTGATCTGGCGCAGATAAAACTTACTGTACGGATAGAGTCCTTTATCAGTTAGCCGTTCTAGTACTTTCCGCTTTATCTCTAAACTTTCTTGGGCAATGTCCATTAGGCTGTGAACTCGATTGATAAAGTCTTTTTTACTTTCTGCTAAGTAACCAATCCGCGGCATATTAATAGTTACTACCCCGATGCTGCCGGTCATCGGATTAGAGCCGAAGAGGGCGCCGCCGCGCTTGCGGAGTTCAGTGTTATCCAAACGCAATCGGCAACACATACTTCTGACATCTTCGGGATCCATATCCGAATTTACCATATTATTAAAGTAAGGGATGCCGTACTTGGCGGTCATCTTCCAGACAGGGTCTAGTACTTCATTATCCCAGTCAAAGTTTTCCGTAATATTATAAGTCGGAATCGGAAAGGAAAAGACGCGCCCTTTCTTATCTCCTGATAACATAATTTCGGCAAAGGCCCGGTTGAACATATCCATCTCTACTTCAAATTCGCCGTAAGTTCTATCCTGGTATTCGCCGCCGATAATTACTGGCTCTTCGGCCATCATGTTAGGAACATTGAGATCCATTGTAATGTTAGTGAACGGCGTCTGGAAACCGACTCGCGTGGGCACATTTAAATTAAAGATAAACTCCTGCATTGACTGCTTTACTTCTTCATAGGATAAATCATCATAAGCAATGAAGGGAGCTAAATAAGTGTCAAAATTAGATAAGGCCTGCGCTCCAGCAGCTTCTCCCTGCAGAGTATAAAAGAAATTAACGGTCTGCATGAGAGCAGTTTGGAAGTGCTTGGGAGGAGCACTTTCTACTTTGGTAGCTACTCCGCTGAAACCGTTGAGCAGTAAATCTTTCAAATCCCAGCCGCAGCAGTAAACAGATAGATTGCCTAGATCATGGATATGTAGGTCGCCATTTGTGTGTTTTTCCTGTATTTCCTGCGGGTAAATCTCCTGCAGCCAGTATTCAGCTGTTACTTCCGAGGCAATATGATTATTCAGCCCCTGTAAAGAATAACTCATATTACTATTTTCATTTACTTTCCAGTCATTGCGGCCTAGATAATTGTCGATAGCTTCTAAGGCATCGCTGAAAAGTTCTTCAGTATGGCGGAGTTTACTGTGCTGCTCGCGGTATAAGATATACGACTTAGCGATTTCTGGATATTCCTGTTCAATCAGGACTTTTTCTACTAAATCCTGGACTTGTTCTACCGTCGGCGTGCCTCCATCATTAAAAAAGATATTAAGGTAAGATAAAACTTCTTCTGTTGCTTGAGCAGCAATTTCCCGACTGGGCTTATTGACTGCTTTAGTAGCTTTAAAAATAGCTGTTTCAATTTTTTCTTTCTGGAAGGGAACTTCCCGTCCGTCTCGTTTCTTAATTGATGCAATCGACATTAAAAATCCTCCTTTATAGTAGACTAACTTTATAATAGACTCATAAGCGTTAACTTAAACCAAATTTTACTGATACCACAAAGCGGTTTGAAGTTTAAACCCGAAGGTGAGGCTGAGTAACCTATACAAGCAGTGATTATAATTGTTTGCTCAATTTTAAACTCAACCTGAAACTTAATGCATTCTATAAAATAAACTAATTGGGAAAATATACATTAAGTTAACGCGTATGATAATAGACTAAAAAGGGCTGTTCCGGTAAATAATGGGGCAGAACAGCTTCGTCGAATCCGCGCAGTTTTAAAGATAACCCACAATATATAGTATGCCTAACAACAATTCACTACGATATATAGTGGTAATTTTCTTGCGCCGAAGACACTAACAATTTTATCTAATTTAGAGCCGACTGTCAACTATATATAGTAGGTGTTAGATTTAAAGAGCACTATATATTGTGTAGTTTTCTTTATATACTGGAGTAAACTAATTTTTCTGTATTTGGGCGGTGATTTTACTATTTTTTGTAGTTTAGTTAGGTTTGCGAAATGAAACCAGGAGTGATAAAATTAAATGATGTAGCTTCACGCTAGGCTATAGGCAAGTAGGTTTGGACTATAGTTAAATAGTTCAAGTTAAGCTCTAAAAAACAGATACATAATATGAAGGAAAGGTAGGGGAAATAATGATCAAGTTGAGTAAAAAACAGGCAGTTATCATTGGTCTGATTATAGCAATGTTAACTGCTGGAGGGACGGCTGGTTTTTTCTTTCATCAAGTTAAGGCGCAGAATAATCTGTCGGGAGTAGATAAGCAGGAATTAAATAATTTCCAGAAGTTATTTTTAATTTTAGATGTAGTAAAGAAAAATTATGTAGAGCAGCCTGATATGGATAAACTGTTAACCGGAGCAATTAAGGGCATGCTGAATTCACTCGATGATCCGTATACTGCTTATTTACCGCCGAATAAATATGAAGATATGCAGGAGGATATTTCTGGGGAGTACAGCGGAATTGGAATTTTGATTACTCTTAAAAACGACCAATTAACTATTGTATCTCCCTTTAAAGGAACCCCGGGGGATAAAGCTGGTTTAGAGCCTGGAGATAAGATTGTGGAAATTAATGGTACTTCCACGGACGGGATGAAGATGGAACAGGCAGTTAAGCGGATGAAAGGGAAAGCTGGTACTGATGTGACGCTGACCATTAAGCGGGAAGTAAAAGAGGACGACGAAGCGGAAGAAGAGAATCAGCAAGCGGAAAATAAGCCGATTCCAGAGGAAGAAAAAAAGTTTAAACAGTTAGAAGTAGATATTACTAGAGCCAAAGTAGAGATTCCATTTGTCACTTCGGAGCTGAAAAAGGATAAAATTGGTTATATTCAGTTAAGCCGCTTTATAGAAGATGCAGGAGTTAAGATTGAAGAACGGATTAATGAATTAGATAGTCAGGGGGCGGAAGCCTTTATTCTTGATCTGCGGAATAATCCAGGTGGACTACTGCAGGAGTCGGCTAAAGTGGCTAGTAATTTCTTGTCGCAAGGACCGATAGTAGAAATCAAGAATAGAGAAGGTACAGTGCGAAAAATAAATTTAGTTAATGAGATTAATCATATTGAAGCTCCGCTCGTGGTACTAGTTAATAAAGGAAGTGCTAGTGCTTCGGAAATAGTTTCGGGAGCTATTCAAGATTACGAGCGGGGATTAGTAGTCGGGACTAATACTTTTGGGAAAGGAGTAGTGCAGAGTGTAGTTCCGCTGTCGGATGATTCAGCAGTTAAATTGACTACAGCTCGCTATTATACTCCTAAAGGTAGGTTTATTCACCACGAAGGCATTGAACCCGATCACGTCGTAGAACTGAATACAGACAATAAGGAGGATGAGCAGCTGCAGAAAGCAGTTGAAATTCTGCAAACTAAATTGAGAAAGGAATAGATCCAATGGAAGTTAAGTTCCTGGGCAAATTAACTTTATTGTTGTTACTGCTCTGTTTGCTGTGGCCGATAGCAGGAGTCCAGCAGAAACCGGAAATCATAAAAATAGAGTGCGGAACAGATTTAAATAACTGGGAAAGTAAAATTAAAGAAAACTTACAGAGGGCTAATCTACCGGAATTAACTACTGTAGACCGAGGCCAAGAGAGAAAGGTAAACCGGCAAGGGGATTATCAATTTCAATGGATATATAACTCTCGTAAGTTAGAAGTGCCCTTGTTTGGTTCTCAGGGCCAACTGCTCTCTGCCCATCACCAGCAGATTACAGCTGCTTTTAAGGATGATTTCCCGGTGGTTAGGACCGAGTGGACGGCTGATGAAAATCAGCAGCTGTTGACAGTGAAGCTGGGAACTGAAGCTCAATCGGGATTTGATTTAATCCGCTATCAACTTCAGTTTCAGCAGCCCCAGCCCGAGGCCAAGCTGGCAGTGGTAATCGATGATTTTGGGTTTAACCGCCCTGGAACAGAAGCAATGTTAGCTATCGACCGCCCGTTAACGTTGGCTGTTCTGCCGTTTCGTCCGCAGACAGACCGCGATGCGAAGTTGGCCCGGCAGTCGGGGCAGGAAATAATTCTGCATCAGCCCTTAGAGCCGGTTAATTCCCGGGCCAACCCGGGAGAAGGAGCAATTACTACTGAGATGAGCAGTACCGAAATCAAAGAAGTTCTGCACCGCAATTTAGCTGACCTACCGCCGGTAGAGGGGATGAACAATCACATGGGTTCGCGAGCAACAGCTAGTTCCCGGGTGATGGAAACAGTGATGGAAGTGTTAAAAGAGCGGGAGTTGTTTTATGTGGACAGCAGTACCACTCCTAATTCGATTGGTTTAGAAACAGCCCAGGTAAATCAGGTGCCCACTACGGTTAATCATCTGTTTATTGATAATGTAGATAACAAAGAAGCAATCAAACAGATGATTTTACGGCTGGGGAAGGTAGCTTTGGAACAAGGAGAGCTAACTATTGTTGGTCATGTAAAGGAGAATACTGCACAAGCTTTACAGGAAACTATTCCCCAGTTAGAGAAAATGGGAATTAAATTAGTCTATGTTTCGCAGCTTGTTGATTAAGGTAAACAGCACCTGCATTAGTTGTGGGTGCTGTTTTTTAACTGACAGTAAAAAAAGTTGACAGTTGAAAGTTGACAGTTTACAGTTAGAAGTATACAGTGGCTTATAATACAAATGATAGCATATAGGGAACTCTTTGTATTATTGCTTAATTTTTTAATGTTTTGATTTTGAATTTAACTGTCAACTGTAAATTGTAAATTGAATTTTACGTTGAGGTGATAACTATGCCCGAATTTGATTTAGTATCGGAATATACACCCAAGGGAGACCAGCTGCAGGCTATAGACCAGTTAAGTCAGGGAATTAAGCAGAGTCATGATGAACAGACTTTACTGGGAGTTACTGGCTCGGGAAAGACATTTACAGTAGCTAATGTAATTGAAGAAGTACAGAAGCCGACGCTAGTGATTGCCCATAATAAAACTCTAGCAGCCCAGTTATGTAATGAATTTAAAGAATTTTTTCCGCATAATCGGGTTGAATACTTTGTAAGTTACTATGATTACTATCAGCCGGAAGCCTATGTGCCGCAGACAGATACTTATATTGAAAAAGATGCCTCGATTAATGATGAGGTTGATAAGATGCGTCTGGCGGCAACTAGTGCTCTGTTTGAACGGAGAGATGTCATTATTGTAGCCAGCGTTTCCTGTATCTACGGGCTCGGTAATCCGGCCGACTATTTGGATTTAACCTGTGATGTAGAGCGGGGGTTAGTTAAAGATCGGGATGAAATCATTAAGGAACTGGTAAATATTCAGTATACCCGCAATGATATAGATTTTCAGCGGGGTAGTTTTCGCGTCCGCGGCGATACCTTAGAAATTATGCCGGCTTATGAAGATAGGGTTTATCGAGTAGAGATGTTTGGCGACGAAGTAGACCGCATTCGCGAAGTGGACCGAGTAACGGGAGAAATTTTAGGCGACTTAGAGGAGCTAACTATTTATCCGGCCAGCCACTTCGTCAAGCCGCAGGATAAAATTGACCGGGCACTGCAGGCAATTGAAGCAGAATTAGAGGAGAGGTTAGAAGAATTAAGAGCCGACAATAAATTAGTAGAAGCCCAGCGGCTAGAAGAAAGAACGCGGTATGATATGGAAATGCTGCAGGAAGTGGGAGCTTGCTCCGGGATTGAAAATTATTCCCGCCATTTAGAAGATAGAGCGCCGGGGTCTAGACCGCAGACACTGCTGGATTATTTTCCGGATGATTATTTAGTAGTGATTGATGAATCGCATAAAACAGTACCGCAGATCGGCGGGATGTATAAAGGGGATCGCTCCCGGAAGGAAAAGCTGGTAGAACACGGTTTTAGGCTGCCGTCAGCGCTGGATAATAGGCCGCTTAAATTTAAGGAATTTGAAAATTTATTAAACCAGGTAATTTATACTTCCGCTACTCCCGGAGACTATGAATTAGAAGGAAGTGATCAGGTAGTAGAGCAGATTGTTCGGCCGACAGGATTGGTAGACCCCCAAATTGAAGTTAAGCCGATTAAGAACCAGATTGATGACTTAATGGCGGAAATTCAGACAGTAGTGGATAGGGATGAACGAATACTGGTTACTACCTTAACTAAGAATATGGCCGAAGATCTGACGGATTATCTGGCCGAGGCGGGGGTTAAAGTCCGCTACCTACATTCTGATATTGATACTATTGAGCGGTTAGAGATTATTAGAGATTTAAGGCTAGGTAAGTTTGATGTCTTAGTCGGCATTAACCTGCTGCGGGAAGGATTAGATATTCCGGAAGTTTCCCTGGTAGCCATCCTTGATGCCGATAAAGAAGGGTTCCTCCGGTCGACTACTTCTTTAGTGCAGACAATTGGCCGAGCTGCTCGCAATGTAGAAGGCAAAGTAGTCATGTATGCCGATAAAAGGACCGATTCCATGGAGGAAGCAATCGAAGAGACAGAACGGCGCCGGGAAAAACAGATTAAGTTTAATCAAGAACATGATGTTACCCCGACGACAATCAAGAAAGAGGTCAGAGATGTCTTACGGCCGGTAGAGATGGTAGCCGAAACTGAGGGCGAATATGATACTGAAGACGAAAAGGAACTAGAGGAGTTAACCCCCGAAGAAATTGAAGAAAAGATCATTAATTTGGAGCAGGAGATGAAGGAAGCAGCAGAGGCACTGCAATTCGAAAAAGCAGCTGAACTA
>CAYFUT010000025.1:8827-16379 GCA_964346395.1 uncultured Halobacteroidaceae bacterium
TTTAAAGGAGTTTGCCTCTAAGGAAATAGAATTCTATTTTAAAATTTGAGCTAACTTTTCGCCTGCCAAATCAATCAGAATAACAACTGTCTTTCTATTAAGCTTTAACCCACCTTCCTACAGTATTAGAAGCTTTATTAGTACTATAAAATCTTTTGAAAATGCGGTAATAATATAGTTCTTCTTTAGTTCTAATTTGGATTGGTAGCTGTTGTTGGGCTTTTTTTAATTCGGCATCGGAAATTTCTGTTTCTACTTTATTTTTGATTAAGTTTTGGGAGCCGCACCCTTCAGCAAATTTTTCTTTATCTCGCCATAATATTTCCTGCGGTAGATAATCTGTATCAGCAAAAGCTTTTCTTAAAATCCATTTTTCCACTTCGCCTTGGCCATATATTTTTAATTCTGGGGGTAAGGAAGCAGCATAATTGACGAAATCAAGATCAAGAAAAGGGACTCTTCCTTCTAGGGAGTGAGCCATTGTCATTCGATCTAAGCGAAGCAAATTAATATTATGTAACCCGTTGATTGATTCTAGCAGCTTATAATGCAATTTTTCTTTAGAATCAATTGTTTTATAGTAACTGTAACCAGAAAATATTTCATCAGAGCCGGATCCCGAGAGCACTACTTTGACGTGTTCAGAGGCTAAACGAGCCACAAAATAAGTAGGAATTGCCGTTCTTACTACTGAGGGTTCGAAAGATTCCAGGTAGTAGATTACTTTGGGTAAAATTTCCAGCACTTCGTCAGTATCATAAATGTATTCATAGTGGTCGGTACCTATATGGTCTGCTACCTTTTGTGCTGCCGGCAGATCACTGCCGCCTTCCATTCCGACGCAGAAGGATTTTAATTTTCGGTCTGTATATTTATTGGCGATAGCCGAGGTTAAGCTGCTGTCTAACCCTCCACTTAGTAAAACTCCTAATGGGACATCAGTCATCAGCCGGCGTCTGACAGCCTGTTCTAATTTTTCTCTCAGTTCAGTAGTAATTTCGTTTAGGTTTTGTTCCTTGCCAGTTTCTATTTTGGCAAAGGGAGCGTTTACTTCACTATAGGACTGAAGGCCCGTCTCTGGTGTATAATAATGGCCGGGAGGAAATTCTTTTATTTCTCCAGTAGTAGCATCCATTAATGCTTTTAATTCAGAGGCAAAATAGATTCCGCTATTATCTTCAGCATAATAAAGAGGCTTAATTCCGAGGGTATCCCGAGCTACAAAGGGCTTTCCGTCGTCTGATAAGACAAAAGCAAACATCCCCTCTAACTGTTTAACGCAGTCTACTCCCATTTCTTCATAAAGGTGGACGATTACCTCACTATCTGTTTTAGTGTTAAATTGGTGATTTTCTTTTATTTTTTCCTTTAACTGTTGATAATTATAGATTTCACCATTAGCGACTACATTTTTTTTCCCGGTTTCATTAGGGATAGGCTGGTGTCCGTGTTCAGGGCCAATAATTGAAAGACGCTTATGTCCTAGGTAAAGATTATTAAAATTACATAAATCATCTTCATCTGGTCCGCGGTGATTTAATTTTTCTAGCCTCTCTTTGAGTTCTTGTTTTGATTTTTCATCGCCGAAAAAAGTAATTATTCCACACATAATTATTGATTAGATTCCTCCTTAATAGTTTGGAAGATTTATGACAAAATTTTTTATCGTTTTAAGTTTTAAATGGTGAAAAGAGGCAGGAAGACCTGCCTCTAATGGATAGGTTCATACCTCTCCACTTAAATAAAATATTTAAATGGAGTTTTCTTTGGCGAATTTAGATAAATTAAAATTTATTGATTAATTTTTTCTTGGAGAACGTCAAAAGCTGGTTGACCGTTTTTGGCTTTTACTCCTGCTAGCCATCCTTTAACAGTTTCTAAATTGTCTTTAATCCAATTTTTGGCTACTACCTGAGGTTTCTTAGAATTTTTTCCGATTTTGTAAATCCACTCATCGGAGGCTTCAGCACTTACTTTATATTGGCTAAAAAATTTATAAACTTGTGGATGATCTTTCTTAAGTCCTTTGCGGGCTAGGGTATCTACCCAGGATTCGGGGCTTTCCCATAGCTGCTCCGGATCATCTAAGTATTTGAGGTCAAACATATAGTTGATCCAGTGGGGCTTCCAGGCAATAAAGGTAATCCATTCTTTATCATTAATTGCTTTTTCAATGCGGGCCATTAAAGCTCCCTGAGTACTAGTCTGTACTTTCCAGTCTCCTAAATTATAAATATCCTCATTGACGGCTGTTCTCATTTTTTTTGTGGATTGCCAGCCGACCGGACCAGTAAATAATGTACGGTTAAATTTATCAGCGTACTTATTTAAGTCATCATAACTTTTAACTCCTGCCTCCCAGACGTATTTGGGTACAGCCATTGTATATAAACCTTCGTCCATGTTAGTATTTGCTACCTCAATGTCATCTTTAATTTTTTCTCTGGTTTCATTCATTGAAGGCATCCAGGACCCGAGGTGAACATCCAGTTTTCCGGAAGCAATTCCCTGATGAGCTACCGGATCTGAAACCATGTTATTGTCTGTTTCATAGCCGATATTATTTAAAATATAGCTAGCTACTGCATTTTTAGCTCTAATACCTGGCCAGTTGCATTCGGCTAGTGTAATTGGTTCTTCAGCGCCGACTTGAGCAGTGGTTATTCCTGCTAGTAAGATCAATATAAATAGGTTAATGGTGAGTAATCGTTTCATTTTATATCCTCCCTTTAAAAATTTGATTTTTTGCAAATAAAATGTTTTTAAATTTTCTACCTTTAACTTTCAGTTAGATATTATAGAGAAGATGAGCTACTTTGTCAAGCAATAATCATGATTGAGTAAATATGAGTTTCATTCATCTATTTGTAACTTTTATTTGCTTTTTTTTACTCTTTTTTATATATTATATTGAATGCAAAAAGAGAATTATTTTAATGTTGGGTTAAAAACTACCTGCTGCTCTGATATAATAATAAAAAATTGAGTAGAAAGGATGGAGTAGGCATGAAATATATAAGTACACGCGGAAATTACGAAGCGGTCAGCTCAGCTCGCGCTATTCAGTTGGGCATGGTGCCGACCGGCGGGTTGTTTGTACCCGAAGAGATTCCTGAACTGGCTAGAGAAGAGATTTATCAGATGCAGACGGATAGTTACCAGGAAATTGCTTATCAACTACTGACTAACTATCTAACTGATTATACGGAGGAAGAGCTGAAAGAAGTTATTGCTAATGCTTACAATCAAGACAATTTTGCAGCCGAAGAGATAGCTCCCCTGGTTAATTTAGATGAAGAAGAGTATATCCTGGAGTTATGGCACGGGCCAACTGCGGCCTTTAAAGATATGGCGCTGCAATTGATGCCGTACTTATTGACGAAGGCTGTAGATAAGGTTGACCTGGACAAAGAAATTGTTATTTTAGTAGCTACGTCTGGTGATACCGGTAAGGCTGCCCTGGAAGGCTTTAAGGATGTGTCGGGGGTTAAGATTATTGTCTTTTATCCGGACGAAGGAGTTAGTAAAATTCAGGAGCGGCAGATGGTAACTACCGGCGGCGACAATACTTCGGTAGTAGCCGTGGAAGGTAATTTTGACGACTGTCAGAATCGAGTCAAAGAAATTTTCAGCGATCAAGAATTTAAAGACCAGCTTGACCAGGCCGGCTATAAATTTTCCTCAGCCAACTCAATTAATTGGGGTCGATTAGTGCCGCAGATTGTTTATTATGCTGCTGCTTATGCACGCTTGTTAAAGCGAGGTGCTGTTGAGCCGGGAGAGAAAATAAATATTACTGTACCTACAGGTAATTTCGGTAATATTCTGTCTGCTTATTATGCTTACCAAATGGGACTGCCGGTTAATAAACTGGTTTGTGCCTCCAATGATAATAAGGTATTAACTGACTTTCTGCGAACCGGAGTCTATGATATTAACCGTGAATTCAAGAAGACAATTAGTCCGTCGATGGATATCCTAATTTCATCTAATTTAGAGCGGTTTTTATTTGCAGTGACGGATCATGATGCGGATAAGATTAATCGGTGGTACCAGCAGCTGCAGGAAGAAGGTAGATTTGAGATTGACCAGCAGACAAAGGAACGGATTGATAATATTTTTGCCGGCCAATATGCTGCGGAAGAAGACTGTTTGACCACGATCGGCAGTGTATTTGCGGAGCAGGAATACTTACTTGATCCGCATACAGCCGTAGGAGTCAACTGCTATCACCAGTATAAAGAAGAGAGCGGAGAGCAGTTAACAACAGTAATTGCTTCGACAGCTAATCCTTATAAGTTCAGCCCGGCGGTCTTGTCAGCTATAACTGATAGAGATACAGCGGCTAAAGATGAGTTTACGATTTTGCAGGAATTAGCAGCTGAGTCAGGTTGGGAAGTGCATCCGGCGCTGCAGGGGCTAAAGCAGGAGCCGATTCGACATGATTATCAGGCGGCTCAGTTAGAAATTAAGCAAAAGATAGAACAAATATTAAAACTATAAATACAAGATGGACTTGCGGGGTTGGTATTTCCAGTCCCGTTTTTTAATGAAGATTGGAAAATAGCTGGTTTAAGGGATATTTTAATTCATGATTATTGTGGTGTAGATAAAGAAATTGTGTGGGATGTGGTGGAGAATAAAATTTCAGATTTCAAAGAAGAAATAAAACTCCTCCAGGAGAAATTATAATTTGCCTGTGAGGAGTTTTTTGGTATTTTTTGGGGCTTATGTTTGACTCAAACTCAATCTTAGCCTTAAGCTAAGCTGCCGTTAAGCGGCTTTTTCTAAAACAAGAGCAAGCTTCCGGCCATAACTGCCATGCCAGCGATGAAACCGTAAATCACCTGGTGTCCTTTGCCGTACTTGCGGGAGGTAGGCAGCAGTTCATCAATGGAGATAAAGACCATGACCCCGGCTACGCTGCCGAATAAAATGCCAAAGGTGAAATCATTGAAAAAAGGCCGCAGTAAGAAGTAACCTATTAGGGCACCCAAGGGTTCGGCAATGCCCGATAAAAAGGAATATTTAAAGGCCTGCTTTTTATTGCCGGTAGCATGGTAGATAGGTACCGAAACGGAAATTCCTTCGGGAATGTTGTGAATAGCGATAGCAATGGCTATTGAAAGACCCAGGGCCGGATCAGATAGAGCGGAGGCAAAAGTAGCCAGCCCTTCCGGAAAGTTATGAATTCCAATTGCTAGTGCGGAAAGCATTCCCATTCGCATTAACTCTGAGTTATCATCGATAGGGCTTGCTTTAAGTTCTTCTAGTTCTGATTTATCCCGAGCTATATGTGGGTTTTCAAATTCAGGTACTAATTTGTCGATCAAACCGATAACTAAAATTCCGAAAAAGAAGGAAGCAACGGTAGCCCATTCGCCGGGCTGTTGGCCCAGGGCTGATATTAGTGATTCTTGGGCCTTAGGCAGAATTTCAATGAAGGAAACATAAATCATCACTCCCGCGGAAAATCCCAACGAGGTGGCTAAAAAATCAGTGTTAGTTTTTTTGGAGAAAAAAGCAATGCCGCTGCCGATACCGGTAGATAAGCCGGCAAGTAAGGTTAATAAAAAAGCTATGAGTACATTTTCTTCCATTATTATCTCCTTTCAATAATTATTACTGTTAATTTAAGTTTAACATAAATAATGGTTTAAATAAAGCCAGAATTACCGGAATTTGAATTGACATTTTTCCTTATCTATTATACTCTTAAACGTGAACTTTGTATATAAGGAGGCAATTATGTGCGTTAGAGAAGAAATTAGAAATATAGCAATTATAGCTCATGTAGACCACGGAAAAACTACTTTGGTTGACCAGATGTTGGAACAGAGCGGTATTTTTCACGCTAAAGAGGAAGTAAAAGAACGGGTGATGGATACTAATGATCTGGAACGAGAAAAAGGGATTACTATTTTATCGAAAAATACGGCGGTTACTTATCAGGATAAAAAGATAAATATTGTTGATACCCCCGGCCATGCTGACTTCGGCGGGGAGGTAGAGCGGATTTTAAAGATGGTAGACGGTGTTTTGCTGGTGATTGATGCTTTTGAAGGGCCGATGCCGCAGACCAAGTTTGTCTTGACTAAAGCCCTTGAGTTAGACTTAACGCCGGTAGTGGTGATTAATAAAATTGACCGTGAAGCCGCGCGGCCGAAAGAAGTAGTCGATGAAACTCTGGAGTTGTTTATCGATTTAGGAGCTGATGAAGACCAGATAGATTTTCCAGTGCTTTATGCTTCAGCGCTGGAAGGATATGCTCGGGAAGAATTAGCTTTCGATAATGATGATTTGAAGCCGTTATTTGAGGCTATTGTGGAGTATATTCCGGCTCCCGAAGGCGATAAAGAGGCTCCTTTACAAATGATAACTACTACGATTGAATATAATGATTATGTAGGGCGGATGGCTTTAGGAAAAATCAACCGCGGGCAAGTGGAGGAAGGTGAAACAGTAGCTATCTGCAATAGAGACGACAGCATTGATTATCAAGAGATAAGCAAAATTTATACTTATCAAGGCCTGAGCAGACAGGAAGTTGAACAGGCTGAAGCGGGAGAAATTGTAGCCTTAGCAGGAATGGACGATATTAATATTGGCGCTACAATTGCCGATCAGGAGCATCCGGAACCGCTGCCCTTTATGGAAATTGAACAGCCGACAGTAAGCATGAACTTCAGTCCGAATGACAGCCCATTAGCCGGCCAGGAAGGAAAATTTGTAACTTCTCGCCACTTGCGAGAGCGATTATTTAAGGAAATTGAGAAGAATGTGGCTTTAAAAGTAGAAGAGCTTAATCCGGATAATTTTAAAGTCTCCGGCCGCGGGGAATTACACCTGGCTATTTTGATTGAAACCATGCGCCGGGAAGGCTATGAATTTCAGGTGTCAAAGCCGAAGGTAATTATGAAGGAAGAGGCAGGAGAAACTAAAGAGCCTATAGAAGAGGTTATAATTGATATCCCCGAAGAATACATGGGCGCAGTTATGGAAGAAGTCGGCGCTCGGAAGGGCGAAATGCAGGATATGATTCATTTGAGTCAGCAGCGGTTGCGGTTGACTTTTGCAGTGCCGGCCCGGGGATTGATCGGCTTTAGGTCGCAGTTTTTAACCAAGACGAAAGGAGAAGGAGTCTTAAATCACAGTTTTTCCCACTATGATACTTATAAGGGCGAAATGGAAGATATTGATAGCGGTTCAATAGTAGCAGACCGGGCAGGAGAGGTAAGCCGCTACGGAATATTTACGGTGCAAGACCGGGGAACTCTGTTTGTAGAACCAGGTACTAGAGTTTATGAAGGAATGATTGTTGGTTCTAATGCTCGGCCGCAGGACTTAAATGTAAATATCTGTAAGAATAAGAAGCTGGATAATATGCGGGCGGCCGGGTCGGATGAGAATATAATTTTAACCCCGCCGCAGGAGCTTAATTTAGAACAGTCGCTGGAATATATCTCGGATGATGAACTGGTAGAAGTAACTCCTGAAAACATTAGATTAAGGAAGAAAATTTTAAATAAAAAGAAGAGAATCAAGGCGGACA
>CAYFUT010000025.1:16479-31423 GCA_964346395.1 uncultured Halobacteroidaceae bacterium
TCAATTGTCAATTAATTAACGGAAAGGGGCTTCAGGTATGGAATTATCGTCGCGGATTGAACAGGTGTCAGCATCGCCGACATTAGGTATTAGTGCAGAAGCGGGTAGACTCCGGGCGCAGGGAGAAGATGTGATTAGTTTGGGAGCTGGAGAACCGGATTTTGCTACTCCACAGCATATTAAGAAAGCAGGTCGCGAGGCAATTAAGGCGGGCATGACGAATTATACGGATACGCAAGGAACGAAGGAACTGCGGGAAGTAGTGGCGGAAACTTTTACTACTGAGAAGTCGGTTGCTGCTACTGCTGACGAGGTGATAATTTCGCCCGGTGCCAAGTATGCGTTATTTCTGGCTTTACAGGCTATAGTTAATGAAGGAGAAGAGGTTATTTTACCTGCTCCTTACTGGGTTACCTATCCGGAACAGGTTAAATTTGCCGGGGGAAAAATAAAGGCTGTAGAAACGCGAGAAGCAGATGGTTTCAAATTAACAGGCGACAAATTGGAGGCAGCAGTTACTGACCAGACGAGAGCAGTAATTTTGAATACGCCCTGTAATCCGACAGGAGCAGTCTATACTCAGGAGGAATTAGCCGAATTAGCTGCAGTAGCAGTTGCTAATGATATTTATGTAGTAGCTGATGAAATTTATAATAAAATTTGCTATGATGAGCCGGTTACGAGTATTGCTTCGCTTGGTGCGGAGATCAAAGAGCGGACAATTACGATTGACGGAGTCTCTAAATCATATGCTATGACCGGCTGGCGGATCGGCTTTGCAGTTGGCCCGGAAAAGGTGATTAATGCTATGAACTGTCTGCAGAGCCACAGTACTTCTAATGCTAATTCGATTGCCCAACAGGCTAGTATAGCTGCTTTATCTGGTCCGCAGGAGCCGGTAGCAGAAATGCGGGTCGCGTTTAAAGAGCGGCGAGATATTATGATAGAGAGAATAAATCAGATGCCCGGCTTTAGTGTTCATCAGCCGCAGGGGGCTTTTTATTTATTTGTTAATGTCAAAGACTTATTAGGCACAGAAATAAATGGTCAACAGATAGCTACTGATAAAGAGTTGGCTGATTTATTCCTCCAGCAAGCCGGAGTAGCTACTATTCCGGGTTCCTTTTTCGGCCGGAGTGGCTACTTGCGGTTATCTTATGCAGCAGCTCGAGAAAAATTAACAGAAGCTGTTAATCGAATAGAGAATATATTAGCCTAAACTAAAGCCTGAGCAGTCAATCTGCTCAGGCTTAGTCTTGTTCTTCCTGTGAAACTGCAAATTCTGCTATGGTAGTCGGCTGAATCAGCAGCCAGTTTAAGTCTAACTGATAATTGGTCTGTTCAATAATAATTACCCGGTCATCTAAGTTGTCAGCTAAAACTTGGCCGTCAATTTGAGAAATATTGCGGCCGATAATACTGTTCAACAGAGCAAAAATTTTTTCTTTTAATTCTTGCCGCAGATGTTTATCCAAGTCTTCAGTGGCAATTTTAATTTCTAGTTCCTGCACTACTGTTCTTTTTTGTTCTTTCAGGCTGGTTTGTAGTTTGTTTAGTTTGGTCTGCTGGTTGTTTATCTTGCCGATTAATTCTTTTTTTTCGTAGATCAGCTGGTCTAATTCCCGCCCTACCCAGATATTCAGCAGACAGCCCCCCACAATAACTCCCAGGATAAAACTGGCTGTTAATTGAAGCAGTTCTTTTTTAGTGAGAATTAGAAAGTTAAGCTGCATTGGTTAATTACTCCCGGTTAAGATTGATATTAGCCAGATTCCTAATTGGGCGCCGAGAAAAGAAACAGTTAACAGGATAAATTGCTTTAAAATAACTAAGAATCTTCCCTTGAAGACGCCCCCTTCAATTGCTTTCAGGTTGGAAAAAGTGCCCCCGATGGCGGTTACTACTGCCCAGAGTTTGATATCTTGAGCTAATTTATTCATTAATTTAAATGGAGCATTTTTGGTTAACGTAGCCCCTAAGCTGCCGAGCAGTGAACCGCCGAGAATGACGCCTAAAGCTGTAAAAAAGACAACTAATATCCGCTGCATGGTATCACCTACCAGTTTTCAATTTTCCATTTATATTTATACTTACTTACATTTCTCATTGATTATGCTTCCCAGTAATATAAAATTAGTTGATGGTTAAAAATTAGGTTTTGCGAAGGAGTTGAAGAGATAAATGGAAAATTCAATAGAAAGAAAGGAAGGTAGTGCATGCTATAGATGTTTATTAAAGGGGCTGGGAGCTACTATTTTAGGCGTTAAGCCAGCTGAACTGAAGAATTTCTCGAGCCAACAGAGAAATTATAGAGCCTGGAAGAATTATAAGCAGCTCTTATTGTTTGCTCAGTTTAAAGCAGTTAAAATAAAAGAAAGTGACCAGCGGACCAAGATCTTATTTTACCACCGCAGTGCTCTGGATAATTGGCTGGCTAATCAGCAGCGGTTGAAAATTCTACAGGAATTAGGCTATCCGAAAGAGTATAGTTTACCAAGTTATTTGGATTTTTTAGTTGCTAAGCTGCGGCGCTACGAAACGGATGATGCTCAATTCCCTCATGAGTTGGGGATTTTTCTGGGTTATCCGCTGAAAGATGTATTGGGATTTATGGACTATGTTAATTTAGAATTTACTGAGCAGAGCGAATGGAAGATATACGGTAATCGGGCTGTTTCCTTGGCGCGGGAAAAAGAGTTTTCGGCAGCGCGGGCTGCTTTTGCAGAACTGGTAGATAAATTATATAAGTAATTCATACGCGTTAACTTAATGTATATTATTCCAATTAATTTATTTTATCGGACTAGTGTATTATGGGCTATGGGCTGTGAGCCAAGTCAAACTCATAAATCAAAGCCTAAAACAAAAGCTTCTAGAGGTGGCTTTTTATTTTATGTTTTTGATTGTAGCTCATAGCCCCCCTACGAGTTTCACAGAAACTCTCCGTAATAAAAATCATTTGCCCATAACCTATAACCCTGACCATAATAATTATTAATGCTTTACTTTAAACCTTCAAATTGCTAAAATTTAGTTTAAGTTAACGCATAGGACAATGAATTATAATTTATGCCTTAATAGGTAAAATAAATTAAGTAAGTAAAAAAATAAATAGTCTAACCGGAATATAGCCAAAAAAAGAGGAAAAAAAGTTTTTGTAAATAATAAATGAATATAGCTTGAAGGAGCTATGGAACAGCTTAGAAAATACTAACTAAGATTATTTAAAGTTATTTGAAGTTGTTCTATTGCTCTCTCGCCTAAGCAAATGTAGAGAGTAGAAATATTCTCAGCATGATACTTATGAGTCCTTTGGACTCTTCGCGACAGAAGGTGGTTTTGCTACGTTATCTGGTTAAAGAGTATTTAACTTGACAAGGCTTTTATCACACCCTAGAATGGATCCCGTCAGTTTTAGGCTCTGTGGTGTATGAAGTTGCAACTGTAATTTCGCTGGAAGACCGCTTACCTAAGTCCTCATTCATAGGATAGGGTGGCCTAACACCGTAAACACATAAGCCCCAGATGACATAGGCAGGAGGGGAAGTGCCCTGTAAGGGAGGTAGCCAGAGATGGCAGCTAACAAATATGCTTTTGTATTAGACCAGGATGGGAAACTTTTAGACCCAACCAAGTCCAAAAAAGCTTGGTATTTTATTCGTACAGGTAAAGCCGAGTTAGTAGAAGAGTTTCCGCTAATTATTCGATTAAACAAGATTGTACCGCAAGATCAAGTCAATAAAGATAAAATAGTTTTAGGGATTGATGACGGAGCAAAATATGTGGGATTTGCTTTAGTCCAGAATTGTAAAACTAAAAATAAAGTATTATTCAAAGCAAAAATGAAACAGCGTCAAAATGTATCTGATCTTATGACTGAACGTAGAGGATACAGGCGTTATCGAAGACAGCATAAAAGATACCGCCCTAAACGATTTGATAATCGTTCAGCTAGTAAAAGAAAGGGGAGAATTCCGCCCAGCATTAAGCAGAAAAGACAGGCAATTTTACGAGTAATTAATCGCCTAAAAAAATATATTAAAATCGATAAAATAGTTATAGAAGATGTAGCAATAGATATTAGAAAATTAACGGAAAATTGTGAACTTTATGATTGGGAATATCAAGAGTCTAATCGTTTAGACGAAAATTTAAGAAAAGCTGCTTTAATGCGGGATGATTATACTTGTCAGTTATGCGGTGCTGAAAATACTATGCTGCATGCTCATCATATTATACCTAGGCGTGATAGTGGATCAGATAGTATACATAACTTAATTACTTTATGTGCTGATTGCCATAAAGAAAAAGTTGACGGCAATGAGTATCAATATAAAGATCAGTTTTTATCTATCATAGACAGTAAAGAACTAAACTTAAAAGCTCCAATGCATGTAATGCAAGGAAAATCGTGGTTAAGAAATAAATTATCTAAAGTTGTAAACTTAGAAGTTGTAAGCGGTGGTGATACTGCTAATCGTCGTATTGATCACAATATAGAGAAAACTCATTCAAATGATGCAGTTTGTATAACTGGTTTATTACCAGTTAACAATTTAAACATAAAAGAATATTTTATAAAACCATTAAGGAAGAAGAAAAAGAATAAAGTAGATACCCTTAAGGGGTTTAAGCACCGTGATTTAGTACGTTATACCAAACGAAATGGCGAAACCTATACAGGATATATTACTTCACTGCGAATTAAAAATAACAAGTACAATAGCAAAGTTTGTAACTTTTCAACTTTAGATGGTGAAAAAACTTTTCGAGGATACGGATTGACGAACTTAACTCTTATAAATAGACCGAAAGGGCTAATGATTATATAAAATTGAGGATTCTCGGCTAAATGAAGAATAAGGAAAATGAAGAGTAGTAATGGGAGTAAATTTCTTCAAGTAGTTTTTCTAAAGAAAAAAAGAGAGTTAAAAAGTAATGTTATTCCATATTATGGAAGTAAGAAGGTATAGTTATCCCTAGGAAATAAGGATAGTTTTTAAATAGTTAGAGTGGATAGAGTGCAGTTTAAATTAAGCTGTATTTTTGCTTAATTTAAACCAATTTTCAATCCACTCTTCAGGATTTATGTTTGAAGCTTTAACCCAAGCGTTAGCATGAATTGCAGCATCGCGCATTACTATTCTAATAAGCCAACGTGATTTAGAACGAACCTTATCTTTTTCTAGATTAAAATGTGTTTTTACTTGACTATTTCTCCGTTCAGCGGAAGTTCGTTTATTCATGGTTTTATTCCAGGATTGACTTCCACGAGGAGTAGGTGTAAAAATTCGTTTATCTCATTTAGGTTTAGTATAGATTGTGCGTCCGTAGTCAGAATCAGAACAGTTAAACTCTGGGCAAGTACAGCTTTTAAGTACTTTATGAGGACACCGCCATTTGATACGACAGCGGTTTTTTGAAAACCCCAGTTAACCATTTCGAAGCCAGCTTTACAAATGGGAATACCTTCGTCAGTAATGTCGATAGGGGGATCATATTTAAAATTTCCTTTATTGGTTTCATTGAGATCAAGGAAGGCTTCGATGTTCCAATAATCAAGCAGTTCATAAGTAGCATAGTTGTCATGAGCACTATCCAGAATATCAGTTAAAAAGTTAAATTCGGGATAGAGCTCTTTCATTCTATACAAGGTATAGGTGTGTGTTACACTGTCATGCCTTGCAGCTTGGGCTATAGTGGAGAAGAGGGGCAGGTCATGGGGACTATCAGCAGCAGTGAAGGTATAATTACTATAGCCAAAGACATATTGTTCCCAATAACTGTCCCAGCTCCAGTTGGCATCGGGATCGCTAAAGCGGCGGGGGCAATCACATTTGAAATTGCCGTGTGTTTCCCAGCAGTTACATTCCTTGATGCCGTAAGGAGAGCTGCCAGTAGGAAAGACCATACCGTCGCCGGCAAAAGAGAGATTAGCAGGGTTACCAAGGAGTCCTTTCTGGGCAGAGGGGATGACAAAGCTCTGCTTAAAAATGTTTTGTAATGAGGTGTCAGGTCGCCTGGGGAGCGTTCTAGCCTCCTCTCTTTTAACCCGCTTAGCTAAGCGTTGAACGATCCCTTTTTTCTTAGGAGGTTTTTTCTGGTTTTTCTTAAGGTCATCTTGGGGTTTAGAGGTAGGGTTAAGCATGTTGTTGATTCGCTTAACCCTGTCTTCGAAGTCATAGAAGGTTCCTACGCCGGGAACATTAGCAGGATGAAAGCCTGATAAAATTGCCCAGAAAGGATTGCTATTAAGAGTTCTCACCCATTTAGAGATACTGGCTTTTTCCCCATATTGACACATAAGCCAGTAGGATCTAAAAAGTAAGATTGGATCCCAGGGAGTTTCTCCCCGGGGATTATAAGTGTGAGCTAAAGCTTTACGAACGAAAGTTAAATCAGTAATAAAGACTTTGTAAATGGTTTCAGCCTGGTTGATGATTTTGTTCTTGAAGCGAGGCTGTCCAAAATAGTAATTGAGCATCGTAATTAAGATTTTTTGAAAGTTTTCATGATCTTGTTGAGCTTTGAAATTTTTATGCATTGTAGAGATCACCATCCTAGTGTGATATTGAGGGGAAAATTGCCCCTTTATTTACATTATGGATGGTGCGGAAATAGAGCTATTTAAATTTGTCAATTTGTATATAAGCTCTAATTTAGTGATTAAATGTTATATGAAACTTTAGGAGCTATTGAAATAGTTCAGCAACTCTTAAATTTACAAAAACACCCTAATTTAAATTATAAAAATTGGGGGTGAAAAAAATAGACAAGGGCAATCAGCCCTTCCAATCGAAGGGCTGATTTAGCCGAGAATCCTAAAATTATTAGAGGAGGTGAAAACCTGGTTATAAGTTAATTTAGATAGTTTTAAGTAGTTTTTTATAACCAGGTGGATATGTGGAGGACTTCGTACATTTACATCTGCATACAGAATATAGTCTATTAGATGGAGCGGTTAGCATTGATAATTTAGTCAAGAAAGCAGAGGAGTACGATATGCCGGCGGTGGCGTTAACTGACCACGGGGTGATGTTCGGCGCTATTAAATTTTATCAACAGCTAAAAGAGGCCGGTATTAAGCCGATTATCGGCTGTGAAGTTTATGTAACGGAAGATCATACAGCCCGCGACCACCGCCAGAATGAATTGAATCATCTGGTATTACTGGCTGAAAATAAGCAGGGGTATAAAAACTTATTAGAGTTGGTTTCAAAAAGTTGGCTGGAAGGATTTTATTATAAACCGCGGGTAGATAAGGAGCAGTTAAAAGAATACAGCGCAGGTTTAATCTGCTTGAGCAGCTGTTTGGCGGGCGAAATTTCGACGCTAATTCAGCAGCGTTACTTCGAGAAAGCTCGGCAGGCTGCTGGGGAGTATAAGGAAATTTTCGGGGCGGATAATTTCTTTCTGGAGCTGCAGGACCACGGGCTGCGGGAAGAAAAGGAAGTCAATACTCACCTGGTAAAGTTAAGTGAGAAACTAGATATTCCCCTAGTAGCGACCAATGATGTGCATTATTTAGAACAGGATGATGCTCAGCTGCATGATGTTCTGCTCTGTATCCAGACTGGTAAAGATGTATCCGACGAAGATAGAATGGAATTTCCCAATGATCAGTTCTACTTTAAATCACCGGAAGAGATGGAGAAACTATTTGCTGATTATCCCTCTAGCTTGGAGAATACAGTGGAGATAGCTGAGAGGTGTCAGTTAGATTTTGACTTTGACCAGACTCTTCTGCCTGATTATCAGGTGCCGGAGGGAGAAACGTTGGAGAGTTATCTCCAGAAATTAGCTTATCAAGGAGCAGAAGAAAAATACGGTGAGATTACTTCGAAAGTAGAGGATAGGTTAGAATATGAGCTGGAGATTATTAATCAGATGGGCTATCCGGCTTACTTTTTGATTGTCCGGGATTTTGTTAAGTACGCTAAAGAGCAGGATATTATAGTTGGCCCGGGCCGCGGCAGTGCTGCTTCTAGTCTGGTTTCTTATGCTTTAGACATTACTGATATTGATCCGTTAGAGTATGATTTATTGTTTGAACGGTTCTTAAATCCCGAGCGTGTTTCAATGCCAGATAATTCACTGCTTATTGTGCAGTGAAATGTCGAGCTAACTGGGAACAGTTAGTGATAAGTCTCTTGAATTGCTGGAACACCTTTAGAGCTTTACAGACCACAACAGAAGGATGAAATAAGCCTAAATGTAACGGTGAAAAACTGTAAAGATTAGGTTACCAGCAGCTAAGCTCCGAAGAGGAGAAAGTTCAACGACCAGTCCGTAGGGACGTAGGCTTAGTTGAGTTTAAGCTTGAGGTTGAGACTAAGATTGAGTCAACCATTAAACCAAAAATAACGATTATAAATCTAAGAGTTGTTTTGATGATGAAGAGTCATTTAAAGTTTAACTTATTTTGAATTTGGTTTTCGGGTTTACTCAAACTCAACCTCAAACTCAGCCTAATTTTAAGCCGAAGTGGGAGATATCCTTTTCAGTAGGGTAAAGATATGGTCTATTCCCTGTTAAGTACTGAGAAATCAGGGGTAGTAAAGATTGACATTGATTTTTGCTATGAGCGCCGGGATGAAGTTATTAAGTACGTTACTGAGAAGTACGGACAAGATCGGGTAGCCCAGATTATTACCTTTGGTACTATGGCCGCTAAGGGATCGATTCGGGATGTTGGTCGAGTCTTAGGAGTTAGCTATGATAAGGTTGATAAGATAGCTGAAGCAGTGCCCAATGAAATCGGGATTGGACTGAAAGAAGCTCTAGAAAAGTCAGATGACCTACAGGAAATGTATCAGTCAGATTCGGAAGTAAAAGAGGTTCTTGATTATGCTGTGGAACTAGAAGGCCAATCGCGGCATGCTTCTACCCACGCAGCGGGAGTAGTAATTACGAAAGAGGAACTGACCAATTATACCCCGCTCTACCAGAGTGATGGGGAAGTAACGACCCAGTACCCGATGGATGACCTGGAAGCTTTAGGTCTGCTGAAGATGGACTTTTTAGGCTTAAGAAACTTAACTATTATTGATAAAACTATCGATCGAGTAGCGGAAAATAAAGAGGAAGAAATTGTAGTAGAAGAGATTCCTTTTGATGATCCGCAGGTGTATGAGTTATTGAGCACCGGCCATACATTAGGAGCTTTTCAGCTAGAAAGCGACGGTATGCGGCGGCTGATTGCCAAGCTTGAGCCGGAGGAAATTGAAGATATAGTTGCTCTGCTGGCTCTATATCGGCCGGGGCCGTTAGGCAGCGGAATGGTGGATGATTTTATTGCCCGCCGCCATGGGGAAGAAGAAATCGAATATCCACATCCTGATTTAAAGGAACTCCTGGAACCGACATACGGGGTAATTCTCTATCAGGAGCAGGTAATGCAGATTGTCCAGAAAGTAGCCGGTTATTCCCTTGGTGGGGCTGATATCTTACGCCGAGCGATGGGGAAAAAGAAGTCTGAGTTAATGAAAAAACACCGTAAAATATTTATTGAAGGTAATTCTGAGATTCCAGGGGCAGTTAATAACGGATATTCCCGGGAGCTAGCAGAAGAATTGTTTGGATTGATTGAGTACTTCAGCGGCTACGGCTTCAATAAAGCCCACAGTGCTTCTTATGCTCATGTATCTTACTATACGGCTTATTTAAAGACTCATTACCCAGTGGAATTTATGGCGGCACTGATGACCAGTCATATTGAAAATGAGGATAAGATAGCGCAGTATATGCAGGAAGCAGAACGGATGGGGCTGGAAGTTCTGCCGCCGGATGTCAACACTAGCCAGTTTGGATTTACGGTGGTAGACGATAAAATTAGATTTGGCCTGCAGGGGATTAAACACGTCGGCCATAAAGCAATTGCTGAAATTATTTCGGCTCGGCAGGAGGAGCAGTTTGCTGATTTAATTGATTTCTGCCAGCAAGTAGATTTAGGCAAAGTCAATCAAACAGTAATTGAGTCGTTGATTAAAGCAGGGGCTTTTGATTTTACCGATTCCAACCGGGCTCAGATGCTGGAAGGCTTACCCCAGATTTTTGAGCAGGCGCGCAGATTACAAAAAGAACAGAGCGACGGTCAGCGGAGCTTTTTTGATCTGTTTGCTGACGAAGATGAATTCATGTCTAACCGGCAGGAACTGCCGGAGGTAGATGAATTTCCGCAGCAGAAACTGTTGGCCCTGGAAAAGGAAGTTATAGGGCTTTATTTATCCGGTCATCCGCTAGAACAGGTACTACCTGCTTTACGAAAGCAGCGGACGAAGCCGCTTAAAGAGTTAAATTCAGCGGAAGAAAAGGTAATTGTAGGAGGAATTATTACTTTCAAACGAGAAATAGTAACTAAGAACCAGCGGCAGATGGCTTTTTTAACCTTAGAAGATGAGACAGAGGAAGCAGAAGTAGTGATCTTTCCGGATACCTATCAGCGGACGGCTGATCTGCTGGAACAGGATGAACTAATTTTAGTGACTGGAAAAGGTGATCAGGAGGGAAAAGTAATTGCTAATCAGATTACTGAATTAGCTTCTCAGTCTGAGGAGAAAGAGTCTGTTTCTCGGGCTGAAATTGATCAGTCAGCAGTAGTTCATTTACAATTACGGGAAGAAGAGCAGAAAAAATTAACTGAGTTAAAGCAAATTGTGACTAATAATCAAGGTTCGACCCCCATTTATTTGCATTTGGTGATCGGTTCGCAAAGAATAAGTATTAAATTAAGTAGTAAGTATAATGTGCAACTAACTGATGATTTTAAGTCTCAACTGCAGAAGTTAGGAATAAAATATTATTACCCAGAAAGCTAACTTGTAAGGAGGGAGTAGTAGTGAAATTAAAAGAAGAAACAATCGAAATGTTAAATGAACGCGGGGTTAGTATCGAGGAAATAGCGGAAGTAGTTTATAGATTACAAAGCCCCTATAACGACGGTTTAACGCAAAAAGAATGTGTAGATGCGGTTTATCATGTGTTAGAGAAGCGAGAAGTGCAATATACTTTATTAACAGGGATGACTTTGGATAAACTAGTTGAAGATGATGTAATTGAGGGCTCGTTAGCGAAACTGATTACCAGAGATGAACCGCTGTACGGGGTGGATGAAAGCCTGGCGCTAGCAATTGCCAATATTTACGGCAGTGTAGGATTTACCAGTTTCGGTTATCTAGATAAGGATAAAGCAGGTATTATGAAGGAACTAGATACTACTGAAGAAGAGATTAATACTTTTCTAGATGATCTAGTAGCTGGTGTTGCTTCGGCAGCTTCGGCGCGCATTGCCCATGAAAAAGAAGATGAACGGGCTGCAAGGCGGAAGGCAGCACAAGATGAACAGGAAGCGTCTTGAGGAACCAAAGGATATACAGTAAAACAGTAAAACTCAAACCCATAACTTCTATTAACCAATTATGGGCGTTTGCTTAAACTAAATTTTGTTAATAGCTAATATAAATCGTGCTGGAGGGGTAGCGTGCGAGAAAAGGATGATTCTCTATTTAATTTAAAAAAAGCGGCGGAACTATTTATAAAAGGGATTCCCATTGGGATGTCCAATACTCTGCCGGGAATTAGCGGTGGGACTATGGCTTTAGTGCTGGGAATTTATGAAACGCTAGTGACCGGCATCAAGCGGATTAAATTTAAAGTTTTAATTCCTATCTTTCTGGGAGCAGTGGTCGGGGTACTAGGTAGTGCTCAGGTTATTACTTCTATTTTAGAAAGTTATCCTAATTTAATGAAGGCCTTTTTGTTGGGGCTGATTTTTGCTTCGAGCGGAGTAACTTTACAGCAGATAAAGAAAATCAATTGGACAGCTGTTTTGTTGAGTATCATTGGTTTTTCGCTGGCTTATTTTTTCTCTGTTGAAGTTACTGGCGCGCAGGTGGGCGGCAGTGTTTCAGCGGTAAGAAGTTTTTTTGGTGGGGCAGTTGGTAGTGTAGCCATGATTCTTCCGGGAGTTAGCGGTGGTACAATCTTAATTATGATGGGGCTGTACGAAGGAGTTCTGGCTGCGATTAACAGTTTTGAGTTTGCAGTCTTGATTCCTTTTGCCTTGGGAGTAGGGAGCGGCTTATTAGCCTTTTCCTGGCTTCTGTCTTATCTGCTGGCTGACTATCGGTCGCGGCTGATGGCTTTTTTGACCGGATTAATTTTAGGCTCAATGCGGAGTGTGATTCCGGCTAATATTGGAGAGATTTTAGGGTTTGCAGCCGGATTTATAATTATTTATTTATTGGGCCGCTGGGAAAATTCGGGCGGAGAAGCTTGACAGCAGCTCTATTTTGAGATATTATAGTGAACAACTTAAGTTAAGATGATGAGGTGTAATAAATGGAAGAGATGAGTGCAGAAGCTATGGCTAGTGGAGATTATATAGTAGTTAAAGCTCTGGAAGATGGAGTGACAATTATTGGTTTAACCCGGGGAAAACAGACTAAGTTTCACCATACAGAGAAGTTAGATGCGGGAGAAGTGATGATTGCTCAGTTTACTAAACATACTTCGGCAATTAAGATTGATGGGCAAGCCGAGATTATTACTGAACACGGAGAAGTTGAATCAGAATAGATGAGAGTGCGAGCGGAAAACTTAATATTTTAGCTGAGATTAGTTGAGTTGAGTCTAGATGAGCCGAGAGGAGAAGAGCAAAGAAGAGTACTGCTTCCTATTTTTAGGGGAGGAGTGTATGTGTATTTTAGGCCATCAGACTCAAGTCTGGTGGTCTTTTTTTAGTTTACAGTTGACAATTGACAGTTGACAGTGAAGAGTCAACTTCTTTAAAAGCAAAAATTTAAAAACGATATTCATTTTAAAATTAAATCCGAATATTTGTCAGTAAATGTTGTATTTTTTTGAAGTTTAATTGTCAACTGTCAATTGTACCTTGTCAATTAGTTAATTATATGTTGGGAGGTTTTGTCAGTGTATCAGCCGAGTCGAGATGAGTTTGTAGAGTTGAGTCGAGAGGGGAATTTAGTTCCCGTTTATAAAGAGCTGCCGGCCGATTTAGAAACGCCGGTGTCGGCTTTTATGAAGCTTAAAGATCAAGATTATTCTTATCTGTTGGAAAGTGTAGAACAGGGGCAAAAAATTGGGCGTTACTCCTTTATTGGGGTTGATTATCATGCTTTAATCAGCTGCCAAAACGGAGAATTAAAGGTTAGGAATGATCAGGGGGAGTTAGTTGAAACTAAGCCGACTGATGATCCCTTAGTCGGTTTACAACAGATGTTAGCTAGTTATGAGCCCGCCAAAATAGATGGGCTGCCGATGTTTCACGGGGGAGCAGTGGGGTATTTGGGATATGATGCCATTCAATATTTTGAACCTGTGCCTCAGACTAATCCGGATGACCTAGATTTACCCGAAATGTTATTTATAATTAGTGATACTGTCTTGGTCTTTGATCATTTGCGGCATAATATTAAAGTGGTAACTAATGTAAGAGTAGGGGAGCACCCCGAAGCAGATTATCAGCGGGCTCAAGCCAAGATAGAGCAGGTGATTGAGCGGTTAGATAAGCCGCTGTCGGAAACAGATGCTCCGGCCGCCGGGCCAACTGAGTTGACCTACACATCAAATATGACCCGGTCTGAATTTACTACTAGTGTGCAGCAGGCTAAAGAGTATATCACCTGCGGAGATATTTTCCAGACGGTGTTATCCCAGCGGTTAGAAGTTCCGATTACAGCCGACGGATTTAGTATTTACCGTCAGTTGCGGCGCTTAAATCCTTCGCCTTATATGTATTATCTGGACTTTGCTGATTTTAAGTTAGTTGGTTCGTCGCCGGAACTGTTAGTTAGAGCGGAGGGAGAAAAAGTGGAAACGCGCCCGATTGCAGGTACCAGAAAGCGGGGGGCAGGGTCAGCGGAAGACCAAGAGTTGGCCCGAGAAATGCTGGCCGATGAAAAGGAAAGAGCAGAACATACAATGCTGGTTGATTTAGGGCGTAATGATATCGGCAAGGTAAGTGATTACGGCTCAGTAGAAGTGACAGAACTGATGGAGGTTGAATATTATTCCCACGTGATGCATCTGGTTTCTAATGTGGAAGGTCAGCTTGCTGCTGACGAAGATATTTACTCGGCGCTAGAAGCTTGCTTTCCGGCGGGCACGGTGTCGGGAGCACCGAAGATTAGAGCGATGGAAATCATAGATGAATTAGAAACGACCAACCGCGGCCCTTATGCTGGAAGTATCGGTTACTTTGGTTATTCAGGAAATTTAGATAGCTGTATTACGATTCGAACTATTATTACTACCGAAGAAAAGGCCTATGTACAGGCTGGGGCGGGAATAGTGGCTGATTCTGATCCGGAGGCTGAATATGAAGAAACCTTAAATAAAGCTCAAGCTCTGCTAGAAGCCGTGCGCCGAGCAGAAGGGAGTGAGACCCTTGATTTTAGTCCTCGATAATTATGATTCTTTTACTTATAATTTAGTGCAATTAATCGGTGCTCTTGATTATCAGGTGCAGGTAGAGCGGAATAATGAAGTAACAGTAGATGAAATCAGGGATTTGGCGCCGGAAAAGATAGTTATTTCTCCGGGACCCGGCCGCCCAGAAGAGGCGGGCATCTCTCTGGCGGTAGTAGAAAAACTGGCTGGTGAGATACCTATTCTCGGTATCTGTTTAGGTTATCAGGTGTTAGGAGCTGCCTTCGGCGGCCGAATTAAACAGGCGCCGGAGTTAGTGCACGGTAAGACTAGCTGGATGAAAGCCGAGGATAAAAGTATTATGCAGGGATTGGATGAATTTAAAGCAACGCGTTATCATTCGCTGGTGATTGAGGAAGCCAGTTTAGCAGATAGATTTGAAGTTATAGTTAGAACCAGTTCCGGTTTGCTGATGGGGATTGCTGATGAAGAAAGTCAGCTGTATGGATTACAGTTCCATCCGGAATCGATAATGACAGAAAAAGGACAAGAAATT
>CAYFUT010000025.1:31523-33403 GCA_964346395.1 uncultured Halobacteroidaceae bacterium
TACAGGGGGTAGATGAGATGAGACGAGAATTTGAACAGGTGTTAGCAGGAGAGAGTTTATCAGTTGAGGAGAGTCAGGAAGTGATGGATGCGATTATGAGTGGAGAAGCAACTCCCGCCCAGATAGCTGGTTATTTAACAGCTCTGCGGATGAAAGGAGAGACAATTGAAGAGATTACTGGGGCTGCCCAGGTAATGCGGGACAAAGCAGCGCCGATTACGACTAGTCAGGATAAATTAGTGGATGTCTGCGGAACCGGCGGGGATCAACTGGATACTTTTAATATTTCAACAGCAACTTCCTTTGTAGTGGCAGCTGCTGGCTTACCGGTGGCAAAGCACGGTAATCGCTCGGTTTCCAGCCAGAGCGGTAGTGCTGATGTTTTGGAAGCACTAGGAGTTAATCTTGATTTAGAGCCGGAGGCAGTCGGCCGCTGTATTGAGGAAATTGGAATTGGCTTTTTATATGCGCCGCTGTTTCATCAAGCAATGAAGCATGCAATTGGTCCGCGCAAGGAATTAGGGGTTAGAACTATTTTTAATATGTTAGGTCCGCTGACGAATCCGGCCCGGGCCAACATCCAGCTGTTGGGTGTCTATGACCCGGCATTGACGGAGCCGATTGCTCATGTGCTCAATAATTTAGGTGTAGAGGCGGCCTTTGTAGTTCACGGGTTAGCTGGTCTAGACGAATTATCGACGGTAGGTAAGACGAAGGTCAGTCAGCTGCAGAACGGGAAGGTAATTAATTATCAACTGCATCCTACTGATGTTGGTCTGCAGGAAGCTGCTCCTGAAGAGCTGGCCGGCGGAGATCCCGAAGAGAATGCGCAGATTATGCAGGATATTCTGGGGGGCAAGCGGGGAGCCAAGCGGGATGTGGTATTGTTAAATGCAGCAGCAGCTCTGGTAGCCGGTGGAGAAGCTGAAGATTTAACAGCCGGAGTTGAACGGGCAGCAGAAGTAATTGATCAGGGACTAGCGGAAGAAAAATTAAGTCAATTAATCCAGCTAACTAATCAAGGGAGCCACTGATATGATTTTAGATGAAATAGTAGCCCATAAACAGCAGGTGGTTAACCAGGCTAAAAGCCGGGAAACAAAGGAAGAATTAAATACAGCAGCAAAGCAAGCACCTCCGCTGCGGAACTTTAGGGCAGCTTTAACTAGCGGGGGAATGGATTTAATTGCGGAAGTAAAAAAAGCGTCTCCTTCCAAGGGAGTTATTCGGGAGGATTTTAAGCCGGTAGCGATTGCTCAGCAATATCAGCAAGCCGGAGCTAATGCCTTATCAGTTTTAACTGATCAGAAGTTTTTTCAAGGGAAACTGGCGTATATAGCGGGGATAAAGGAAGCAGTAGAGCTGCCGATTCTGCGGAAAGACTTTATTATTGACCCTTATCAGATATATCAGGCCCGCGCTTATGGAGCTGATGCTATTTTATTGATTGCTGCTATTTTAGAACCGGAGGAAGCTGAATATTATCTGCAGTTGGCCCGTCAGTTGGGGCTAGATGTTTTGTTAGAAGTGCATAATCAGAGTGAACTAAAGACAGCTTTGCAGATTGGTGCCGATATAATTGGGATTAATAACCGTGATTTAACTGTGTTTGATGTTGATTTACAGACTACTATTCAACTACAGCAAGAGATTCCGGAGGATAAAGTGATAGTCAGCGAAAGCGGGATTCAAGAACAGACCGATATTGAGTTGTTGGCGGATAATAATGTTGATGCGGTCTTGATTGGTGAAGCGCTGATGAGAGCAGACGATATTAAAGGAAAAATAGGAAATCTATTTAAAGTAAATTGATAATTGAGAATGTACAATGGATATGGTTTCTATGATTTTCATAGCCAGGCTATGCCTGGATAGGACAA
>CAYFUT010000026.1:0-32714 GCA_964346395.1 uncultured Halobacteroidaceae bacterium
TCGTCGGGCTCATAACCCGGAGGTCGTCGGTTCGAATCCGACCCCCGCAACCAAAATAAGCGGGAGTAGCTCAGTTGGCTAGAGCATCAGCCTTCCAAGCTGAGAGTCGCCGGTTCGAGTCCGGTCTCCCGCTCCAAATATTATTCTGACGGAGCATGGCGCAGCTTGGCTAGCGCACCTGGTTTGGGACCAGGGGGTCGCAGGTTCAAATCCTGCTGCTCCGACCAAATTATTTGTCCCCAAAGCGGGGATTTTTTTATTTTTTGCAGGTGAAATTTCTAAATTAAATTTTGCTTGAATATAAATTAATATGGGAAAAAATCTTTTAAAGAAGAGTTAGGGGGTGGCAGTTATGAATTATTATATTTATGCCACTGACCATGCAATTCAACGCTATCAACAGCGGCAGAGAGCTATTAGCCGCAGAAAAGCAATAAATAATATAGTAGAAGGAGTAAAGCGGAGTAGATTGATTGGGTTTGCTAATGGTAAGCGGGAAATAAGAGAACATAGAGGAGTAATATTTGTTTGTGAATTGGAAGATGAAAAGATGAATGTGATTACTGTTTTAAATAGTAAAGCTGAGTTAAGATTTGTAGAAAATAAGTCTTCTACAAATTAATAAAATTATAAGGTTGAGGAAAACTTATAAGTGGTGATATTTATTCTAACTTACTGTTCGAGGTAAAGTATTGATTTACAGAACTTGATATTATATAATAATAAAGTCCGACTTAAATTTGACGCAACGATGTTCAGATAGGGAGGGGAATAATGAATTTATCGACAGCATTAAATGAAAAACAACAGGAAGCAGTAGAAAATATAGCCGGGCCAACTTTGGTGTTAGCAGGAGCAGGCAGTGGTAAGACGAGAGCTTTAACTTATCGAATTGCTTATCTGATTAAACAAGGGATTGATCCTTATAATATTTTAACTTTAACCTTTACTAATAAGGCAGCCGAAGATATGGAACGGAAAATAAAAGAATTGATTGGAGAAAAACCTTCTAATTTATGGATGGGTACTTTTCACGGTATTTGTGTAAAGATATTAAGCTGCCATTTAGGCAAATTAGGCTATGATTCAGGCTTTATAATTTATGACCAAAATGAAAGTAAAACTTTAATTTCTGATATCATTACTGCTTTTGATTTAGATGACGAAGAATATAATGCTAATCAAATTTGTCAGTTGATTAATAAGGCCAAACAGAATTTATGGACAGCTGACGAAATAACAGCTCAGTATGGAGATGGAGAGTATTATCAAAATCTAGCCAGAATCTTTACAAAATATAATGATACCCTGGCTGATAATAATGCTTTTGATTTTAACGATCTGATTGGGAAAACAGTTGAATTATTTACGAACCATTCAGAGGTACGGGAAGAATATCAGGAGCGTTTTAAGTATATCCTAATTGACGAGTATCAGGATACATCTTCGATGCAGTATAAATTAGCTAAGATGTTAGCTGCTGATCAGAATAATATTTTTGTGGTGGGTGATGATTACCAAAGTATTTATAAGTTTAGAGGCGCTAATATGGATAATATCCTTAATTTTGATCAAGAGTTTGCTGACTGTAAAGTGGTAAAATTAGAACGTAATTACCGGTCGAAGGCAAATATTATTGAAGCTTCTAATGCAGTGATTGCTAATAATTATAATCAATCAGATAAAGAAGCCTGGACTCATAATGACTCCGGGGAGCCAGTTGTTATTTGTGAGACAGCAAATGAATATGAAGAAGCAGATTACTTAGTAAAAAAGATAAATGAATTAGTAGAACTAGAGGGTTATCAATATGAAGATATTGCTATTTTGTATCGCTCTAATCACCAGTCGCGAGTATTAGAAGACAGTTTTATTAAGCAGCAGGTGCCGTATTATATTGTAGGAGGTTTAGGATTTTATGATCGGAAAGAGATTAAAGATATAATTAGTTATCTTAAGTTAGCAGTGAATCCTCAGGATACCTTATCGTTAAAGAGGATTGTAGATACTCCTAAGCGGGGAATTGGTCCTAAAACGATTGATAAATTAGTTACTCATGCTCAGGAGCATGTTCCGGAATTTGATTTATTCAACTTTACTGAGGAAGAAGCTAATTTAGGCCTTTTTGATGTGATGAAAGAACCAACTCAGGTAAAAGGAATTGGAAGGAAAAAAGCACAAAAAATAAAAAAGTTCCATCAAGATTTAGAAACAATCAGGGAAATCAAAGAAAAAAATTTACCACTGCCCAAGCAGGTAGACCAAATTATGAAGAAGAGTGGATATAGAGCTATGTTGGAAATAGAAGAAACGGAAACAGCTCAAAACCGGCTGGAAAATTTAGATGAGTTACTGATTTTAGCTGAAAATTATTACCAAAAGGATACAGAGCGGGAGTTAGAAGATTTTGTCCGCGATTTACAGTTGTTATCAGATCAAGATGATTTAGATGAAGGTAACCAGGTGAAGATGATGACGGTGCATGCTGCTAAAGGTTTAGAATTTCCAGTAGTATTTGTAGTGGGGATGGAAGAGAAAAATTTTCCTCACCGACGCAGTTTAAAAACTGGTTTGCAGGAGGATATAGAAGAAGAAAGAAGGTTGTGTTATGTGGCCATGACGCGGGCAGAAGATAGGTTATTCCTGACTTACAGCCGCCAGCGCCGGCAGTTTGGGGAAACTAAGCGGTTGACTAGTTCGCGATTTTTGGATGAGATTCCGCCGGAAGTAAGCTGGGAACAGGTACATTATTCTGGATTTCAGCAAAGCAATTAGGAGGTGCTTTATTTATCGAACAGACTTTAGTATTGATTAAACCGGATGGAGTTGCTAAGCGGAAAATTGGAGAAGTAATTAGTAGATTAGAAACTAAAGGTTTAACTATGCAAGGACTGAAAATGATTTGGCTGGATGAAGAATTGGCCGCTGAACATTATAGAGAACACCAAGGAAAGGATTTTTATGAACGACTGCTTGCTTATATTACAGAGCGGCCAGTAGTGGCGATGGTGGTAGCTGGCAAGTCTGCTATTAGAGTAGTTAGAAATTTGGCGGGAACTACTGATCCAGTAGAAGCTAAACCGGGAACTATTAGGGGC
This sequence comes from uncultured Halobacteroidaceae bacterium, assembly GCA_964346395.1. Taxonomy (GTDB): domain Bacteria; phylum Bacillota; class Halanaerobiia; order Halobacteroidales; family Halobacteroidaceae; genus CAYFUT01. The sequence continues at coordinate 3,099 of CAYFUT010000026.1, forward strand.
GATTTAGCTTTGGATATGCAAGCAGGAAATATTATTCATGCTTCTGACAGTCCTGACAGTGCGCAGCGAGAGATAGACTTATTCTTTGATTCAGCTGAAATTTATGATTATTAATTCCTGGCAATTGACAAGCTAAACGGATAACTGATATAATGGTTTCGCAAATGAAAGAAAAAATAGGTAATAAAGTAAGGAGGAAGGATATGTCGCTAGAAGAAGAAGCACTTAAATTGCACGCTGAGAATAAGGGAAAAATTGAAGTAAATAGTAAAGTAGATATTGAAGAACAGAAGGACCTTAGTTTAGCCTATACGCCGGGAGTAGCTAAGCCCTGTGCTGAGATTGCCGATGATAAACAGAAGGTATATGAGTATACAGCCAAAGAGAATTTAATAGCAGTTGTTACTGATGGGACTGCCGTGCTGGGTTTAGGAGATATCGGTCCGGAAGCTTCCTTACCGGTAATGGAGGGCAAGTCAATTTTATTTAAAAAATTTGGTGGTTTAGATGCCTTTCCGTTATGTTTAGATACTACTGACCCGGATGAAATTGTAGAGACAGTAACTAGATTGGCTCCTACTTTCGGTGGAATTAATTTAGAGGATATTTCTGCTCCGCGCTGTATTGAAGTTGAACAGAAATTAAAGGAGCAGGTGGATATTCCTGTGTTTCACGATGACCAACACGGAACTGCGATTGTAGTGCTGGCCGGATTAATTAATGCGGCCCGGTTAGTAGAAAAAGAAATTAAGGAATTAAGTGTGGTCATTAATGGTGCCGGAGCTGCTGGAATGGCGATTGCCAGATTGTTATTGGAATTTGGATTAGAAGATATTATTTTAGTTGATAAATTTGGTATTTTAGCTCCGGGAATAGAAGAAATGAATTGGGCTCAGGCTGAATTAGCCGCCCAAACTAATCAAGCTAAGTTAACTGGTGGTTTAGCAGAAGCAGTTAAAGGGAGAGATGTCTTTATTGGAGTTTCTGCTCCTAATTTATTGAGTCAAGAGATGGTACAGTCAATGGCAGAAGATCCCATTGTATTTGCTTTAGCTAATCCCGTGCCGGAAATAGATCCTGACCAGGCTAAGGAGGCGGGAGCTAAGGTAGTAGCTACTGGCCGATCTGATCATCCTAATCAAGTGAATAACTTATTGGCTTTTCCGGGAATATTAAAAGGAGCTATGGGAGTAGATGCGACAGCTATTACTGATCAAATGAAATTGGCAGCTAGTTTTGCTCTGGCAGATTTAATAGATGCAGAAGAGAGAGCAGCAGATTATATTATTCCTGATCCCTTTGATGAACGAGTAGTTAATGAAGTAGCCTTTGCGGTAGCCAAAGAAGCAATTACGGCTGGTTTGATTCGGAGAGAAATAACAATTGAGGCAGTGAAAGAGAAATGGGCTGAGTAGGCAAGAGAGAGCAAATAAAAAGCAAGGACTTAGTTACTTCTCCGTCCTTGCTTTTTATTATATTTAATTTAAAATTTTTGTTGGAGCCAATAACTTAATAGGCTCGAGTTACTTTATCTGCTTTTAAGCAGGAAGTGCAGACGTTAATTCGCTTAGTGGTGCCGTCCATTCTCACTTTAACTTTCTGCAGGTTAGGCTTTTGGACTGTCTCAGAGCGATTGGTTACATTTTGTCCTACTCCGCCTTTCTTTTTAGCTTTACCTTTCCGCTGTACCTGGTTACCGCGGTTAGAACCTTTACCACAAATTTCACAATATTTAGCCATAAGTTGAAACCTCCTATAACTTAAATTTAATATTACTCCGACTCTTTATGCATTTTAACATATTTAATTAGCAGTTGACAAGGGAATTTATGATTTTTATCAATAAAAGCAGGATTTAACTTCTATTTATTGAATAACATCCAAAGTAGGAGGCCTGAAAATGAAAATTACTAAAGACACTTCAATTCTCGATCTACTTCAGGAATACCCAGAAGCCCGCAAAATTTTGGCTGAATATAATTTAGGGTGTGCTCAGTGTTTAAAAGCAGTAGTTGAAGATTTAGAGGCAGTAGCCCAGGCTAATGAAATTGAGGTAGATGAATTAGTAACTAAATTATCTCAATTAGAGAAAACTAAAGAAAATTAAAAAGGGGGAATTAGCAATGGAAACAGGGCAAAAGCTAACTAATGAGCTGGGAGTTGTTAATATATCAGAGGAAGTAATTTCTATTATGGCTGGTTTAACTGCTATGGAATGTTATGGATTGGTAGGAATGGCCAGTCAAAGTTTTCAGGATGGGATTTCTGAGTTAGTAGGAACGAAGAACTTGAGCAAGGGAATAGAGATCAATATTGCAGAAGAAGGAGTAGAACTTGATTTATATATTGTAGTAGAATATGGAGTTAAGATTTCAGAAGTAGCAAATAATGTAATGGAGAGAGTCAAGTATACCTTAGAAGAAAAGGCAGGGGTCAAAGTAAAAAAAGTAAATATTAATGTACAAGGAGTGAGATTAGATCATGTTAAGTAAGGAGTTAGACCAGCAGATACAGAAAGTCGATGCTACTCAATTTAAAAAAATGCTAGTAGCAGCTACTCAATCACTACAGGAAGCAGAAGAAGAAATTAATGACCTGAATGTTTTTCCGGTTCCGGATGGCGATACCGGAAGTAATATGTATGCTACTATTTCTAATGCAGTAGAGGAAGCTAAACAAGTACAGAAAGATTCAGTAGGTGTAGTAGCTGATAAGTTAGCTACAGGAGCCTTAATGGGTGCGCGCGGTAATTCAGGAGTAATTTTATCTCAATTATTAAAGGGATTATCGGATGGAATTGGCAGCAGTAGAGTATTGACTGCTAAGAATTTGGCCCGCGGTTTGCAAAGAGCTGCCGAAGTATCTTATCAAGCGGTAATGAAGCCGGTAGAAGGGACTATTTTAACTGTAGCTAAAGATGCTGGAAATCAAGCTGAAGAGCTAGTGGATGGAGAAGCAGATATAGATATTGTAGAAGTGCTGCTGGAAGTTGTAGATGAGGCCGAAAAAAGTGTGGTTAGAACTAAAGAAATGTTAGATACCTTAGAAGAAGCCGGGGTAGTAGATGCGGGCGGAAAAGGATATGAAATTTTTTTAGAGGGTCTATTAAAGGGATTAGTTAATGGGGCTGCTCTAGATGAGAAGTTAGAACAGATTCATCACTATGAAGAAGAAGTAAAGCAGGAACAGGAAGTAGTAGAAGAATACGGCTACTGTACGGAGTTTTTCTTAAAAAAGCCGTCTATAAAAGCAGCAGAATTTAAAACTAAAATCGGCAAAATGGGCGATTCTATAATGGTAGTGGATGGGAATGAATTAATTAAAGTTCATATTCATACTGAACATCCCGGGAAAGTATTAGAAAAAGGACTAGAGTATGGGCAGTTAAGTGATATTAAGATTGATAATATGTCAGAGCAGCATAATGAACGAATTGAAAAGGAAACAGAAGGTGAACCGGATAATGAAGCAGAGCCAACAGACAATCCAGAAGAAGCTGAGGAGAAACAACAGTTATCTGTATTAGCTGTAGCTGCTGGGGAAGGTTTAAGTGATATCTTTAAAAATTTAGGAGTAGAGTATGTTTTAGAAGGTGGACAGTCTATGAACCCCAGTATTCAAGATTTGATGGAAGGATTAGAGAAAGTGGCTAGTGACCAAGTTATTATTCTACCTAATAATAAAAATGTTATTTCTACTGCCGAACAAGTAATAGAAATAACTGATAAAGAGATTGAAGTAATTCCTACGCAGACTTCTCCTCAGGGGATAGCAGCGATGATGGCTTTTAATCCTGAGGCTGAGCTAACTGAGATTAGTGATAAGATGAAAGAAGAATTAGAATTTGTAAAAACTGGGGAAGTAACTTATGCTGTTCGGGATACTCAGATTAATGGGTTAGAAATTGAAGAAGAAGATATTTTAGGTTTAGCTGAAGGAGAGATTGAAGTTGTAAGTAATGATTATAATCAAGCTACTTTAGAGCTTATAGATAAGATGATTGGAGAAGATGATGCTTTAATTACGGTTTATGTAGGAAAAGAGGTTATTGAGGAAAAAGAATTAGAATTGGAAGCTAAGTTGCAGGAAAAATATCCTGATTTTGATGTTGAATTATACGCTGGAGAGCAGCCAATTTATTATTATATAGTTTCTGTAGAGTAGGAGTGATAATTTATGGGTAAGATAGCAATAGTAACAGATAGTACGGCGGATTTACCGCCGGATAAATTAGATAAATATGATATACATATGGTTTCTTTGCAAGTTGATATCCAAGGAAAAAAATATTGGGATTGGAAAGAAATTGGCCCGGAAAAATTTTTAACTAAGCTTGATGATTGTCAGGAAATTCCCAGCACTTCGCAGCCGCCGATTGGAAATTTTGTAGACCTTTATCAGGAATTAGCTGCTGATTATAAAGGAATTGTTTCTATTCATTTTTCTAGTGAAATGAGCGGAACCTTAGAAACTGCTAAGTTAGCAGCTGACATGGTTGAAAAAACTGAAATTGAGGTGATTGATTCGCGGCTAGTAACAGGTCCGTTAGGGTTGATGGTGGAAGAGGCAGCTCAAGCTGCTCAAGCGGGCAGTACAATGGAGGAAATAAAAGATTTAGTAGCTCAACTGCGGGATAGAATTGATATTTATTTTACTATGGATGATTTAAATTATTTAGAACGGGGCGGCCGCATTGGAAGAGCTACTGCTTTTTTGGGCAATTTATTTACGGTTAGACCGATGTTAACTTTAGAAGCAGGAGAGATTACACCTTGTAAAAAGGTACGAGGAGAGAAGAAATTGTATAAAGAGTTTAACCGCCTAGTAGGACAGTCTTTAACAGGGGAAAAGGGGAACAGGCTAATTATTTTATATGGTAAGTATAGAGATAAAGCAGAAAAATTAAAAGAGACTCTAATAAGCGAGTATGAATGGGAAACGGTTGAAATGTGGCAGTTTGGAGCTATAGTGGGGGCTCATATTGGGCCAACTCCCTTTGGAGCAGTATTTTTAGATTAATATTGAGGGCTTAGTTAATTGGAGGATAAACTATGAAGAAGGTAGAAAAAGCATTTACTAAGTTAATCAAACCGGTGCCGATAGAAATAAAAACTAAGGGATTTAATTCTTCGGTAATTGGTGGGTTTGATCAGTATGTTGTTAATTGGGGAAATAAGATTAAGCAGCAAACAACTAATCAGCAAATAAAAGAACTAGCGGAAGAATTAACCGCTAATTTTTCTGATTATGGGCCGGCTACTCTTGATGAGCGGCGGATGATGCTCAAAGAAGGAATTAGGATTATTAATCAGCTGGCTGAAGAGATTAAGGGTCAGCCGGTTTTTAAATTTGATGAAAAAGAATGGAAGCTAATAACAATAGAAGCAGAGGAGTCTAAGAAAGAAGGGCAAGCAAAGTCTAACTCTCAAGCTAGTATTAAATCTCAAGCCAAGTCTAAAGAGGAGGTTAATACTAGTGCTAGCCCCCAAGAAAATGCTAAATTTAAGCCTAGTGCGCCGACTACATCTGTTAGTCAACTTCCGGATTTTTGGCAGAAATCTGTTAGATATGTTAAAGGAGTAGGTGAATATAGAGCAAAACGGTTTAATCGATTAGAGGTAGAAACTGTGGGGGATTTACTTTATTATTTTCCCCGCGATTATCATGACTGGAGTAGTTTAGAGTCAATAGTTAATCTAAAATCGGGAATGGAAGTTACTGTAAAAGGAAAAGTAACGGAGATTAAAGAAATAAACCCTAAACCAAAGTTAAAGATTATTAAGGTGGGCATTACGGATGGAACGGGGCTTTTATATGGGGTGTGGTTTAACCAGGAGTTTCGGAAGCAGGAATTTTCTCGCGGCGATCAGGTTTTATTTAGCGGGGAAGTGGAGTATAGCTATGGTAATTTGGAAATTAATAATCCTCATTACGAAGAGCTAGCAGGAGAAAATTTACATACTAAGCGGATAGTTCCGGTTTATTCAACTACTAAAGGGTTAAATCAAAAACGAATCCGAAAAATCATTAATGGTGTATTGACTGAGTACGGGGAGCAGGTACCGGAATTTTTACCTGCTGAAATTTTGCAGAAATATTCTTTTCCCCAGTTGAGTCAAGCCCTAAGGCAGGTTCATTTTCCTGATTCTAAGCAGAAATTAAAACAGGCGCGGAAAAGATTTGCTTATGAAGAATTATTTATTTTACAGGCCGGTTTAGCTCTACGCAAGCAGACAGCTAAACAAAAAACAGCAGGAATTGCTCATACTGCTGATAATCAATTAGTAGCTGAATTTAAATCTTCACTGCCGTTTAGTTTAACTGGAGCCCAGCAGGCAGCCTGGCAGGAAATAAAGACAGATATGGAAGTAGAAGAGCAGATGAATAGACTGCTGCAGGGTGATGTAGGTGCGGGGAAAACGGTGGTAGCTACTCTTTCTTTATTAAAAACGGTAGAATCTGGTTTTCAGGGAGCTTTGATGGCGCCGACGGAGATTTTAGCTGAGCAGCATTATTTAGGTCTCAAGGAAGATTTAGCTCCGTTAGGTGTGGAAGTGGAGTTATTAGTTGGCAGCTTAACTGATCGAGAAAAAGAGGCCAGTTTAGAACGAATTGCGGCGGGAGAAGTAGATGTGGTAATTGGAACTCATGCTTTAATTCAAGAAGAAATTAACTTTTCTCAATTAGGGCTGGTAATTACTGATGAACAGCACCGATTTGGGGTTGAGCAGCGGGCAGTTTTACAGGATAAAGGAGATAATCCAGATGTGTTAGTGATGACGGCCACTCCTATTCCGCGCACGCTGGCGCTGACAGTATATGGAGATCTCGATGTCTCAGTAATTGATGAGCTGCCTCCGGGTCGAAAACCGGTAATTACTGAGTGGAGGACCAAGCAGGCGCGAAATAAAATTTATACTTTCGTGCGTAAAGAAGTAAAAGCGGGGCGGCAGGCTTACATAGTCTGCCCGTTAGTGGAGGAATCAGATAAGTTAGATGTGGAATCCGCTGAAGAAATGCATACATATCTGCAGGAAACTATTTTCCAGAATTTAAATTTAGGATTACTACACGGGCAGCTAAAAGCTGATCAAAAAGAAGCGGTTATGGACCGGTTTAGGAGTGGAGAGCTTGATATTTTAGTTGCTACTACTGTGATTGAAGTAGGAGTTGATGTGGCTAATGCTACCATAATGGTGATTGAAGATGCCCAGCGGTTTGGGTTAGCGCAGTTACATCAACTTCGCGGGCGGGTCGGCCGCGGGGAGCAGCAGTCTTATTGTATTTTAGTGGCTGATCCCAATACTGAAGAAGGACAGGAACGAATGAAAATTATGTCTCAATCAAATGATGGATTTGAAATTGCAGAGGAAGATCTTCATCTGAGGGGGCCAGGAGAGTTTTTTGGCACTCGACAGCACGGGATGCCGGATCTTAAGGTGGCGGATATTTTACGCGATCAAGACCTTTTAGAACAGGCTCGCGAAGATGCTTTTGCTTTGGTAGCTGAAGACCCTGATTTCCAACAGCCAAAATATAAATTGCTAAAACAGTTTCTTCAGGAAGCTTTTGATTATGATTTAGAATTAGTTGATATTAGTTAGTAATGGGAGGGATAGGATGCGGATTATTGCTGGTCAAGATAAAGGACGAAAGCTTAAGTCTTTAGATCGGAGAGATGTGCGCCCGACTAGTGATCGGACTAAAGAAGCCTTATTTAATATTTTAGGTCCTGATGTGGTTAATGTTCGGTTTCTTGATTTATATGCTGGATTTGGCGGCATTGGAATTGAAGCACTTAGTCGGGGAGCTCAGGAGGCAGTTTTTATAGATCAAGACCGTAGTAATACGGAAGTAATTGAGGAAAATTTAGAGTTGACAGATAATTTGGAAGTAAGCAGAATACTAGTTGATGATGTACTAACAGCTCTTTCAAGACTGCGGGGGAAATTTGAGTTAATTTTTATGGATCCGCCGTATCAAAGAGAGGCTTTATATCCGAAGACCTTAACTAAAATAGCAGAATATAATTTATTACATCCGACAGGAATTGCGATAGTTGAACATCACGAGCAGGCTGATATTGAATGGCCGCCTGAATATAATATAATAAAAGAGAGAAACTATGGTAATGCAGCATTAACTTTGTTAAAAGGGGCGTCAGATAATGGCTAAAATAGCGGTTTATCCCGGTAGTTTTGATCCGGTTACTACTGGACATGTAGATATTATTCGGCGGGCGAGCAATATTTTTGAGCAGGTGAATGTAGCGGTGTCTCACAATCCTAATAAAGATCCGCTGTTTACTATGGAAGAGCGGATAGAGATGTTAGAAAAAGCGGTAGAAGATTTCGAGAATGTTGAAATCGAAGGGTTTACAGGGTTATTAACTGATTATGTAGAAGCTCACCGTGGGGAAGTAATAATTCGGGGTTTAAGAGCAGTTTCGGATTTTGAATATGAATTTCAGATGGCATTAACTAATAAAAAGTTGGCCCCGGAAATAGAAACTTTATTTATGATGACTAATACGGAATATGCTTATTTAAGCTCCAGTACTGTTAAGGAAGTTGCTAGTTTTAATGGCTGTATTGAAGACTTAGTACCTGCTCATGTGATCGGCCGACTCATGAAAAAATTAGAGGAAGAAGGTAGGTTAATAACTAAAGAAGATTAAATTATCGGAAACCGATATTAAATTTTTTGGGTAACGCAAAGTGGAGAATCTTCTCCCGGTAAAGGCTCGCCAGGTGAAGAATTTGTCATCGCAGGAGTTGGAAAAAGCAATTGCCTTTTTTGATATTGAAAAGTTATTGCAGAATAATCCCCCTGATAAAATTAGGGGGATTATTTTTTTTGCAAACAATTATAAAATTCTTTTGGGTAACTAATACTAACAGTAAAATACAAATTGTGAGGAGGAATAAAATGACAGAGAGAAGAGAAGATAAAATTGATCATCCAGAGCAAGTAAAGGGTTTATTAAATCAAATTTTAAATGGAGAGGAAATGGCAGTAGAAGCCTATGACCATTATTTAGATCAATTGGAAACTGAATCAACAATAGAATTATTAGAGCAGTTTAAGCAGGATCATGAAGAGCATATTCAGCAGTTATCGACTCGAATTAAAGAACTAAATGGCGAACCTGATGACGATAGTGCTTTGGGAAAAGTAGTTTCTAAAACAATGATGGAGATTGGTGATTTATTGGGGACTCCGTCAGAAGGAGAAATAGTGGATAAAATTTACGAAGGAGAAGATAAAGGAATCAATCAAGTAGAAGAACAGTTACAAGAAAAGTTGGATGCGGAAAGTCAACAGCTAGTGGATCAAATATTGGCAACTGATAAGAAACATTTGGAACAATTAAAAGAAACAGAAAATAGTAATAATTAGAAAAGGGAATTAATATTATAGTAAATAGGGAAGTATGTACAGTTAGAGAAAAAATAAAATGGAGAAAGGGGGAGTAAATTGGAAGAGGCAGTAACTTTATCAACTCAAAAAAAATTAAATCGAAAAAGCTTCTTTAAACTGGAGGTGAAAGAAGATAGTTTAATTCCGGGCAGTTTAGCGGTAAAAGTGTATGATGGAGGAACTGTTAAGAAACTAAAAAATAGAGAAATAAAATTTTTTGGAGTGCAGGAAAAGGGTGGACTCCCTACCGGCATAGGAGTCAAACCGGAAAAGAAAGAATATGCTGGCAATCACGCGGCTATTTTCTGGTTTAAAATTGAGGAATTGATTGATAATAAACAATTTACAGAAGAAACGGAAGAGGTAATTTTAACGGCTGATAATAAAGAAATCGGGAGAGATGTATTAGTCCCTTGGTCAGTTATTCATTTAGGCTAAATACTAGTTTTTAGGACGGGCCAACTTCTCAAAGAAAGTTGGCCCGTTATTTTTAGTTGTTTAATTGAAGTCGCCAGTAAATCCATAATACATTAAAAACTATAAAGAAGCCCAAAATGATTAGCAATAATAGATTACTCTGCCCCTGAAATAAAGATAAACCTAGCCCCCCGATAGCTCCCACAGACCAGATAATTTTCAAGTTGAGCATTGCTTTAAAGGATTCCTGAGTACCATTTCTCCCTAGTAAAGATTCAATACCAATTCCAAATAGAGCTGCGGCGACTAGTCGAGCAGCGACCGGATCTACTGGCTGCCAGTCAAATAGTCCTAAAAAAGTTTCGGGGATTAAAAAGAGGGGAACAGCAAATAGAATATCAATCAGAAAGTGGAGAATAAAAAATCTACTTAGCCAGTTTGAAATTTTATTTTGCGCCATAAAGTTGCACATCCCTTCTAATAATGAATATAATTACTGATTAATATATTAATTCTGGATAGTTAATCTAATTTCCTTGTACTTAACAGTTTACTCTGAATAGTGAAAATAGGTAACTGAAACTTGCCGAAAAATATAAATCATTACAGAAAGACAAGTTAAAAATCCAAGCACTAAAATTACCCCGACTGCCATATGAGATAAATGATAAAAATAGCCTAAAGTAGCCGTTGATTTATCAGCTCCTATTGTGGTTAATTGAGAAGAAATATCCTGTAGAGGATCAAACAAAATAAAAGTGGTTATTCCGGCCAATAAAGCATGACCAATTCGGGCAAAAAAGTAAGGTTTAAGCCTGATATCAGTACCTTTGACCATAGCAGCTACTTGAGCATGAACAGATAAACCGCTCCAGGCAATAATACCACTAGTAATGATTAGTTTTTGACTGAGGGGAGCTGTTACTTGACTGGCTAAATCAGAGCCGTTCGTAATTTCAAATAGTCCGCTGATAATTGGTAAAAATAGTGATTGGTCAAAACCGAAGGGTTTTAATAAATACATAAACCCAGAAGCAATTAATTTAGTAATGCCGACTAAATTTAGTATTTTAGTCAGAACAGAAAAGAAAATTATGTAGCCGCCGATTAGTAATAAAGTATTGACTGACTCAGTAATAGAATCTCCAATTAGCTGTCCTAATGGTCTTCCATCATCTTTGCGAGCTTGATAGAGTTCATTAAAAGCATGAGCAATAATATTAACATTTCGGGTATTACGTTTTACCCTGTCTCGATTATTAGTTTTAGGTTGATAAAACCGCATGCTAAAGCCCACTAATAAGCAGGAAATATAGTGAGCTAGAGCAATGGTAATTCCCAGTTCTGGTTTAGAAAACATTCCGACAGCTACTGCTCCGACCATAAACAGGGGATCAGCAGTATTGGCAAAGGAAACCAACCGTTCTCCTTCTGCTTGAGTACAGAGCTTATCCCGCCTTAGTTTACCGGTTATTTTCGCGCCAATCGGATAACCGGAAGCAATCCCCATTGCAACGGCAAAAGCTCCAACCCCAGGCACTTTGAATAGAGGCTGCATCAATGGTTCTAAAAGTGCCCCCATGAAGTGGACTACTCCTAGCCCCATCAAAATTTCAGTGATGATAAAGAAGGGCAGCAGCGCGGGGAAAACGATCTCCCACCAGGTGTGCAGTCCGTTGACTGCGGCTTTAAAGGCCTGTTCGGAAAAGATAATTAGGGAAACGGTGATTAAAACAGCCATTAAAGCTTTGAAGTTTACGGTAGTTTTATTTAGTTCAGTGCTCATTCAATCCCTCCTTATTGGATATCTAGTGCTTAATTAAATAATATTTAAATAATGGAAGTAATATGAAAATAACTTATATTATATACAGATAATGGCTTAACTATATGATTTAAAAGACATAAAAAAATTGAAAAAAAGAATAAACGAGGATTTTTATTTTTTAGCTCGAAAACTAATAATACAAGGATTAAAATTAGGAATAGTAATTAATAATGTTTTAGGAAAGGAGCTAAAATAATGAGGCTGACGATAAGAAAGAAATTATTAGGTGGATTTGGGATTGTACTTATTTTATTAGTGGCAATGGGCGGAAGTGCTTATTTTCTAGTAAATTCGCTGGTAGAAGACCAGGGAGAAGTAACTGATAATCTCAGTCAAACTAAGTTTATGGCAGAGCGGGAAATAGACCATTTGGTATGGATGAACAATTTAGCAGATACTATTATTTTAGGTCAGGAATTCACCGGCGGATTGGAGTATGACAAATGTAATCTTGGACAGTGGTATTATGACTTTATAGAGTCGGAAGAATATAAAAATCTGCCTCCAGAGGCAAAGAAATTGTAAATAAAATGGAAGAGCCGCATAAAAAATTCACCAATCAGCTCAAAAAATTTTAAATATAGGCAATGCAGAGGGGTTGACTACTGAAGAAGGACAAAGCCAGGCAATAGAAATATATAGCTGATTATGAAGGGTTTTTACAGGAGAGAAAAGAAGAAGTGTCAGCGACGATCGAAGAGGTAAATTCTTCGATTCGGGAAATAGCGGATAGTTCTGAAGAAGCTGATGACTTGGCGGCGGAAGAAATTGAGGATTTAATTACTACGATTATTGACCAGATTGAACAAGGAAATGAGTTAGTAGCAGAAACAGGAGATGCTTTGGATGAAATTATCAACAATAGTCGGCAGGTAGCCCAGGAAGTTTCAGAAATTGCCTCGGCAATGGAAGAACAGTCATCGGCTACTAATCAAATGCAGGGAGCAGTTGATGAATTAGATCAGACTACCCAGCAGAATGCTTCTATGGTAGAAGAAATTGCTAGTGCTAGCGAATCTTTAAATGCAGAAGCAAAAGAAATAGCTGATTTGGTACAGGAATTTGAAGTGCAGAACGGAGAGATTTCAACTAATTCGGAAGATTCTACAGCGGAAACAAACAGTAATTTAGCAGAAGTAAATGATGAATTCGATATTGACGAGTCAGACTTTGAAAAATTTTAATTTTAATTTTTCTACTTACTATTCTTTTATTAGGATTGAATAGAATAAAACCTGCCTTAGTTAACCCGAGTGTTTTTCAAGTGCGCCGTGGTTTTTACAGCGGAGAAGTGAAAGAGCTAACTTTAAAGAAAAGATTGAAGGAAAATTTTCGTAGTTATTATTGGTTAGCAAAATGCAGTCGGGAAACTAATGATCACCAACAGGCATTAACTATTTATCCTGCTAATTTCAAAGCAAAGCAACTTAAAAAGATGCTGCAGAAAAAATAAACGCCGGATATTTAGTCCGGCGTTAGAAAGAAATAAAGGTGATTATTTAATTTCGTAATCTCCGTTAACTGTGATATTACGCTTTAAGCTATCGGAAACAGGACAGCGGTTTTCAATTACTTTTACTAGTTCGGCAATGTTTTCTTGCGGTGAATCGGAATTAATATTCAGAGTAAAGCGGACATCTTGGAAGCCGGGGTCTACATCGTCTGCTCCTTTGAAGCCCCTAAGGTCAACATCTCCTTCTAGTTCGACTGAAAAGTCATTTAATTCTACTCCGCAGCTTTCGGCAAACATACTGGCGCAGATAGAGAGGCAGCCGCCTAAACTACACAGGGCCAACTCTACGGGATTCATTCCTTCGTCAGTGCCCCCCAGTTCTTCCGGTTCGTCCATGACTATTTTGTGGCCTCTACTTTCGGCGCTAACGGTTAACCCGTCTTCTAAATTAACTGTAGCTGTAAAAGTTTCTTCGGACATTATTGTGCCTCCTTTAAATAAGAATATTTTGTGAAATTATGTTCATAGTAATTATATTACATCCCTCGAATTTTGTCAATTTTTTGTTATGCTTGGAAATTGAAGTTTGACTTGATTTTTGCGATTGGGTATAATGAAGATAATTAAGCAAATGCTCTAAAAATCACTTGCTAGTAATAGGATATGTAAAATAGGAAAGATTATTATAATAGAGGGGGAAGAAAGTATGTTGATTAAGCTTAGCAGTGAGCAACTGCCGGAAGATGTGGAACAGGGTACAGTGACAGAGGTTCAGGTAAAACTGGGAGAAGAAGTAGAATCAGGAGCAGTTATTCTGCAGTTAGAAGCAGATAAAACTAATATTGTAGTGACTGCGGAACAAGCAGGTAGAGTAGAAGAGATATTAGTAGAGGAAGGAGAAGAAATAAAAGCAGGACAGCCCGTGGTGGAGATGACTCGTCAGGAAAGGGAAATTAAGCTGACGGCTGACCAACTGCCGGAAGGGACTGATGAGGCAAAAATAACTAACCTGCCTCTGAAAGTAGGAGCGGAAGTAACTGCTGGAGATGTAGTCTGTGAGTTAGAGGCAGATAAAACTACTATTGCTGTTGAAGCTGACAAATCGGGAGAAATAAGTAAGCTAGAAATAGCAGAAGGAGCTATGGTGCAGCCGGGGGAAGTACTGCTGACATTAAGTTCAGCTGATAAAAAGGATTCAACAGAAGAAACTGCGTCTCAATCCGCTAGAGAAATAGCGACGGAACTGACCATTATCGGGGCCGGCCCCGGCGGTTATGTAGCAGCTATTAAAGCTGCTAAGCTGGGAGCGGAAGTGACGCTGATTGAGAAAGAGAATTTAGGCGGTACTTGTTTAAACTGGGGCTGCATTCCGACTAAGGCTTTGGTAAGGTCGGCTGATGCTTATACTGAATTAAAGGAAGCAGAACAATTTGGCTGTCGAGCTGAAAAAGTAGGATTTGACTGGTTACAAATTGTAGAGAGAAAGCAGGATATTGTTGATCAATTAACCCAGGGAATTGAGGGGCTGTTGGCTAAACACGGAGTAGAAGTAATTCAGGGAACAGCCCAATTAGTTGAAGACACAACAGTAGAAGTAACTGGTGAGGAAGAAAAAATTAGAGTTAATACTGATCAGATTATCATTGCTACGGGTTCGCAGCCGGTACAGCTGCCGATAGTAGCTGATAAAGCAGAGGATCATGTATTGTATAGCCGACAGGCGCTGGATTTAGATGAGCTGCCGGAAGAAATGGCAATTATTGGGGGAGGAGTTATTGGACTGGAATTTGCCTTTATCTTTTCCCGCTTGGAGGTAGAAGTAACAGTAATTGAGTATTTAGAGGAAGTGTTATCTTTTCTGGATTCAGATGTTACAGAAGAAATTACTCAGGCGGCTGAGGCAGAGGGAATTGATATTTATACTTCTGCGCAGGCTCAAGAGATTACGGCGACAGCTGATGATAAATGCTTAGTTCAGTTTACCCAACAGGAACAAAAGGAGTATTTGACTGCTGACCGAGCTCTGATGGCAGTAGGAAGAAAGCCTGATTTAGGCGGATTAGAAGTGGAAAAATTGGGAATTGAAATTGATGAGCAGACGGGCGGTATCCAAGTAAATAAGAAGATGCAGACGGCTGTGAATAATATCTATGCTATTGGTGATGTAACGGGCCGAACTCAGTTGGCTCACGCTGCCTCTCACCAGGGAATAGTAGCAGTCAAAAATGTTTTAGGTCAATCAGCAGAAATGGATTATAATTCAATTCCTACCGCTATCTTTACTGCGCCGGAGATTGCTTCCGTCGGATTGACAGAGGAAGGAGCAGAAGAGCAGAATCAGGAAGTCCGGGTCGGTAAGTTTCCGGTAGCTGCTAATGGAAAGGCTTTGACGTTAGGAGAAACTACTGGTTTTGCAAAGATCATTGCCGATGCTGAAACAGACCAAGTATTAGGTGGAGCAATTATTGGTCCTCATGCTACTGATTTAATTGCCGAAATAACGCTAGCAGTTAAGAATAACTTGACTACTGAGGAAGTAATTGCAACGATCCATGCTCATCCTACCAGTGCGGAAACAATCCATGAAGCGGCCTTAGCTGTGCGGCCGGAGGGGGCGCTGCATTATGCCGAATAAGAATTTAACTCCTTATCTAGCGGTAGCAGACAGATATGATCCCTGGTATAATTTAGCGGTGGAAGAATATTTATTGGAAGAGCTGTCGGAAGGAGAGATTTATCTGTATCTCTGGCAGAATGAGAATACAGTTGTAATCGGCCGTAATCAGAATGCCTGGCGGGAATGTCGGGTAGAAAAGTTACGGCAGGACGGCGGGCAGTTGGCCCGGCGGCTGTCTGGCGGGGGAGCAGTATTTCATGATGTGGGGAATTTAAATTATACTATTTTAATGAAGAAAAGGACTTATGATTTAGAGAGCCAACTACAGGTTATTATTAAAGCTTTAAATGATTTAGGAGTAGATGCTGAATTTTCCGGCCGCAATGATATAGTCTGCGGGGAGAAAAAGATTTCCGGTAATGCGTTTTATTATGGAGCAAAGGGGGCTTATATTCACGGCACAGTACTGGTAGATGCTGATTTAGAAAAATTAATTTCTTACTTACAGGTTTCGGAGGAGAAGATAAAATCTAAAGGGATTGAATCAGTCAAAGCTCGGGTGATGAATTTAACTGATATAAATAATGATTTAACAGTTGATCAGGTAAAAAATAGTATTAGAGCTAGCTTTCGAAAAGTTTATAATCAAGGTGGAGAGTTGCCGGCAATAGAAATTGATTATGGGGCAGATAGAATTGAACAGTTGTATGATAAATATTCTTCTTGGGACTGGCGGTTTGGCGCTGCTCCGGATTGTGATGTTTCTTTTAGTAACCGTTTCTCTTGGGGGGAAGTAGAGTTTAATTTAAACCTTGTAGATGGTTATATTCAGCAGGCAGTTATTTATTCTGATGCGATGTATGGGGACTTAATTGAACAGGTTGCTGCTGCTTTAGAGGACCTTCCTTTTGAAACAGATGTAATTTTAGAAGCGGTGGAAGAAGTACTGACTAATTATCACTTTCCCCAAGCGGCAAAAGAAGAGGAATTAGCTGCTGAATTTAAAGACTGGCTGCGGGAAGAATTGAAGCAGATTATATAACTGGATAATTAATTATTCGAGTTCTGGCTGATTATAACCGGCCGGAACTTTTTTTGTTAAAAATTAGAAAAACATGTTTTTAGGATTATTAGTTATAAATATTATTAATAACCAGGAGATTAATTAAATATCGAGAAATAGAAAATTAGGTAGAAATCATATTAACAGCGGCAAAAGGAGGAGCATAGTATGCGCCACATTCCAGTTAAAGAATTGACCCCAGGGATTAAAGTAGCTAAATCAATTTACAATTCCCAAGGAAATATATTAGTTGCCAAGGGGGAAGCATTATCGCAGGATAATATAAACCGGCTTCAGGAATTAGGCATTACTAATATTTATATTAATAGAGAAGGTGAACCGGAGGTAGAAATCCCTGAGCCGATTTCATCTCAACGCCGGAATCAGATAGTACAAGAGGTAAAAGAAGCAGTACAGGTTACAATTGAAGAGAATTATATTCAGCTTAACTCAGTAAAACAGATTGTAGAAGGGATTATGGAAGAAATACTGAGTCAGGAAGAAATTATTTTTCACTTAAGAGATATTAGAAATTATGATAATTATTTATTTTCACACTTGGTAAGTGTAGCTTCTTTATCGCTCACGATTGCTGTTGATTTAAATTATACTCGGCCGAAGCTGAAAAAATTAGGTGTAGGTGCTTTACTACACGATATTGGATTGGTGATGATAGATAAAGAACTTAACTATGAAACTTCCCGACAAGACCACGAAAAATATATGCATCATACGCGCTATGGTTATGATATTTTACGGGAGGCGCCGGGAATTAGCTTGCTGGCAGCGGAAGTAGCTTATCAGCATCATGAGAAATTGGACGGGACTGGATATCCGCGTAATTTAAAGGGAAATAGCATCCATAAGTTTGCTCAACTAATAGCAGTTACTAATATTTATGACCGGTTAACTAGCCCCCATCCGACTAATAGTAAAAAGAAGTTGCCTCCGCATAAGGGGTTGAAATTTTTAGATCGGCTGAAAGGAAGTAAGTTAAATTCTGATTATGTAGCTATTATGGAAGAACACATTGCTAATTATCCGTTGGGAACAGAAGTATTATTAAATAATGGGAAGCATGCATTAATTACGGGATTACATCAACAGAATTTAACGGCGCCAATAGTAAAGATCTTACAAGAACAGCCGGGCGGGAGGGTAGAAGCAGTCAAAGAAGTTGACTTATTAGCTGCTGACCAATTAGAGATAAAAAGAGTAATCAATTAAAGCTATTATTTACTACCTAATTTTGGAAATAAAGGATAGTTAGTTTTTCATTAGGAGGGGATCAGATGTCTGAAAAAGACCAGAAAAATAAAATAATTTTGCAGGACGGGAGTGAATTTGAAGGAGATAAACTTATAGCTGCTTATAAAGATAGTGACTCATTTCCTACTACGGGTTTAATTAGTAATGAAAATTGGGAGTTAGAAGAAATATTTAGAATTAAGATGATGATTGATCATTTTTTATTAGATTTATTAGAGGATAAGTTTGATGAAGAACAACAGAAAATGCATAGTAAAATCCAATTTTTAATGCGGAACAAGAAAGAAGAAGTAGTGAATAAGTTAACTTCAGCAGAAGAAGAATTATTTCGGAAATTATATGCTGCTTATGAGTGGGAAGTGATTTATGAAGACCAATTAGAAGGAGAAGAAAAAGCAGATGTGATGGACGACCTTTTGGCCGAAGAAAAAGATACCGGCGGCGAAAGAGAAAAAGTGGAAACTAAAGATAATGTAATTAAAGTAAATTTTGCTCAAAAAGACTAATGTAAATCTATATTTTCCAACCCAGCTGGGTTGGAAAATATAGATAACTATAATTATCTGTTTATATAGTCTAAGTTAAAAGTTGATAAATTTTTGGGGTTTAATAGATTGAGAAGGATTAATGGTAGTAACTACTTGTTTATAGATGGTTTGTGTTCCTTGCTTAGAATCTAGAGCAATCATATAGTCGTCAAATTCTGTAATTATACCCTCTAGGTTGATTCCGTTTTTCAAATAGATGGTAACTCTTATTTGCTTTTGTTTTAAATAATTAAGATAATCTGCTTGAATATTAAGAGAACTCATTTTCTACCTCCTTCAATAATTAACATTACAATTAGGTATTTCTTTATATTTTTAAATTTTCCTTCTTTTATAGTTGTATTCTTTTAAAATAAGGTATAAAAGCAAGATTATGAGCAGTAAAGGTTTTAAAATTGATTTTTAGGAGGGAGTAAAATGAAGAAAAAAATAATTTTGAGTCTATTATTATTGATAATATTTATTAGTTCTACTAGTTTAGGGTATTATAAACAAGAAACTTTAGAGCAGTATTTAGCTTATCGGATTAAGTATATTCATAATGTAGCAGATAATACAGATATGAATCTTGACCGTCAGCGAGTGAAAGAATATGTAGAGGCAATTATTTATTGGGGGGATTATTATTCGCGGCAATTAGAAGTAGATATTGATCCTTTGTTAATAGCTGCTATTTTAGAAACAGAAACTAATTTTGTATCACGAGGAGATTATGATAATGGGCAAAGGGTGGGGATTGCCCGCTTAAAAGTTGAGCGAGCTAAATGGATAGCTGAGCAGTTAGATTTAAAGTATAATAAGTGGCGGTTGCTTGATGCTACAGATTTTGGAATTAGATTTACTGTTTATTATTTGGGGCGAGCGTGCAAAAAATATAATAATGATTTCCATAAAGCAGTTTTTGCTTATGAACGGGGACTTGATAATGTTTATTTACATAATGAAGATAGAGTAACGAGCCAATATTTATTTAAAGTGTTGGGTAGATACAAATATTATCAGAATAAGCTTAATTCTATTCCCGAAGGAGAGGATTATTTCCAATATCAGTTCGAAAAGTTATATCAATAAAATAAAAAGCTACTGGAAAAGGGATTCCAGTAGCTACATCACACTTAAAAAGGGAGATTCTATCCTTAAAGTATCATTTCTTGTTTAATTTGTCAATGAAAGAAAAGAACTTTTTTATCCTTGACATTTAATCTATTACCGTGTATAATGATATAATGTGTGATAATTGAATGCTCAGATTAGAATTGGACAAGAAGTTTATAAAGGTAATATAAGTTTATAACCTAAGTTAGTGAAAAGGAGGAGTATTATAATGAGTAATAAAAATCAGTATCAAACCCGCGCGGAAGATTCAATCAAGTTATATTTAAATGAGATTGGACAATCTTCTTTATTGAGCAAAGAAGAAGAACAAGAGTTAGCTAAGCGAGTAGAAGACGGAGATGAGGAGGCAAAAGAAGAATTAATAGTTTCTAACTTGCGGTTAGTAGTTAGTATAGCTAAAAAATATACCAATAAAGGATTATCATTTCTTGATTTAATTCAGGAAGGAACTTTCGGCTTATATAAGGCAGTAGAAAAGTTTGATTATCGAAAAGGGAATAAGTTTAGTACTTATGCTACCTGGTGGATAGAGCAGAAAATTAGACGAGCTATTTCTAATAAATCGCGAACTATTAGATTGCCGGCGCATATGGAAGAAAAAGTAAAGAAATTAACTAGAGTTTATTATTCGTTGCGAAAAGAATTAGGGCGTCATCCAGAACCGAAGGAAGTAGCGGAAAGAATGGAGATGAGTGAAGAAAAAGTATCGGAATTAGAGCGGTTTTCTAAAAATCCGGCTTCCTTGGATATTCCGATTGATGATGAAGGTGACAGTCATTTAGGGGACTTTATTGAAAATGAAAATGCGCAGGATCCTTCTATATCGGCAGCTAATTCCTTTTTACGAGAAGATATTGAGGAAGTATTAAGTAAATTAAAAGATAGAGAAAAAAAGGTTTTGGAGTTAAGATTCGGTTTAGATGATGATCGCCCTCGTACGTTAGAAGAAATAAGTAAAGTGTTTGATTTAACTAGAGAACGAATCCGTCAAATTGAAAAGAAGGCGTTAAGAAGATTAAAACATTCCCGTAAGGGAGATAAGTTAAGAGACTATTGGCAGGCAATGTAAAAAAATAAAATATTAATTAGTTTAAATAACCAACTACGAAACCTCAGACGCAAGCTAAGTCGCCGCCAGGCGACTTTTTTTGTTTGCCCTCCTATTTTATATAATTAACACTTCAATCAAAAAATGTAATTAAATGGAAGGAAAATCATTTCTGGCCAAGAATACTAACAATAAATTGTAAATTAATGGTAATATAGGAGGGGTAGTATGTGCTCAGAATACAGTTGGAGGAAGATGGGGAGCTATATTTTATTATTAATCTCTTTTTTGTTAGTTGCTAGTTGTAATCAGCGGGAATCAGATAACATTACTATCGTTAATTTAAATAAAAATTTAGAAGTAATAACTAATCGCGTGCGAAGATTAACGCTTACTGGTGATTTAGTTAAAAAGAAAGGAACTATTGAGAAAGTTAAAATAAGTCAAATAAAGATAGATTGGGGCGATGGAGTAACGAGTAATTTTGAATCCCGAAAAGGATTGAACAGCATTGCTAAAAGCCACAAATATTATTCGGCCGGAACTTATCCAATTGAGGTTACTGTGAAAGATAAGATGGGGAGAAAAACCAGTAAAACTATTATTTTAATTATTGATACTGCCCAAGAAGCTCAAAGACAGAATTTTAATTTAGTGTATGTTCCAGCTGGAGTACATAATTATACTGAAAAGAGTAAACCGCGGACAATAGCTGTTTACTATGACTATTATATTGGCCAGTATGAAGTAACTACTGATCAATTTGTAGAATTTTTGAATGATAGGCCGGTTAGTGCTGATGGTAAATTGCAAGAGATAGAGCTAATAGATATGGAAGCGTCAGGAGTGCCTATCGGTCATGATGGAGAAGGTTTTTTTGTAAAGGATGGGAAGAGCAAACAGCCTGTGCGGGAAGTAACCTGGTATGGAGCAGTTAGTTATTGTAATTGGCTAAGTGAAAGACAGGGATTAGCAAAAGCCTATAATGAACAGACTAAAAAATTAGTGACTAAATATGTCTCTACTTTGGAAGGCTATCGCTTACCTACTGTTAATGAATGGGAGTATGCAGCCCGCGGAGGGAAGCAGGGTCGAGATACAATTTATGCCGGCAGTAATAAAATTGATGAGGTAGCCTGGTATCGCGAACATAATAGTGACAGTTATCCCTTCCACCAAGTAGGAAAGAAGAAACCAAATGAATTAGGTATTTATGATTTGACAGGTAATGTATGGGAGTGGACTTATCATTCTCATTTTTTAACTCATCACCAGCGGCAGGCGTTAAGAAATGGATTTTTAGAGTTTGATCCGCGGGCGACTGCCCCCCCCACGGCTAGTAAAGAATTGTATGGGTTGCGAGTGGTGCGAACTGTAAAATAGAAAATAATTTAAATTATTATTGACATATGTTCATAAATAGTTTATACTTAATTACAGAGTAAAAGAGGCCGGCTGGAGGTATAATGATGAATAAAAATAAAAAGCGGGGAGAAAATATTGAAAGACAGGCAGCAAGTATAATGAAGAAGTTAGGAATTAGGATAACCTCTCAGCGTAAGGCTGTGCTAGAGGTTTTAATTGAGGAGGAAGGGCAGCATCTTTCTGCTGAGGAAATTTATACTTTGCTGGAAGAGCGAGGTCAAGAAGTAGGATTAGCTACTATTTATCGGACTCTTCGCCTGTTAGAAAAAAAGGGGTTGGTAGCTTGCCGAACCTTTGCTGGCGATTCAGCGTGTTATGAGTATATCGGCCGTCAAGAAGCTACCCATCATCATTTAATCTGTAAAGAGTGCGGAAAAGTAATTGAAATTTCAAACTTGTTAGTTGATAACTGGCGGGAAAAGTTAGCCGCAGAAAAGAACTTTGCGGCTACTGACTGTTGTATTCAAATAGAAGGATTTTGTGAAGACTGCCAGTAATTTTAATCAAATAATCAATTTTAAAAAAGGAGTGATAGTAATGAAAATTGCAGTACCTACTAAAGATAATGTGGATTTGGAGGTAAAAGTAGAAGACCGATTTGGACGAGCTCCTTATTTTGCAATTATAGACGGGGACAGTGAGGAAGTAAAGTTTGTAAATAATTCTGCGCAAAAAGCAGCTAGTGGAGCTGGAGTTCAGGCAGCTCAATTAATGGCTGATGAAGGAGTAGAGGTTTTACTAGCGGGAAATATAGGTCCTAAAGCTTATTCGGGTCTAGAAAAAGCTGGAATTGAAATGTACCACGTAGAGCAGACAGTAGTGGAAGATGCAGTAGCTAACTATAAATCGGGAAAGTTAGCTGAACTTGAAGGGGCTACTAACCAGGGCCATGTAGGCTTGAATTAAGGTGATAGAAAATGCAAATTACAGTACTAAGCGGTAAAGGAGGTACCGGTAAAACTACGGTAGCTACTAATTTAGCTCTTTCATTGGAAAATGTTCAATTTTTTGATGCTGATGTAGAAGAACCAAATTCAAAATTGTTTATTGATCCGGACTTAGAAAGCAATTCTGAGTCAGTATTACGAAAGATACCGGTTGTAGACCAGGCTAAATGTACTTCTTGCCGTCAGTGTGTAGATTTTTGTGAATATAATGCTTTAGCTATGCTGGGGGAGGAAGTATTAGTGTATCCTGAAGTCTGTCACAGCTGCGGCGGATGTAAACATATTTGTCCGGAAGGAGCTATTACTGAAGAAGATAAAGTTGCCGGAACTATTAGCTGGGATTTGGATGTGAGAGGACTTGAATTTTGGCAGGGCGAGCTGAAAATTGGAGAAGAATCAGCTGTACCTGTCATTGAAAGATTAAAAGAACAGAAAAAGCCCGGGAAAAATACAATTATTGATGCTCCGCCGGGAACTACTTGTCCTACCATTGAGGCGGCTGAGGATAGCGATTACTGTATTTTGGTGACAGAGCCTACTCCTTTTGGGCTACATGATTTGAAGATGGCTCAGGAAGTAGTTGCTGAGTTGGGAATACCCCACGGAATAATTATCAATCGGGCTGAGGCTGAGGCAGATGGGATAATTGAGGATTATGCTGAGGAAAAAGAGATTCCTATTTTACTGAAGATACCTCTTAAGCGCAAAATCGCAGAGCTATATTCGGATGGGATTGCCTTTGTAGATGTGTTAACTAACTGGCGGACACGATTTCAGGAAGTTGCTGCGGAGATTAGGACGGTGGTAGAATGAAGAAATTAACTGTAATCAGCGGTAAAGGCGGCACCGGGAAGACAACAGTTACGGCTAATTTAGCTGCTTTGGCACAGGATTTAGTAGTGGCTGATTGTGATGTAGATGCCCCTAACCTTCATTTGCTGCTGGAGCCGGACAAGGAAACTGAAGAAAAGTTTGTGGGCGCTAAACAGGCCGTTAAGGATAATGAAAAATGTATAGATTGCGGGAAATGTCGGGAAGTATGCAACTTTGGTGCTGTTAAGGAGGATTTCTCGATTGACCCGATCAAATGTGAAGGCTGCGGTTTATGCGTTGCCTTATGTCCGGAGGAGGCATTAAGTTTAGAGCCGGAAGAAACAGGAGAAATTTATTTTTCTCAGGCTAAGACAGGTACGATGGTTCATGCTCAGCTGAAGATAGGAGCTGAAAATTCGGGTAAATTAGTAAGTGAAGTAAAAGAAAAGGCAGAAGCGGCAGCTGCCGAAGAAGAGCGAGATTTATTATTGGTAGATGGGTCGCCTGGGATTGGCTGTCCGGTGATTGCTTCTTTGAATGGAGTGGATGCGGCGCTAATTGTGACGGAACCAACTAAATCTGGTTTATCCGATTTAAAACGGGTAGTCCAGGTAACGGATCATTTTTCGATTCCGGCCTGGGTAGTGATTAATAAGCATGATTTAAATCCTGATTTGACGGCTGAAATCAGAAATTTCTGTCTGCAAGAAGGTATTTCAGTTATAGGGCAGATTCCCTATTCGCAAGTAATAGTAGAAGTGATGCGGCAAGGACAGTTAATAGTAGAAAATAAGGCGGATAGTAAGCCGGCACAAGGATTAAACAATATTTGGAGAGAAATTAAGAATAGATTATTTGCTGCTAGTGAAAATTAAATTTAGCTGTGATGTGAGCAAAGCTAATATTTTTGCTGAGAAGCTTAATAACAAAAACAGGAGGGGTATTAATGACTAAATTAGCGATTCCAACAGATGGAGACCAAGTGGCAGCTCATTTTGGACGGTGTCCGAATTATACGATTGTAGAAGTAGAAGAGGGAGAGGTGAGCAACCAGGAAGTAATAGAAAATCCGGGTCATGAACCGGGATATTTACCCAAATACTTAAATGAATTAGCTGTAGATTGTGTATTAGCTGGCGGAATGGGGCGCAGAGCAGTTGATTTATTTACTGAACGAAATATTGAAACTTTAACAGGAGTTGAGGGAAAAGTAGATCAGGTAATTGAAGACTACTTAGCTGATGATTTAGATGCCGATGGAGATATTTGCAGCGGACACGACCATCATTAAAATTGACTGCTAACAAATAATTTAGGAGGTAAAGGTATGGCCTTAGAAGAACTAGAGTTTAAACACGGAACAATTAATGAGGGATTAATTGCAGTAGCTAGCGGTAAAGGAGGCGTCGGCAAATCTACTATTACTGCTAATTTAGCTGCTGCTTTAGACCAAGCTGGGAAAGAAGTAGGAATTATTGATGCTGATGTGCGGGGCTTTAGTATTCCGCGGATTTTGGGTTTACAGGAAGCTCCGGAGCAAATTGAAGAGAAGGAGCTAAAGCCGCCGGTAGTGAATGGAATTAAGGTAATGTCCATGGGAGCCTTAATGCCGGAAGAAGAGGCGGTGATTTGGCGGGCTCCTTTATTGGGGAATACTTTAAAACAGTTTATTGAAGATGTTCACTGGGGGGAGTTAGATTATCTTCTGTTTGATCTCCCGCCGGGCACAGGTGATATGCCGATGAATGTAATGCAACTAATTCCAGGGGCAGAAATGATTGTAACTACTACGCCGCAGGTGACAGCTACTAAAGTGGCTGGACGAATCGGGCAGTTGGCCCAAGAGCTAGATTCTGAGATTGTAGGAGTTATTGAAAATATGTCTTATTATGAATGTCCTGACTGCGGGAATAAGCAGTATATATTTGGCAGCGGCGGCGGTCAACAGTTAGCAGATAAGTTAGATACTAACTTATTAGCCGAGTTACCGTTAGTGCCAAAAGTGAGAGTTAGCAGTGACCAAGGAAAAGCCTTTGTCTTAGAAGAACCAGAATCACTGATAGCAGAACAGTTTACTTCTGTAGCTGAATCTTTACTTTAACTATTTTACAGTCCACCAGCTAGGGAATAATGGGGCTTAGGTTGCTTTTGAGACTGTCCCCCAATACTGTCTCCTCCCAACCTAAGTCCCATTTTTATAAACTTTAATTTTTCCGCTCAACTTATTGACATATGTTCAAAAAGAATGTATAATATACTTGTAATGAACAAATGATTAAAACTGATTTAAGGAGGGGTTATATATGCCGCGAGGAGATGGTACAGGTCCAGCCGGACAAGGTTCTCAGACTGGACGAGGAGCTGGTTATTGTTCTGGATCCGATACACCGGGATATGCTAATGATGATTTGCCGAGACAAGGTTTAGGACGCCAAGGAAAGCAGCAGGGAATGCAAGGACAAGGAAGAAAACAGATGTCGGGACAAGGCAAAGGTAGAAACTCAGGCCGAGGACGCGGTCGAAATCGCCGATAGAATAAATAAATCAGATTATAAAAAATCCTGACTAGTACCTTAATCCCTACCCGGAAGCAGGGTAGGGATTTTTTGTCTGTTATTTTTCATTTTAATTAAATAATTGAAAATTTAATCCGATAAGTTATAATAAAATTAGAATATTTATAATTAGAAAGGAGTTGGTTAGGGTTGAAAATAGAATTAGATTGTTTTCCCTGTATTTTCCGCCAATCCTTAGAAGCTGGCAGAATGGCAACTGATGATCAAGAATTAATTAGGGAAATTATGAATGAATATGCCCAGATGGTGCCGAAAATTGCAGATGATGCAATGGGGCCGGAACTGGGGCGGAGAACGCAGGAGATAATCAAGCGGAAAACAGGTGTAGATGACCCATATAAGGAATATAAAGAATTACATATTGAGCGGGCGGAAAAGTTATACCCGGAAATTAAGGAAATAGTAGAGGAAACTGATGATCCTTTATTTGCTTCGCTTGCCGTAGCAGGGGCGGGGAATTCAATTGATGCGGGAGTAAGTCTTGATGTTGATGTTAAGCAGAAAGTAAAAGCAGGAATTGACCAGGGGTTTGCTGATAGCAATTATGAAGTATTTCGCGACCGATTGGCTGCCGGTGCTTCAGTTTTAATTGTCGGTGATAATTCTGGGGAAGCAGTATTTGATCGGTTATTGCTTGAGCAACTGCAGCAGGTAGGAGCGGAAGTTATTTATGCTGTGCGAGAGGAACCAATTTTAAATGATGTTACGCTTAAGGAAGCAAAAGAAATTGGTCTTAACGAAAAGGCAGAATTAGTAACTACTGGTTCCCGGGCGCCGGGTTTATTATTGGCCAATGCCACTTCGGATTTTCGTCAGATATTTGACCAGGCGAAACTGGTGATTAGTAAAGGCCAGGGCAATTATGAAGGACTATCGGAGGTAGAGCGGCCGATTTTCTTTTTACTGCAGGCTAAATGTGAAGTAATAGCCAGAAAATTAGGAGTGAAAGTGGGGGAGCAGGTATTTAAATTAATTGAATAGTTTTTATGCTCCGGGCCTTGTGGTCTGGAGTTTTATTTTTTCTTAGAAACTTATGCTTTTTCACTAATAAACTAAATTAAGTTTAAGATTGAGATTGAGTTTGAGCAACCATTATGAACTGTTTTATTTTAGGTTTGATGATTTATTCAAACTCACCTTCGGGTTTAAATTTCAAGCTACTTCGTGATAAATCTACTTAGCTTCAGGCTAAGTGGCCGCCAGACGGCTTCATTTTCAAGTAAGAAAATTAGCTGATAAATATAGTATATTAATTACATAAATGGTAATAATAACAATAAATAATAGAGATGGGAGGTCTAACAATGATGAATCAGGTAGGACTAGTCGGGCGGTTGGCCCGTGATCCTGAGTTAAGAGAAGTAGCGGGCGGCACTAAGAAGACTGATATGGTATTGGCTGTAGAGAGAGATTATACTAATCAAGAGGGAGAACGAGAAGCTGATTTTATTAATGTTGGTGCCTGGCGGAAATTAGCTGAACAGTGTGCTGAGTTTTTAGCCAAGGGAAGTTTAGTAGCAGTGAAAGGAAGGATGGAAGTCAATAGTTGGGAAGATAAAGAAACTGGCGAGCGGCGCTACAAAACTGAGGTTATTTCTAATCAGGTTAAGTTTTTGGATCGTCCTCAGAACGATAATAATAGTGAGTAACTAGCAAGAGGGCTGCAGATTTAAATCTGCAGCCCTCTTTTTTTCTGGAAGGTAGTCATTAAGTCTGTTCTTTAAATTTATTTGGTGCTGGTAGAATAGAGTAGTCCGCGTTTACGTAAGAAATTAGCTAATTTCTTATAGACTAAGAAGGTAATTCCTGAGTTGCCGAATGACTTAATTAAGTTAAAAGGAATAATTGCCGGTAGTAATAACTTAATTACTTTTTGCGAGGGAATACCGTAAAAAATTGGATTTAAAATTACGTTAGCAATTGACATAACTCCGGTCATTGCTAAGGAGCCGATAGATAAACCAAGCAAAGCTCCTTTTAAGTCATGGCGCTGTTGATAAATATAACCGGCGATACCGACTAAGGTACCTGTAGCTAGAAAGTGCATCACGGCTCCAAAGGGACCTCCTAACCCGGTAAATAGAGCCATTAAAACAGCCAGAATGAAAGTGGCACCTAGGGCGGAAGTTGGCCCGTAGAGGAAGGTGATAATTAATATAGGGACATCTCCTGGTTCATAAATTAAAAAAGGTTGAAACAAAGGAATAGAAATAGTTACCATTAGAATTAGTGATAAGGCCATAAGTAAAGCAATATTGGTGATTTTTTTAGTATCCATGTTGATATTTCTCCTTTCTTGAAGTAGGTAAAAATTAAAAAAGCCCTGGAAGAATTTCTCCCAGGGCTTGCTAAATTCGAAATTAGGCACTCTTCTTTCCTCCGGACTGTACCGTCGGTACTGGAGTTTCACCAGTTCAGCCTAAATAGGCTCGTGGACTCTGACCACCGGTCAGGAATTGGAGCTTTCTCTATTTCCGCACCCTGCCCTGAAGAGTAAATTATCTAATTGTTAGTTACAGTATATATTAGTTTAGAAACAAATTCAAGTAAACCGATAACCTTTATTGAGAGATTTAACTACAAAATTATTTTTTTGATTCAAATGCATAATAAGCAGGTATTATAATAGACCATCTTCAAGTTATGTACTAAAAGTGGATTTTTATAAATAAATTACCAAATAGTCTCACTTTAAAATTAGTGGGACAGAGAAAAAACTGCAGATATCGTTAAAAATTATCAAATTAATCTTAATGGTAGCCTTATTGTCTTTGAAAATATAAGGACTGGATTTACAGGTTTTTTATCTGATTTTGAATTCGATGGAGTATTAGGGAATGATATTTTAACTGGAAAGGCACTTAAAATTAATAGTGAAGCAGGAATAATATCGTTGGAATAAGGTAAAAACATACCGATGAAGAGGTGAAAGTATATGCCCTATACTGTAGAGATGAGGTTTGATGCAAAAAGCGCCAGTCAAATTAGAGAAATATGGGATCTGCTTGCTCAAAAAAATATTTGCAATTATATGGTAGATAGTAATATGACGCCTCATATTACTTTAACAGTATTT
>CAYFUT010000027.1:0-32067 GCA_964346395.1 uncultured Halobacteroidaceae bacterium
CAATAATTAATTCAAATAAAGTTCGGCGAACCTTTCTTACCCGATTAGAATGTGTTTTAATCTCCATTCCTTCCTTTAATTCAGTTCCACAGGCAGGTTTTAAGCCGTCTTCTCCTTTAATATCTACCACACAAAGCCGACAGCCACCGTATATTGACAGCTCTTCTGAATAACATAAAGTCGGTATATTAATATTAACTTTTCCAGCCGCTTCTAATATCGTCGTTCCTTCTTCTACTTCTACTGTCTGACTATCTATCACTGCTTCAATCACTATTTATTCCCCCTTACTAATTCATCACCATAATTATCTACAACTGAACCAATAAAATTCATAGAAGCCTTTCCTAAACCACACCTGGCTGCTAAATTTATTGTTTCTCCAATATCCTTTACTAGTTGAAAATCATGCTTTGTAAATCCTCCATTTTGATTTCTCTCTTCAAGCAGGTGGTATATCTGGCGATTGCCTTCTCGACAGGGAAAACAAGTACCGCAGGTTTCTTCTTTAAAAAAGTGAGCTGCATTCAACATCAGGTCAACTAAATCTCGCCCCTCAGCTACTACAATCATCGCCCCTGAACCTATACCGGTTCCCTTCTCAGCCAGTGATTCATAAGTATAAGGAATATCAAGCTCTTCAGCATCTAAAATTGAAGTGGAAATTCCCCCGGGAACAACAAACTTTACTTCCCCATTATTCTTTACCCCGCCTGCATATTTATCTATGATATCTCTAATAGTTACTTTCCCGAATTCAATTTCATACACACCAGGTTCATTTATATCCCCGCTGATGCTAATTAATTTAGTTCCCTTGCTCTCTTCAGTTCCTAAACTAGAATATTCATCTGCACCTATTTTAATAACTTCAACAGCAGTCGCTAAAGTCTCTACATTATTTACAACTGTTGGTTCATCAAATAAACCCTCTACAACTGGATATGGAGGCTTAATTCTTGATTTACCCCGCTTTCCTTCTAAAGAATTTATCAGCGAAGTTTCCTCCCCACATACATAAGCTTCAGCCTCTCGAATCATCTTAACATCTAAATCAAATCCACTGTTCTTTATATTTTCACCTAATAAATTATGTTCTCTTAACTGCTCTAACTTTTCTTCCAGTATACTAATCGACTTAGTATATTCACCTCGAATATAGATATAACCTCTATTTGCACCTACAGTATAAGCTGCAATTATCAATCCTTCTAAAACTTTTAACGGATTATTTTCAAGCAAATAACGATCTTTAAAGGTCCCTACTTCACCTTCAGCAGCATTACAGATCATATGTTTCTGGCTGTTTTTTTGATCAGCTGCAATTTCCCACTTTACTCCAGTAGGAAATCCAGCCCCCCCGCGACCTTTTAACCCTGAATTCTTAAGTTCAGAAATTATATCTTCTGGTTCTTTTTTCAAAGCTTTATTTAAAGCTTCAAAATTATATTTTTCAAATTCAAACATACTATGATTAGTAAAAAACGGACCTTTCTCCACCATAATCACTCCTTAAGTACAGTTTTTTAAAATTTTAACTGCCTTATTAGAACTTAAATGAGTATAAATCTTATCATTTACCATCATTACCGGTCCTTCACCACAGTGGCCTAAACATTCCACAACTTCCAAAGTAAATTTTTTATCTTCAGTAGTCTCCCCCGGTTCAACTTCTAAATAATTTTTAACAACTTCTATAATATCATCAGACTGATTCATATGGCAGGAAAGGCTATCACAAATCCGGATAATATACTTCCCAGTTGGTTCTGTATAGAACATTGAATAAAAACTAACAATCCCATAAGCC
The DNA here is from genome assembly GCA_964346395.1 of uncultured Halobacteroidaceae bacterium. Lineage (GTDB taxonomy): Bacteria > Bacillota > Halanaerobiia > Halobacteroidales > Halobacteroidaceae > CAYFUT01. The sequence goes on from CAYFUT010000027.1 coordinate 1,811, forward strand.
TTTGCCCGAGGCATATTATGCTCTTCTGCTATTCCCTCAATTTTACCCTCTGGAACATAGCCATAAGTGTTTTGAATTTTATGAATATTTTCTAAAAAATCTATATCGCCCACTCTGCAACCCCCTCCTTATATTTTATAATCATGATTATAAAATAACCATGATTATTTATTATTAGCATACTATTTTTAAATACTTCTGTCAATATAATTATTATTTTCACAAATAAATCATAAAATCTTCCTCCTAAATTGAAAGACTCCCGCTATCTAAAGCGGGAGTCTCAAATCCATAATAATATTTATTATTCTCGACCAAATAAACGATCTAAAATCATTGCTAAAATAACTACTCCTAAGCCGGCTTCAAACCCTAATCCGATATCTACAGTAGACAGCGATCTAAGTACAGGCTTTCCTAAACCACCAGCACCAATCATAGCAGCAATTACTACCATAGACAGGGAAAGCATAATACACTGGTTAACTCCCATCATAATTGACGGTAGAGCTAAAGGCAGTTCTACTTTAAACAACATCTGAACAGGTGTTGAACCAAAAGCTTTTCCTGCCTCTTTTAACTCTTCATCAACTTGTTTTAATCCTAGATAAGTTAACCGAATGGGAGGAGCAATAGCAAACACTACCGTAGCAATTACTCCCGGTACAGTTCCTAAACCAAAGAACATTAAAGCAGGAATCAAATATACAAACGGCGGAATTGTCTGCATAAAATCTAAAATAGGCCGCGTAATAACATCTACAACTTTACTGTGAGCCTTCAAAATCCCGATAGGAATTCCAATCACTAAACTAACCAGCACGGCTGTAAAAATAGAAGCCATAGTAGTAACCAGCGGATCCCACATTCTTAAGTTTAACGCTAATAACAGCCCTAAAACTACTCCCACCGTAAGCTTAACTTTTTTCTTAATTAACCAACTCACTACTCCAAAAATGATAATCAGTACTAGCGGATGACCAAAGGATAAAACAGCTACTAAGCCATCCATTATCTTTCCAATTAAATTAGAAAAAGCATCTAAAGGACCGTTAAAATGACTAATAATAAAATTAACTACTGCTTCTACCCAATTCCCCAGGGGAATTTTGGTTGAAATTAAATCTATTAGCTTCGCCATACCAATTACATACCTCCTTCGACAGTTATACTCTTATCTGAAAATCAGCGATATCTCCAGAAATTAACCAGAGATACCGCTGATTAATCTTATCTTTTCCTGACTTAATTTAATTACCGTATTCTTCTTCTAAAACTTGTTGAGCATCTTTTCCATCAATACTCTTCATTCCTTTAACCCATTCTTTAGCTTGATCTAAATTATTAGCTAGCCATTCATCAGCAACTTTTTTCGGGTCGCGTTCTTTCTCTTGATATTCTAAAATCCACTTACTCTGCATCTTTCCGGTAACTTTAAACTGGTCTAAAAACTTCCAGAAATTAGGTGCTTCCTTTTCTAATTCCGGCCGAGCTGCTGTATCAACTCTATCGGCATCGCCCCAGATACCTTCTGGATCCTTTAGATACTTAATATCATACTTTACATTCATCCAGTGCGGTTCCCAGCCGTTAAACGCAATCCATTCTTCATTCTTAGTTGCTTTCCCTACTGCCGCCAGCATAGCAGCTGTACTGCCAGTAACTAGCTCCCAATCCTTTAAGTTATAAGTATTATTGTCAATTGCTTGTTTAATAATCTGGTTACCATCATTACCAGGTTCAATCCCTACTATCTGTTTATCAAACTTTTCCGCATGTTTATGCAGATCAGCCATCGACTTAACTCCAGCTTCCCAGACGTATTCCGGAACTGCTGTCTGATAAAGCGCCTCTTCTAAATTAGTCTGGACATTAACTACTACACCCTTTTCTTTATACGGCTCAAAGTTAACCTTCATAGTAGGAATCCAATTGCCGAGAAAAGCATCAATTTCATCATTTTCCATCCCTGTAAACAACACCTGCTGCGTATAGGAATCCATTGTTACTTCATAACCTAATGTCTCCAAAACCCTTTTGGAAACGTGGGTTTTCATTGTAACTCCCGGCCAGTTAACATAACCAAATTTAACCTCTTTTAACTTAACTGCTTCTTCTTTATCGGCAGTTTCTTCCTCCTGCGAAGCCTGCTGTCCCCCACATCCTGCTACTAAACTAACTGCTAGCACCAAACTTAATAAAACAACTAATTTCTTATTATTACTTAACATTATTGCTTATACCCCCTCAATATATTTTAAACCACTTCTTCACTCGCTAAATTAGCAATTACTGTACTTTTTACTATGATTCCTTCTAACTTATTGTTATCATCCACTACCGGTAAAGGCGTATTTAAATCAGCAATCTTAGCAAACAGTTCATCCATATTTTCCTCTGGTCTAGCCAGTTTAGTTTCTTTAACCAAGTCTTCTAAATCCCCTTTATCCTCTTTTACAGCAGTTAAGGCATCTTCCATCTTAATTACACCTTTATACTGCTTATGGTCTCCTACTGCAAAAATACTAGAGATTTCATGATGCTTCATCTTATGCAGAGCAGCCCGAGGTCCATCTTGATCTAAATAAACTAACTCTAGAGGATCAATCATTACATCTTCCGCTGTTAACAAGCGGGAGCGATTTACATCCTGCACAAAATCTCTTACATAATCATTCTTGGCATTAGTTAAGATTTCTTCGTGATTTCCAATCTGAACAATTTCTCCATCTTTCATAATCGCAATTCTATTACCTAACTTTAGAGCTTCATCAAGATCATGAGTAATAAAGATAATTGTTTTATCCATTTCATCAAATAAATCCAATAATTTATTCTGCATTTCCCGCTTGATCAATGGGTCTAAAGCACTAAATGGTTCGTCCATCAGTAAAATATCAGGATCAACAGCTAAGGCTCGAGCCAACCCTACTCGCTGCTGCATACCGCCGCTTAGCTGATTAGGATTTTTGCTTTCCCAGCCATCTAAACCAACTTTAGCCAAGGCTTCTTCAGCTCTAACTTTCCGCTCCTCTTCCGGAACTCCTTGGATTTCTAACCCAAACTCTGTATTCTCTAACACTGTTCGGTGAGGAAACAAAGCAAAATGTTGAAACACCATCCCGAACTTTTCGCGCCGGAATTTTCTTAACTTTTCTTGATCTAAATCCATTAAATTAGTTCCATCCATAATAACTTCTCCGTCAGTCGGCTCAATCAGTCTATTTAAACAGCGCAACAGTGTGGATTTTCCACTACCAGATAATCCCATAATCACAAAAATTTCCTGCGATTCAACTTCAAAACTTGCCTTAGAAACTCCTACTGTTAAACCTGTCTTGTCTAAAATTTCATCTTTTGAATAACCTTCCGCCAGGAGATCTACCCCCTGTTCTGGCTTGTCTCCAAAAACTTTAGTAACATCATTAACTTCTATTTTTGCCATATTAATCTAACCCCCTGCCTTAATTATGTAAAATCTCGGCACTAGCTGATTTGCTATAAATTATTCAGTTCACACTTTTTTAATTAAATCTACCTAACAGCAAACCATTTTTTCTCATTTTTCATTAATCAAAACAAATAACTAAGGCCTATTATTTAATTACAAATAAAATTTATAACTCCCATTACCCACATTAAATATTAACAACAAACGTAAAAAAAATCAAATCAAAATTAGCGATTAAAGTAAATTAACTCTTTTTTTCTCTTTTATTTATCTCTTTTCATTTCTCAAACTGTTAAAATAAAAAATAGCCCCCCAAAAAAAGAGGCTAAAAATACTAACTAGCTTATCGATAAAAATATAATTTTACCAAAACAAAATCTAATTTAGGAATAAAACCTACATCATATAATTTATATTTTTTTAAATCAGGCTTTAACTCTTTTAATTCTTGTACAAATTCCCTTAATTCATCTAATAAGTGAAAGGACTCCCGCAATTTAAAATGACAGTTAACCGTTAGTAACTTCTTCTTCACTTTTTCCCTCCCAGTTAATTTAGTTAAACATTTCATGCAACTTATGCACCGCTTTCTTTTCTATCCGAGAAACATACGAACGAGAAATCTCTAACTTTTTCGCTATTTCTTTTTGGGTTCTATCAGCTCCTCCATCCAATCCATAACGTAATCTTAAAACTTTTTTCTCTCTATCAGTTAATTTTTTTAACCGTTGATACAGTTTTTCTTCTTCAATAGCTAATTCTACCTCTTCACTGACCACATCAATAGAAGTCCCTAAAATATCAACTAGAGAAATCTCATTCCCTTCTTTATCAGAACCAATGGGGTCATGCAGCAAGCGTTCCTTTTTCAATTTTTTTGTTTTCCGCAGGTGCATTAAAATTTCATTTTCAATACAGCGGGCAGCATAAGTAGCTAAGCGAGTTTTCTTTTCCGGATCAAAACTTTCAATTGCTTTTATTAAACCAATAGCTCCAATTGAAATTAAATCTTCGTTATCTACATTGGGTTTATTATATTTTTTTACAATATGAGCTACTAATCTCATATTATGCTTAATCAATTTATCTTTAGCTGCTTTATCTCCCTCAGCCAATTTTTTTAACTCTTTTTCTTCCTCTTCTCTGTCTAACGGCTGTGGAAAAGCAGTTCCACTAGAAATATAAGCAAGAAGTAATCTTATCTGCTCCAGTAAGTCCCCACCTAATTCAAATAAAAAAACAGGCACCATCAACCGGCCACCCCCTAACTCTACTTATATTTATATGAAAGGAGGCCAATTATTGTGCCTGTCCAGAAAGACTATTCTTTATTAACTATCTCCAGCTTGACCTTATTCTGTAAATCATCCAAAATTTTCAAAATATCAGCTTTGGTTCCTGGGGTTACAGTTAAGTTTAACTCTCCTATTTTGCCTTCTCTACCTACTACTGTAACCATAGCCAATCCTTCATAAGCCTTAATTATTTTATCTACAAATACTAAATCTTTCTTAGGCACCCGCACTTTTATTACTGAAGTTCTTTTCATTTTTTGCTAACTCCTCAATAAGAGTTTCAATTTTGGTGATTAATAAATCAACAGCTACTTCATTATATCCGCCTTCAGGAATAATAATATCAGCATGTTTTTTAGTAGGCTCCACAAACTGCTGATGCATAGGCCTTACCATTTCCAAATACTGATTAATTACCGATTCCATAGTCCGCCCCCGTTCTTCAATATCCCGTACTAATCTGCGAATAAACCGGACATCATTATCAGTATCTACATAAACTTTAATATCCATCAGATCGCGAAGTTCCTTATTTTCTAGTACTAAAATCCCCTCAAGAATAATGATTTTCTTGGGGGCTACAGTAGTAGTTTCTTCTGTTCGCGTATGCCGCTTAAAACTATAAACCGGCTTTTCAATCGATTTCCAGGCTAATAAGTCCTTTAACTGATCAATAAGTAACTTCGTATCAAAAGCAAGGGGATGATCATAATTAGTCTGCTTGCGCTCTTCAAAATCTAGATGGCTCTGATCTTTATAATAAGAATCTTGCTGAATAACAGCAATATTACCATTTCCCAACTTATCAATGATCTGGTTTTTAACTGTAGTCTTTCCCGATCCTGTGCCACCGCTAACTCCAATTACTACTGGTTTAGTCATCAGTATCTTCCTCCCTTTTACGGCGAACTAAGTCCCCCGGCTGAACTTCTTTAGCAACCGGAATAGTAATTAATTCTTTCGGATGAGGAGCAGATTCAACTCTTTCGCCTGCTTCATTAATGATATAATCTACAGACTGCTGAAACGAAGTCACCTGCGGTCCGAAAAATTCCACTATATCCCCCTGAAAAAATTTATTTCGCACTTCAACCACTGCTTCTTGTTGCTGAGAGGAATAATCTTTCACCAACCCCATAAAATCATACGTCCGCGAATAACCCGAAGAATCATAATTCTGTTCAGTTGGCCCAGGCTGCCCGAAATAAAATCCTGTTGTATACTGCCGATGGCTAATTTTTTTCAATTCCGCTAGCCATTCCTCCTTAAACTGATAATTCTGTGGGGCTTCAGCGTATCTATCTAAAGCCCGGCGGTAAATATTAGTCACCGTCGCTACATAATGAAGGCTCTTCATCCGCCCTTCAATCTTCAAACTATCTACTCCGGCAGCTACTATTTCCGGAATATGTTTAATCATGCACAAATCTTTAGAATTGAAAATATAAGTTCCTCTATCATCCTCAAAAACAGGATAATACTCACCGGGCCGCTCCTGTTCCATTAAAGTATATTGCCAGCGGCAAGAGTGAGCACAATTTCCACGGTTAGAATCGCGGTTAATCATATAATTACTCAATAAACAGCGGCCGGAATAAGAAATGCACATAGCTCCGTGTCCAAACATTTCTAATTCAAGGTCAACTTTTTCTCTAATTTCCTTTATCTCTGATAAAGATAACTCCCGGGCCAAAATTATCCGCTCTACACCCTGCTGCTGCCAAAAGTAAGCACTGCGCCAATTAGTATTATTAGCCTGCGTACTAAGGTGAATTTTAAGTTCAGGAGCTACCTCTTTAACAATTGCCACCACACCTGGATCAGCTGCGATAACTCCATCTATATTTAGTTCTGCTAACTGTTTAATATAATCCGGCAGTTCTTCTAAATCTTGATTATGAGGAATAATATTGACTGTCACATATAAATCAACTTTATGTTGATGGGCATAGTTTACTCCTTTACTTATCTCCTGTAAAGTAAAATTTTGTGCCTTAGCTCGAAGACCGTAGTTTTGTCCTCCTAAATAAACAGCATCTGCTCCATAGCGAACGGCAGTTTTTAACTTTTCCAAATTGCCCGCTGGAGCAAGCAGTTCTGGTATTTCCATTATTTATTTTATCCTCCTTACCAGTAATTTCTAATTATAAATTATTAACTAGTAGCTGTAAATCTGCTAATTGCCACGCCATCTCCTAAAGGAATAATGCTGGAATCTAAAGAATCATCCTCCATAATTTCTGTTACGTACTCTCTTAACACCCGCGTCAAAGTACTAAACCGAGGATGATAAAATCTATCATCAGCAATCATTCCTTTAAATAATACATCATCTGCTACAATTAAACCGCCGTCAGTTATTAAATTTAATCCTGCTTCTAAAAATCTCAGATACTGACCTTTTGCTGCATCAATAAAAATAAAATCAAATTCTGAATTTAAATCAGGCATGATTTCTAAAGCATCTCCTACTATCAGGTCAATATTATTATACCCAAACCGGGTAAAGTTATCTCTAGCCACTTTAGCTTCTCTTTCTTTCAATTCTAAAGTAACTATTTTCCCGGGAAAATTTTGCGCTAGCCACAGAGTAGAATAACCATAAGCAGTTCCTAACTCTAAAATTTTAGTTGGTTGTTGGATTTTTACTAATAAATTTAATAGTTGGCCCACTTCTGGTTCAATAATAGGTATATTCTCTTGTTTACTCTGTTGCCGTATTTCTTCTAATTCTTCTTCTAACTTCGGCTGCTTAGTTCGCAAATAATCTAGTATCCAATCCTGAATAATATTCCCCATTGCTAGCCTCCTTATTACTCCTTGTTTAACTGTTTTTGCACCTTAAGATGCTGTTGATAAGTTTTAGTAAACTTATGTCTGCCATTACCGATAGCTACATAATATAAATAATCAGTTTCTGCAGGATTTAACGCCGCCTTAATAGCTTCTAAACCCGGATTATTAATCGGACCAGGCGGAAGTCCGTAATAATGATAAGTATTATACAGGGAGCCTACCTCTAAATCACTATAAAAAAGACGAGCTTTTCGTTCGGGTAAAACATACTGAATAGTAGCATCTAGTTGAAGTTTCATCTTCCGCTGTAATCGATTATAAATCACACTAGAAATTAAAGTTAGTTCCTCTGTTACTTTTGCTTCTGCTTCAATTAGGGAAGCAATAATAATTATCTGATATAAACTATATTCACTTCTTTTTATTGTATCCCGTAAAGGATTGATTTGACGTTTAAACTCTGCCAGCATTTTATTAATTATCTCTTCTTCCGAACTGCCATAAGAGAAACGATAAGTCTCCGGAAATAAAAAACCTTCCAAGTTATACTTAGTTTGTTCTCTATTATCCAAAAAATTCAGTTTTTCCTTTTTTGCCAGCTGTAAAAACTTCTCTTTATTTATTTGATAGCCTTTATTATTTATTTTCACAGCTATTTCTTCTACCGTAGCTCCTTCCGGAATCGTAAACTGATAAGTGGCTGTTTCTCCAGCTGCCAATTTTTTTACTATATCTACAATTGGTACTCCTGAATTTAACCTATAATAACCAGCCTGAATATTATCTTCCCATCCCTTTAACTTAACATAGGTCTTAAAAATAAATGGATTATTAATTAAATTTTGCTGATAAAGCTTCTGACTGATAAGTACTAACGAACTCCCCGAATCAATTTTTATGATTTTTTCTACTTGTTGCTGTCCATCAACCGGTATATATAACTTATATCCGTAATAAATAATCCCCAAAACAATTCCTACTACCATAAATAAAACAATAACTTTAAACTGTAGGGAGTCAGCCAAGGAGTTCATTATATTAATCAATTCCTTTCTAATTTCCCTCTCTATTATAAGATAGATTTATTTATATAGCAAGTCAAATTTCTCTATAAAAAACACCTTGAATCAGATCTGATTCAAGGTGATAAAGACACTCCTTTAAGCAATCTCCTCCATCTGAGTTCCATCTTTTATATGTATATTAGCCTTATTAATCACCGTAATCACCACTGCTTTAAAATCCCGCACTTCAATAATTACAGCCAAATTGTGTTCTTGGTCAATAATAGCCACTTCTTCCCCACTATCATTATAATCGAGTAATTTTTGCTCTAAACTTAAAATAATAGCCGTTACTACTTCTCTATCTATATTTCGTTCTTTCATTCTATCTAAAGCATGAGTAGTACTTTCGACTCTAAAACAGCTTTCCTCTAAAGAACATTCAGCTAATAACATATCAAGCCCCCCTCTTTTCTATTTCTTCATTAACAGTATTACCTAAATTAATAAATTATATACCTCAGCCAAAGTAAAAAAGGAGGGCTTATTTGTACTTAAATATTTTACTCTTCCTGCACTTCCTTTAAAGCTGCCTGTAATTTAACTAATTCATCTTCATCAATTACTGGTCTATAAACTTTAGAACCAGCCTCATCTTCATCTACTTTAAGAGCATAACCTTCTCCCATTTCTTCCTCCTCTTCATCCAACAAAATCAAATAATCCTGACCCTCTACTTCCAAAATAGTAACTACCTCAAATTTCTTAGTTTCTCCATCATATTCTTCTAAAATTACTGTCCCGTCTTCTTCATCAATTACTTTAATAGTTCCTTCCTTATTTACCACTTTTCTCACCTCTTTACATCTTAATTATTATTTTTTAATTCTGATTATCAAGAAAACTCTGTAAAATTGTTACTGCTGCCATCTTATCAATTACTTCTTTTCGCCGAGCCCGACTCAAATCAGCCGCCAATAACTTTCTTTCTGCTTCCGCAGTAGATAACCGTTCATCCCAAGTAACAACTGGAACTTGAAATTCATTCTGCATCTGATCTACAAGCTCTAATATTTTTTCTGCCCGCTGCCCTACACTCCCATCCATATTTTTCGGCAGCCCCACTACTATCTTTTCTACCTCATATTGACTAATTAGCGATTTTATTTCCAGAAACAATTCTTGCTTAGAAGAAGTAGTAAGCACTGTTTTCCCCTGCGCTGTCCACCCTAAAGGATCACTAACTGCCACCCCTGTTTTCTTATCTCCTATATCCAAGCCCATAATCCTCATTAATTATTTCACTCCTTAGACCCCGCTTCTTTAACTTCTAAATTTAACCCGAACTCAAAGTCAGGTAAATTAACTTGATTAGCTGGCTTTATCGTATAAGTTTCTATCATTGGGAGTTTATCTAACAGCTCTTTAGCAATTGTTACCTCTTTTCCGATTATCTGCTTAATAATCTGCTGTTTGTTTACCTCACCTATCACCTGGCCGCTAGTTTTTACTTTAAAAGTTACCTGATTAGAAGCTACAGTACCAATTTCAATTCCAGTGATAGTAACTTCTGAATCCTGTAATTTAAACTGAGAATCAAGCTCCTCTTTATATAACTTAAAGACTAAATCTTTTAGTCCTTCTTTTTGTAAACCAAAACCAACTGCTTTTATCTTTCCTTCAATTATGGCCTGATCAGCAGAAGTTCCGGGTTCCATCTCAGAAATAAACTCCTGTTCTTTTATTTTAATATTTTGTTCGAAAAAAACTTTATTATCTGCAAATTTGTTACTTAATTTTTCTCGGGCCAACTTCTTTAACTTTTCCTTAGCAGCCTTCCGTCCTCGAGCTATATCTTCTTTAGTTACTATCTTGACCACTTTATCCTGTCCGCCAGTAAGCGGACTTAAATTAACTAGCTCCACCGGATAAGTTTCTGCTGCCCATTCTGTGATTTTTCCTTCAGCTATGTTCCCTTGACTACCTTTTTGTACAGCTTCTATTTTAGTAGTAGCTCTTCCTGCTTCACTGCTTACCACTTTATCCATTAATTTATCAACTTTAGCACCCGGAACCGTAACTTTATGTAAGGTCTCAAATCTAATCCCTTTGCTTGCTGCAACTTTTGTTCCCGCTGGAATAACAACTTCCTGCTGCCTCCTATTAATAAAAGTAAGTTCTCCAGTGCTGCGGCTAATCCCCTGCTTTTTCTCTCCCGTCACTGAAGCTTCAATTTCCTGTTCTATTTCCACCTGTTTTTTTATTAAAGGTAATCGCTTCTGCTTCCAGTTAACTTTTTCAACTCCTGTTTTTCCTTTAACTTGGCTAACTACCGTTTTATTCTTAGTTATAGGAGCGATCTGAATGGTAACTGGCGGAAACCAAAAATAAAACCAAACTCCCCCTAAAACTAAAATTAAAACTAAAATAAAGACTGTCTTTCCTATAACTCCGGTTCCACTCTTACCCTGTAAAGAAGGACTAAAATTTTGTTTTTTCACTTCCGTAGTCTCCTGCTTATCTAGTTGCGCTTCAAACTGTTCTAAGCTGGAATATACTTTAAAACCGCTATCTGCCAATAAATTTTTTATCTTTTCTATCTCAGTAATAAAAATTAATTCTTTCTCAGCCTGCTGGGCATACTTCTTTATTAATTCAATATTAACTTGGCCGGTAAATATAAATGATTGCTGGTGGATTATAATAACTAATTTTTCTGCTGGTTCCCCCTCAATCTTTTTCAATAAAGAATTTAGAGAAATATCAGGGTCAATATAAAGCTCACTATACTCCATTAACCTCACCTACCTCTCTTTAACCTAAATTAGCTACTAATCTTTTCCACAATCCTCTCCGCTTTATCTCCTGAACCATTGTGGACTGTAAAGCTAAACTTCTGGGGGTTACATCTTGGGGACCTTTTAGCTGGTCTACAGTATCTTGAATTCCCTCTATCTTGTCCCCCGTCAATAACTTTACCTCCGGCTGCTTAAAAAAAGGCAGCTCTTCATACAGCTCCCACTGTCTCATTCCTGCAAATAGCCCCTTTAAAGCACTACCTCCTCCACATAAATATACCTTCTGCGGTAATGCCTCCCCTTGCGCCAACTTATTTAAGGCAACTTCAATCCCTTCATATAATAAATTCAAATCACTTCTTATTACTTGCCCTACCTTATCTGCTCCCTGACTTAGTTTATCAGCTGAATACTTTAATTTCAACTTCTCAGCCTGCGCAAATGATAAATTAAACTCACGGGCAAGACTTCTAGTAAAAGCTCGTCCAGCTAAGCTAAACATTTTTGTACCTTCAATTCCGCCGTTTCTAATCAACGCAATATCCGTAGTTCCGCCGCCAATATCTATCACTATCGCTCCAAACTCATAAGCTTCTTCGCTCATGATACTTTTAGCAACTGCAAAGGGTTCAGCAATAATTCCCACTAGCTCATAACCCAATCTTTCCGCTATAGTCTCTAAAGCTCCTACATGAACTAAGGGGGCAAATGTACTAAAAACAGAAACTTCTAAATTCTTCCCTTGAAACTCTTCCGGATTAGTAATCCGATAGCCATCAATCTTCATATCTACTACCGAAGAATTAATGAGTCGTACTTTTAAATCATCTAAGCCCATATCAGTTAACAGCTTTCCTTCCGCTTCTTCCATTGCCTGCTGCTGTGCTTTATAAACTAAACTATTAATTTCAGATTGCGTTAAAGGACGTTTAGCCCAGAATCGTTTATCAGAAATATTAGTTACTACTCCTTTGACAAATTCGCCAGCTATCCCCATTACTATCTCTTCCGGCTCCACTTCTGTTCTTTCCAGTGCTTGATTAATTGCTTCATGACACTTCTTAATTACTTCCTCAATATCAGAAATAGCTCCCCCTTCCATATTCATAGTCTCCTGCTTTACCCGCCCATAACCAATTATTTCACAAATATACTGCTTATCAAATTTAACCACCATTGCTTTTACATATTCAGTTCCAATATCTAAGGCTAACCGGTAGTAATAATTTGTTTGCTGACTATTATTAAATAAATTTTTAACTACCGAAAAAATCATCTCCACCTCCTTCCTAGATTAGTTACCAACTTTCCAGTCTTCATGCTCTAAACCTATATACAATAAACTAAAAACTGGAAATAATAATAAAGTAGCAGCAGCTACTACCCCCGAATCATTTACTAACATAGTTACTATGCTGCCCACAAGTGCCCCTTTCAATCCTATTGCTAAGTAAAAATAATTACTCAATAAATCTCTAACTTTTCCTGAAGGCCAGCGGTAGATAACAATTAAAATACCCATAAAAGCTACTAATACCCGACTCCAAATAGTAGTTTTAAATAATCTTAAATTTATTTTTAATTTGCGGGAAATAATCAAGAATAACTGGTTAATCCCCTTCTGCTTAATTCTAACCAATAAACGCCCCAGATGACCCCTTTCTCCTCCAAATTTGAACCATTCTATAATCACAACCCCTAATATTATTACTCCTGCTAAAAAAACTATACGTAATAAAAAGTTATATCCGAATTCTACTCCCCGCAGAGATAAATAAACAACAGCACTGACTACTGCTGCCGTAATCAAACCACCAAAATTAGCTCCCAACTGCGGGAAGCCGATAGTTACCGTCAATAAACCAAGCCCTACCAGAAAAGTCCAGTCCGGCAATTCCGGTTTTAGCTCCTTGCTGCCGGTAATTCCAATCAAAAAAGCTCCCACCAATAAGCCCATAAATTCATTTCCTAACCCATAATACCGCGCTCCAATAACCGGAGAATAGCTAAATACCGATAATTTAGTCCAGTCGCTTCCTCCCCATAAGTCAAAAACTAACAATCCAGAAGTAATTACCGCCGGCAGAACAATTGCCCATAATTCATTCTTGCATAAGTTAATACTAGTTGCCGCCAATAAAAAACTAACTATTAACCAGATTACTCCTGCCTCCACTAGGGAATAATTTAAAAAATTCTCCGATAATAGAAAAAAGATCGGCAGCCAGAGCAGACTAACCACTGCCGTTATTACAATTTGTTTTAAAAAAGTAATATTTTTCCTATAAATTAAAACAAAACCACTCCCAAATAAAACTATAATCTGCAGCCAGATAAATAAATCAACTAAACGCGGCCGCCAGGAAAAAGTGGTTTGGATTTTTTCTTGCTGCTTTGCTAAATAATCAAGCGGCTTATCAGCGGCTATTGAAGAAATTCGACATCCGGGAAGATTAGATTTAAAGCCCGTTAATAACTGATAAATTGTAGGAGCTAAATCAAGATTCGTAATTAAACCAGAGCGTTTAGTAGTAGCAGAAGTTAATAATCCCTTTTTTATCCCCGGGCCAACTACTAAAGCAAGAGTTAGTTTTCTGCCTAGCTGACTCCCCTGGCGGGAGGGAGTTGGGGTAACCAACATTAAATAATCAGTAGCTAAATTCATTTCTTGTTCAATTTGTCCTAGCAATCTATCAGTTCGTTTGATAGCTTTTCGTTTAGCCTGATTAAATCGTTTGGTGGTTAAATCATTCTTAACTGCTTCTACTCGCGATGTATCCCCGGCTTCAATAACTAAAAGATCACTTTCAGAATAAAATTTTTCAAACTGACGCTGCAAATATTCATGATTTGTCAGATAGCCAGCCGGATAATCCCCCGCTGACCGATGCATTTCCCGACTCACATCTCCAACAGCAACTCCTTGTTGATTAATCCCAAGCAGAGCTATATGTCGGCGCGGCTGCTGCCATGTATCAGCATTACCTAAGACAGCAACTTGACAGTCAGCCTGCTCCAACAAAGCAGCTAACTTTCCGACTTCTGCCTGATAATCACTCTGTGAATTTCGACGCCTGATCCGGGGCAGCCCTATATTTACTACTTTGCTTGCCCCCTCTAATTTCTCTATTCGGCGCTGATAAATATTTTCAGCTGTAGTTCCTTTATATACTTCCCTTTGCTTAAAATTCAAATAACCAGCTGTCCCCGCAGTAGCTCGTTGGCCGCTGCCAATAGTTAAATAAGTATCTTTCGGTTCTAAACTGCCGGCGGTTTTCGTATTCATTAAACCTACTGCTCCCCGGGCTAATAGATCATCTAGCCGGGGAGTAGAAACTTGCTGCCAATCAGTTAAATTTACTCTATCCGCAATCAACAAAACCACTTTTGTATCTTCTTTCGCTTCTAAGGAAGCAGGAAAGCATAGAAAAATAAGGAGCAAACAACAAACCAATTTATACTTCATTAGACCACTCCCTAACTACTCCTGCAGATAACTGGTCACCAACTTTTCAATAATTTCATCACGCTCAAACTTTCTAATCTTACTCCGCGCCTGGTTATGACTAGTAATATAAGCTGGATCCCCCGATAAAATATAACCTACTATCTGATCAATAGGATTATATCCTTTTTCTTCTAGAGCATTATAGACTTCCTTCAAGGCAGTTGCTACTTCCGTATCTTTTTCCTTTTCCACCTTAAACATCATTGTTTTTTCAGAATCAGTCATAGTAGTCACCTCAATACTTAGTATTATTTTTTCCTAATAATTTCTATTTATTCATTAGCAGAACCAATTATTTCTCGAGCTTCATCTAAAGCAGCAGTGGTTTTCTCCGGTTGACTGCCGCCCGCCTGAGCCATATCAGGACGGCCGCCGCCACCGCCGCCAGCAACTTGGGCTACTTGCCCAATTATATCTCCAGCATGATAACCCTGCTCAACTAAATCTTCAGTTACCATAGCTACAAATAACACCTTGTCAGATAATTGAGAACCTAAAATTATAATTCCCGAATCAAGTTCGGCTTTTAGCTCATCACCCATCTTCCGCAGTCCTTCCGCATCTAAATCAGTTACCCGTTCTATTATAACTTTGATTCCCTTTATCTCTTCGGCTTCCGTTATTAATTCTTCTGTTTGGAAAGCGGCTAATTTATCCTTCAAACTAGCTATTTCCGACTCCAGCTCTTTAATTCTTTCTTGCTGCTTATCAACCTTCTGAACTACTTCTTCCGGATGAACTTTTAATTTATCAGCTAAGGTAGCAATTACTTCCTCCTGCTCATTAACATACTGCAAAGCTTCCTTTCCCGTTACGCATTCTACGCGCCTGGTACCAGCCGCAATGCCTGATTCGCTGATGATTTTAAATAAACCCAACTCGCCAGTACTTTCTACGTGAGTTCCCCCACACAATTCTTTACTATAATCTCCCGCTTTAACTACTCGCACCTGCTCCCCATACTTTTCACCAAACAGAGCTGTTACTCCTTCTTCTTTAGCTACTTCCAAGGACATTTCTTCTGTCACTACTGGTAAGTTAGCCAAAATTTGATTATTTACCCTAGTTTCTATTTCTTTAATTTCAGACTCCGTTACAGCTTCAAAATGAGTAAAATCAAACCGTAATCGCTCGGGACTCACTAACGACCCCGACTGATTAACATGATCGCCAAGCACTTCTTTTAGCACCTGATGTAAAAGGTGCGTTCCTGTATGATTACGAGCAGCTGCTTTCCTTAATTCTGTATCTACACTAGCTGTTACCTGCTCTCCAGTAGTTAATTCTCCCTCCGTTACTTTTACTTGCTGAACTATTACTTCAGCTAATTCCTGAGTATCTATAACTTCTGCTCGTCCGCTAGCTCCGCTGATAATTCCTTGGTCGCCAACTTGACCCCCGTTTTCTGCATAAAAAGGTGTTTTAGCCAATACCACTTCTGCCTCTTGTCCGGCAGGAACACTAGTCATTTTCTCTTCGTCCTGCACTAAACTGACTACTTCTGTCTCTGCTTTATAATTATTATAACCAATAAATTCAACATTTTCCACCTGTTTGCGAATAGATTTAAATAATTCTACCCGCTTATGTTCCCGATCATGGTCTTCTCGAGCTTCTCTTGCTCTAGCCCTCTGTCGCTCCATAGCCTTTTCATATCCTGGTTCATCGATAGTAAAACCCCGTTCCTGGGCAATCTCCGCTGTCAATTCCTTAGGAAAACCATAAGTATCATACAGCATAAAAACCTTTTCTCCTGGAATCTCAGTTACTGCTTGTTCCTCTAATTCAGTAATAACTTGTTCTAAAATTTCCATCCCCTGGGCTAAAGTTTCTTGAAACTTCAATTCTTCTTGCTTAATAATTTTCTTAATTTGCTCTTCTTTCTTTTGAATAGTAGAATAATAATCTCCCATAATATCAACTATTACCGGAACAATTTGGTGCAGAAACGGACTTTCTAAATTTAATTCTCGAGCATACCGAACCGCCCGCCGCAATAACCTGCGCACTATATATCCTCTACCTTCATTAGAAGGCAAAGCTCCATCTCCAATAGCAAAAGTTACTGATCTGCTGTGGTCAGCAATTACCTTTAAAGCAATATCAGTTTCCTCTTGCTGTCCATACTCTACTGCACAGTGGTCAGTAATATAATCAATAATAGGTTTAAATAGATCTGTCTCAAAGTTGGTCGGCGTATCCTGCAGCAAAGATGCTAACCGCTCTAAGCCTACTCCAGTATCAATATTTTTATCCGGCAGGTCTACATACTCTCCCGATTCAGTTTTATTATATTGACTAAATACCAAATTCCAAATTTCTAAATATCGATCGCAGTCACAGCCTAATTCGCAACCCCCTGCACAACCAAATTCTTCTCCTCGGTCATAGTGAATCTCCGAACAGGGTCCGCAGGGTCCAGTTCCTATTTCCCAAAAGTTTTCCTCTTTCCCCATTCTTACAATCCTATCGGCAGGAACCCCGATCTTTTCATGCCAAATTTTAAAAGCTTCATCATCATCCTTAAAAATTGAAATTACAAAATTATCCGGGTTTAAATTTAATTCTTCTGTTAAAAATTCATATCCCCAAGTAATAGCTTCCTCTTTAAAGTAATCACCAAACGAAAAATTCCCTAGCATTTCAAAAAAGGTTTGGTGGCGAGCAGTATGTCCTACATTTTCAATATCATTCGTTCGGATACACTTCTGCGCCGTAGCTATTCTCGTTTTAGGAGGTGTCGCTTCTCCTGAAAAATAATCCTTCAAAGGCGCCATCCCGGCATTAATCCATAATAAAGTAGGATCATTCTGCGGAATTAAGGAAGCACTAGGTAATATTTTATGATCCTTGCGAGCAAAAAAGTCTAAAAACTTCTGGCGAATTTCACTACTTTTCATTATTCTCCCCCTCCACTATATCCACTGTTAATTACGCATTAATTAGTTTATGTAATTTGCTTTCCATTTTTAATTAAGCTAAACTTAGTTTATATAATATTAGAAATCTGAGCTATTGTCAACAGAAAGGAGAATATAATGAAATACTTCCTTAATAATAGTAGCGGCTGGAATAGCAATTATCATCCCTACAATTCCCAGCAGTTCTCCGCCGGCCAATAATGAAAAAATAATCAAGATAGGATGTAATCCTACCTTTTCTCCCATTATTTTAGGAGAAATAATATTCCCTTCAATCTGTTGAATAATAAAAAATAAAATAGTCACCTTGAACATTAAATTTAAAGAAGTAAAAGAGGCTACAATAACCGCTGGTAAAGCTCCTATTATTGGTCCAAAATAAGGAATCATATTTAAAATACCAGCTAAAATTCCAATTAGCAAAGAAAATTTAACATTAAACCAAATCAAGCCGACAGTAGAAAAAATACCAACTAAAATACTTACTATAAGTTGGCCCCTTAAAAAAGCAAATACTCCTTCATTGATTCTAATTAATAAATCGTCAACTTCATCATGATAAATACAGGGCAATAAAGACCAGAAATAATCTTTTAATTCTTCCCAATCTTTCAAAATATAAAACGCCAACACAGGTGCCATTACTAAACTGAAGATCCGAGATAATAAATTTAAGATTACTTCACTCGTTCGCTCAATAAATTGCAGTAGAAACTCTTTAATTCGGGTGATTAACCGCTCAAGAATCAAATTAATAGTCGGTGGAATATCAATCTTTTGGTAGCGCTGATTAAACTGCCTAATCATCTTCTCAACTTGCTCAACATAAGTGGGTAATTTAGCAGTTAAAATATCTAACTCATTAATTACAGCCGGCAGCACTGTGACTACTATAAATCCTGAAAGCGCCATTAACACGCCCACTACAAAAATAAGCGCTCCCATCCTAGGCATATCATTATCTACCAATCTTTGAATTAAAGGATTAACAAAATAAGCTAATATAAAAGCTAACATAAAAGGAAATAAAACTGCCCGCACAAGGTGCAAAAAATAAACAGCAGCAAACAAACATAAAAATAATATCAACTGCCGTTTTTTCTGTTCCAAAAATACTCCCTCCTAAATAATAAAAAAGAAGTGCTTATTTTATTTTTTACCGTAACTTATTATTCCCTAACTTTTCTTATTTAATTCTTACTGCAAAAAAAATAAAAAGGCAGCCTATCGGCTGCCTAATCTGAGATTAAGGTTGAGATTGAGTCAAACATACAGTCAAATTAGTAAAAGTTATCCATAACCCCTAAAAAATATAATTCCCAAAACGATAAAAAAGCCGCCTAATGGCGACTTAACTTTTTTATTTACTTTTTTTAAATAACCCTTCTTCTACCCCCACATAAACTTCCGGTACCTGACCTACAATCACTGCTTCTGTCAGCGGCACCTCAGTAGTTACTCTAATATTAGTACTAATTAAAGGAACTACTACCTTAGTCTTCGTCTTAACTTCTAAATAAATTTTATGTTTGGTCTGATTAATGCCTACTGATTCAAATTTATCTACTAAATTACTCTTAACAGCACTATATGGTAAAATTTTCGCCTTCAACAGCGGAACAAATTTCGATAAAATTTCAATTCCAAATATCTGCGAAATAGGAATTTCTACTACCTTCCCTTGCTGTTTTTCCAGAGCTTCCTGCACTGCTAAAGTAATATTGGAAGACAATTCATTAACCATCTGTAAATTAGGCTGCATTAACGTAATCTGCCCTTCGCGATTAGTCTTTACTGTAACTAAATCACTATAAGCTAAAGTATCCGTCTGGTCATTAATCGCCTGGTGAATAATTGTAGTTACAATGCCAGTCACTGTTGCTTCAGAGATATTATGCAGCAGCGGCTGTAAAGTAGTTTCCACCAGCGCAACTGTAAGAATAAAGATTACTACTAAAACAATTATACTTATTTTTAACCAAGCGCCTAACTTCTGCTGTAATAACAAAAGCATCACCCCTTAACATTGTATTAATTAAGGGGCAATAATGTGTAAATTATTCTAAATTTATTCTAGCAAATCTTCTTTTTCCTACCTGAATAATCATTTCATCCTCGATTTCTAAATCAATATTAATCTTCTTATATTTTTCCCCATTAATTCGGACTGCTCCCTGCTTAATCATACGTCGAGCTTGACTTTTACTATCTACTAATCCAGTAGTAAAGACCAACTCTACAATCCACATCTCTCCACCTTCTAGTTCCTCACTAACAATATCAATTTCAGGAATTTCATTCGGAATACCGCCTTTTTTAAATACATTTTCAAATTCCTGCTCTGCTTTTTCAGCTGCTGCTTCATCATAGTATTTAGTAACAATTTCTCGGGCTAATTTCTTTTTGGCTTTCATAGGATGTAGTTCTTCCTTTGCCAAACCAGACTTGATTTTCTCTAGCTCCTCTAGCGGAACATCAGTTACTAACTCAAAATAGCGGGTAATTAATTCATCCGGTAGGGACATTACTTTACCATACATTTCCCCCGGCCGCTCATTAATGCTAATATAATTTTTTTTGCTTTTACTCATTTTATTAACTCCATCTAGTCCTTCCAACAGAGGCATCATTACTAGCACCTGTGGTTCCTGCCCATATTCTTTCTGCAACTTACGCCCGGCCAATAAATTAAATTTCTGATCTGTCCCTCCTAGTTCTATATCAGCTTCAATAGCTACCGAATCGTAAGCCTGTAAAATCGGATAGAAAAATTCATGAATACTAATCGGCTGATTGTTTTTATACCGCTGAGAAAAATCTTCTCTTTCCAGCATTCTAGCTACTGTATACTGAGAAGATAATTCCACGGCATCAATAAAATTTAAATCTCCAAACCACTCTCCATTAAAGACTACTTCTGTTTTTTCCGGATTAAGCACCTTAAAAAACTGCTCTTTGTAATTTTTAGTATTCTCTTTAATCTGTTCTTCCGTTAGCTGCTCCCTTGTTTCTGAACGGCCGGTAGGATCCCCGATTCGACCAGTAACGTCGCCAATAATCAGGCAAACTCGGTGCCCTAACTCTTGAAACTGTTTTAATTTCTGCAACACCACAGTGTGCCCTAGGTGAATTTCAGCTCCCGTAGGGTCAACTCCCAGCTTTACTTTCAGCGATTCATCTTCTGCTTTGGCTGTTTCCAACTTTTCTTTTAAATCTTCTTTACCAATGATTTCTTCTGCTCCCCGATTAATTACCTCTAGCTGCTGCTTAATATTCATTAATTATCCTCCCATCAATTATTATTTATAGTAATTTACAACTATTTTTCTGCTTTAAGATTATAACACATCCCCTTAAGAATATCAATTTTCCTCCCTTACCAGAAAAAAATCAATATATAATTTTTCTGTATTTTGTTAAACTATTTTTTATGTTATAATGAAGTAAGTGTTAGTCAATATGCATAAAATCAATAACATTAATTCTTAGGAGGTGAAACACCTGGTATTTTAAATAGTTACTTTCTATAACCAGGTTTTACAATGAGTAAAAATAATCAGAAAATAAAACAATTAATGATAATTGGACTTATTATACTGATAGCCACCGGCATGGGAGCCACTATAGGAGCAGTCACCTGGGTAATCCAACAGAGTCCAGATATTTCTAATTACGGGCAGTGGAAAACAAGTGAAACAACAGTTGTCTATGCCTCTAATGGAGATGTACTTACTCAATTATACAAAGAAAATCGCATTTACGTTCCTTTAGAAAAAATTCCTGAAGACTTACAAAATGCGGTCATTTCAATTGAAGACGCTCGTTTTTACCAACACCACGGAATTGACCCCAAAGGAATTCTACGCGCTATCTGGGTAGATTTAAAACATATGGCCAAAGTTCAAGGAGCCAGTACCATTACTCAACAATTAGCCAAAAATGCCTTATTAACTCATAAAAAATTATTTTCTCGTAAATTGCAAGAAATGTATATTGCACTTCAATTTGAAAGAATGTATATCAAACAAGAAATTTTAGAATTTTATTTAAACGAAATCTTTCTGGGGCATAGTGCTTATGGAGTTCAAAGTGCAGCTCATTTCTACTTTAATAAAGATGTGCAGAATCTTACTTTAAGCGAATCAGCTCTGCTGGCCGGGCTAATTCGGGCTCCCAATCACTATTCTCCCCGGCGCAACAAAGAAGAAGCAAAAGAAAGAAGAAATTTAGTTTTAAATCAAATGGTTAAGTACAATTACATTAGTCAAAACCAAGCTGAAGAAGCTAAAAAAGAACCAATTAAATTAGAAGAACCAGAAAATGACCAAGATACTATGGCGCCTTACTTTGTTAGGCATATCCGCAATAAATTAATTGATAAATTTGGAGCCAAGCGAGTTTATACTGGAGGACTGCAAGTTTATACGTCTTTAGATCCAACAATTCAAAATAAAGCCCAAGAAACTATCGATCAGGCATTGGAAAGCGGCTACTTACCAACAACTACTCGGACTGCTGGTCGGGGAGAAAAACAACCTCAATTAGCTTTAGTTTCACTAGACCCGGCTACTGGCTATATTAAAGCAATGATCGGCGGCCGCGGAGAAGATAAATTTAATCGAGCTACTCAAGCTCACAGACAGCCGGGCTCAGCTTTTAAACCTTTTGTATATACTACTGCACTTAAACAAGGAATTGGCCCAGGAGAAGTAGTTGACGACACTCCAAAAGTTTATCAAACAACAGCTGAAACTGATGACAATGAAATCTGGATCCCGACTAATTATGACAATAAATACCGCGGGCCAACTACCTTACGTATTGCTTTAGCAAAATCAATTAACGTCGCCTCAGTTAAACTACTTGATAAAGTAGGCATCAGTAATACTATTAAAACAGCTACTGATTTAGGAATTGAAAGTATAGTAGAAGAAGATGAAAACCTTGCTTCTATAGGATTAGGCGGTTTAACAAAAGGGGTTACCCCGCTAGAAATGGCTAAAGCATACAGCACCTTCGCTAACGGGGGAATTAGAATCAAACCAACCGCTATCACTAAAGTAAAAGATAAACACGGCAACTTAATCTGGAATAATGCTGCTGAGAATAAAACTAAAAAAGAATTAGTTCTTGATGATTCAGTCGCTTATTTAATAACTGATATGTTGCAGTCAGTAATGGCTAGAGGACCTTTAGTCTGGGGAACAGGCTGGCGAGCCAATTTAGGACAGCCAGCAGCCGGTAAAACGGGAACTACTTCCCAATACACCGACGCTTGGTTTGTCGGTTATACTCCCGATTTGGTGAGCAGTATCTGGATCGGAGAAGATCAACCAACTACCATGAAATATACTAAAAAAAATGGAGCGGGTAATATAAAAAAGGACAAAAATGGTGAACCTATTAAGGAGACTATTTCCAGTGGAGAAGCAGCCAAATTATGGGGCGATTATATGAATAAAGTCGTGGCTAATCGTCCGATAAAAGACTTTCAAAAACCAAGCAATATAATTAGTAAAAAAATCTGTACTGAAAGCGGCAAGCTGCCAAATTCTCACTGTACTGAAGAGGGAACAGTCCGCAAAGAATTATTTATTCAGGGTACTGCTCCTACTGAAGAATGTCAAGTTCACAAGGAAACAAAAGAAGTTAAAATAGATACGTCCACCGGTCTGCTAGCTACTGAATACTGTCCGGCTGATAAAGTGGTAACCAAACGGTATCAAGTTGACAGTAAAATCCTAGTAGATGAAAACGGAGTTCCTATTAAAAAGTTTCAGGAAAGTGATATCAAACGAGAGGATGGAAAAAATATTAAATTACCGGTTCGTGATGAAGAAGGAAATTATGTATACAAAAAAGTACCTACTGAAAAATGCGACCAGCATAAACCGCAAGATCAAGACCAAGACAATATTAAAGACAAAATCATTAACTTCTTTAATGCAATCCAGAAAGATGATTAATAAAAAGCCGCCTAATGGCGGCTTAGGTTGAAGCTAAGATTGAGTTTGGCTAAAAAATCTTAAAAAAAGCTACCCTTTTTGGGTAGCTTTTTTTAACTTAGTTGAGCAATTGTAACTCCTGTTCCGCCTTCTTTAGGCTTGCCTAATCTATAATTTTCTATACTACGGTAATTATCTAACATCTCCTGCACTACTTCTCGCAATACCCCCGTCCCCTTACCATGAATGATTTCTACTTGATTAAGTCCCGCTAATAAAGCATTATCAAGATACTTATCTAATTTTTCTCGTGCTTCTACTGCTCTTAAACCGCGGAGATCTAATTCCGGGGAAATATTCTGCGTTTTACTAGCTTTCACTTGGTTAACATTAGTCTGTTGCTGAGAAGAAGCTTCAGTCTCTTCCGCATCCAGCTTCTTTAATTCTTTTAAATCAACTGTTACTTTCATGATACCTGCCTGCACTAATGCCTCTTCTTTATCCGGAAATAACTCTAAAACTTTTCCTTCTTGATTTAAATCAATCAATTTAACCTTATCTCCTACTTCTAACTCCGGTACCTCTCTCATCTCCTTTTTTTCCGCTACTAATTTATTCTTAGCCTGCTTAATATCCTTCCGCTCCTGGCGTAATTCACTCTTAGCTGCTTCAATTTCTCGGTCAGACGCTGTCTGTTTCTGCTTTAATTCTTCTATTATTTGGTCAGCTTTATCTTGAGCCCGCTTAATAACTTTATTAGCTTCCCGATAGGCTTCTTTTAATTCCCGTTCTTTTTGCTTTTCTAATTTCTTTAATTTCTCCTCATATTCTTCTTTTAATTCTTCAGCTTCTTGGCGGTTCTCCTCTGCCTGTTCTTTTTTCTGCTGATAATTCTGTTTATCATTTTCTATTTCCTTAATCATATTATCCACTTCTAAATCTTCTTGTTCTAAATAATTACTGGCTTGTTCAATTATTTTATCCTGTAGACCTAATCTGCTGGCAATCTGAAAAGCATTACTCCGTCCCGGCAGTCCCAACTGCAGATTATAAGTCGGCTGTAAAGTTTCTACATCAAATTCTACCGACGCATTCTCTACTCCTTCAGTATTATAAGCATAAGTCTTTAATTGACTATAATGAGTAGTAGCTACTGTTTTAGCCCCTCGATCATGCAGATGGTCAAGAATAGACTGTGCTAAAGCTGAACCTTCGACAGGATCAGTGCCTGCTCCAATCTCATCTAATAATACCAGAGAATCCGTTCCCGCCCGTTCTACTATTTTTATAATCTGCTGCATATGCGAAGAAAAAGTACTTAAATTCTGTTCAATACTCTGTTCATCACCAATATCAGCATACAGCTGCGCATAAATCCCAATTTCCGATCCAGATAACGCAGGAATATGCATTCCCGCCTGCCCCATTAAGGTTAATAAACCAACCGTCTTTAAACTAACTGTTTTACCGCCAGTATTAGGACCGGTAATTACTAAGGTATCAAAATCTGTTCCTAATTCAACATCAATCGGTACTACGTCCCCGGTTAATAAAGGATGGCGGGCCTTAGTCAATTTAATTGTTCCATCCTGATTCAATAAAGGTTCGGAACCTTCTATCTCCAAACTATATTTAGCTTTAGCAAGAATAAAATCCAGCATCGCAATTACCTTTATTGTTTCTTTGATTTCTGCTAATCTAGTTCTTACTAAAGAAGTTAGTTCTTCTAAAATCCGCTTTATCTCTTGTTCTTCTTCCGCAGTCAACTGCCGCAGTTTATTATTTAACTCTACTACCGGCATGGGCTCAATAAATACTGTCTGCCCACTAGCTGACTTATCATGTACTATCCCCGGAAAATCATTTTGATTAGCAGATTTAATAGGAATTACATACCTATCATCCCGCAAAGTAACTACCGATTCTTGAATATAAGATTGATACTGACTAGAATTTAAAATAGAATTCAACTTATTCTTTACCTGATTGCTGGTCTGCCTAATTTTGCGCCGCAGATTATTTAGTTTCTTGCTGGCTGAATCTTTTACCTCGCCCTGATTACCAATCGCTTGATTTATTTCCCGTTCTAATTTTTTAAATACATTAATTTGTTGACTAATCTTTATTAATCGAGTATACTCATTATCTTCATCCGTAAGATTACGAAAATAACTCTTTAGTTTGCGTCCCGCAGCTGCTGTATTAGCAATATTTAATAGCTCTCTTCCCTCTAATCTACCGCTTTTAGCTGCTTTTTTCAACGCCGGCCGAATATCCCGAACTCCACCCAGCGGAGGAGATTTTTCTCTGATTAATATTTTTTTAGCCTGCGTTACTTCTTCCAGCCTAGCTTGAATATATTCAAAATCTTGTTTAGGGGCTAGTTTTTCTATTAAATCCGACCCCAAATTAGAAGTTACATGTTCTGCTAACTGTTCCTTAATTTTAGCAAACTCCAGCACCTCTAGTGCATGCTTATCCATTGTATCCAATCATCCCCCTAAATCATTATCTATTAACTCTAATCAAACCTGAACAAGGAATAATATCGACTCCCCGCTTTACTAATTTATCAGCAAATAAATTCATCCCAATTGAATCACTAGCTATATGACCAGCAACTACTACATTAATATGGTTTTCTTCTGCTTTTTTCCGCCGCTCTTCTCGAATATGCATACAAATTAACGTACCTACCCCTTCTTGAGCTAACTTAGCAAATTCTTCTTCGGCCCCCCCGGTTCCCCCGGTCATTTCCACTACTACTTTTCCAGCTCTCCGGCTCTCATTTCCTACTAACACTTTTGGCCCAGCTTGTTCTTTAGCTGCTTCTTGATATTCCGGGATCTCCAGTAGTAAATCTACTACATCTTCTACCGTCTCTAAATCAGCCGCCTCTACTTTTTCCTGTAAAAAGTTAACTACTAAATTATCAGCCGGAGTATGCACCGACAGTAAAGGCAGATCAAAAATCCGAGCTGCATCTCGAGCTTTATTATGATTTAACGGCATAATTCCCCGTTCAACTTCTTTAATCCTATCAGCCAGCATTCCCTCCGCTACATTAATAGGAATCCCTAACTGATGTAAAATATCTTCCTGCATATGCATTACCTCATGCAGAGCAGCAAGTGCTCTTCCCTCTGGATGATGGGAAATTACAGCATCTACTGGCTCTCCCTTTTCTGTCAATCTATCGGCTACTAAAATTTCACTAACATCAATATCAATCCCCATTAACACCTGTTTAACTTCTGTTGCTTCCTCTCCGGTTAAAATTCTCGTATCTGAATAGGGATTATCTAATTTATCTCGATCAAAATACTCTTTCTTTTTATCACTCAGTTCAGAAAACTTTTCTTTATTTTCTTCTAATATTCGTTCAATCTCTTCTTGCTCTCGTAAATCAACTCCTCTTCCCGTTTCAATTGCTAATTCGTAAATTTCTTTTAATTTCATTTTTTTATCCTCCCTATTTATGATTAGCTAACTTATTTTTTAATCCAGCCAATGAATATGTATTAACCACTTGTTCAGGTTCTAACCCGCCTTTTCTAGCCATAGCAGCCCCATAGGAAATATTAGCTAATTGGGTTGGGTGGTGGGCATCAGTATTAATTACAAACTCAACTCCAGCCTGCTGAGCTTCCCGAATTCGATAGCCATCTAAATCAAGCCGCTTTGGGGACGCATTTATTTCTAAAATAGTTCCCGTCGCTGCCGCCTTGTCCACTACCTGACTAAAATTAAGCTGATAACCTTTTCGGGCAGCAAGCAGACGCCCAGTAGGATGGCCCAAGATATCAACATACGGATTTTCTAAGGCCAGAAAAAGACGACTCATTATTTTTTCTTTACTATCATCAAATCCGCTGTGAATAGAGGCAATCACAATATCTAATTCCTCTAAAATACTATTTCCATAGTCTAGTTCTTCCTGCAAAATATCTACCTCTGTTCCCGTTAACAGCTCTATTTCTAACTCTTCATTCAACTGGTTTATCTCTTCTCTTTGGGCCTTTAATTCTTCATAATCCAGCCCATTAGCTACTGCTAACGCCTGCGTATGATCAGTAATAGCTAAGTATTCATAGCCCTGTTTCCAGCAGGCAGAAGCCATCTCTCTAATACTAACCCGCCCGTCGCTCCAGTTAGAATGCATATGTAAATCGCCCTTAATATCATCCTGAGTTACACTTTCCGGCAGATCTCCGGTTTTAGCTGCCTGAATAATCTGTTCATTATCCCTTAATTCAGGAATAATATAATCTAATTTAAGGCTCCTAAAAATTTCTCCTTCTTCATCTGAAGAGTTTAGATCAGGAAAATCTTTTTCTAGCTTTTGATTAAATTCTTCGGTTCCCGTTAACCAAAAAAGGTCAGTAGCAAATCTCTTAGGAGTAGATAGATGAAAAATAAAATCTATTCC
The DNA here is from genome assembly GCA_964346395.1 of uncultured Halobacteroidaceae bacterium. Classification (GTDB taxonomy): domain Bacteria; phylum Bacillota; class Halanaerobiia; order Halobacteroidales; family Halobacteroidaceae; genus CAYFUT01. Next base: position 29,958 of record CAYFUT010000027.1, read on the forward strand.
TAATTCAGTTTCCGCCGCAATTTTTCGGTTACCGACTTCTCCTATTGCCGAAATAATCGGCAGCTCAGCTAAGTGCTGCTCCACAACTTCTTTGTTATTAGCTACTACTACAAAAACAAGCTCAGTAATTAATTCCTCCTGGCGCCGCAGTTCCCCCGCTGCTTCTACTTTAATTATATCATCAGCAGCCAATAAATATTCACAAAGGGAGTTGGCCCATTTTTCTCCTTCCGCTAAATTCAATTTACCTAAAACTTGCTGAGCCTGAGCTATACTTGATAAAATTTTCTGTTCAGTCTTATTACCGATGCCAGTTAATTGAGTTAACTCACCCGCCTCAGCTTTAGCTTTTAATTCTTCTAAGTTAGTAATCCCTAATTCATCATGAAATTTTCGAACTTTCCCCGCTCCTACTCCTCTAAGTTTGAGAAGCGGAAGCAAACTAATCGGATATTCATCTGCTAACTGCTCATAATAATTACATTGTCCAGTAGTCAATATTTCCTCAATTTTCTCTGCTAATCCACTGCCGATTCCCTCTAAGGAAGTCAATCCTTCCTCATCAGCAACTTTATTTATATTACCGGCAAGTTGACTGATTTTTTTACTTGCCTGTTCATAGGCATCTATTTTATATCTATTAGCTCCTTTTATCTTTAATACCTGTCCAATATTATGTAAGATAAGGCCTACATTTAAGTTATCCATTTCCACCCTCCATACCTTCCTGTAAAAACTTATCTATTTGTTCTTTTAGTAAGGGATTAAGATCTAAAAACTTAGGGGCTAAAAATGACTGCTTTATCAACTGCTGCAGCCCCTGCAATTTAAACACAGTAGCCAATTTAGAGGCCAATAAAATTAAGATATAAATTATTAGCACTGCCTTTACTAATCCAAACACAGAGCCGCCTATATTATCAATCACTTCGAGCGACAAGACATCCAACATCTGCTCTAATAACTGCCCCAAGTAATTAACTATTATACTGACAACAATAATAATGATACCAAAAGCAATTAAATTTGCAAGCTGCAGATTCAACTGAAATTTTTGCTGGATAAAATTAGCAAAAATTTCATACTGTTCAGCCGCCATATAAATTCCCAGCATAATCGCTATTATCGTTGTAGCTTGCCGAATTAATCCTGTCTTATAACCTTTATAAGCCAGTCCAAAAGCCAAACCTAAAATTATTATATCAAGCCAGTTAAAAGCCATAGTTTATTTTTCCTCCTCTTCTACCAATTCTAATAAAGCCTGATGGTCTTCCTGTAACTTCTGGTATTCTTCCTTTACCGTCTGATACTCATTAAGTAAGTTTTGATATTTTTTCTCTAGCTCTTGATAATCAGCTTCCAATTTTTCCTGCTTATCTTGAATCTCATATAACTCATCAGCCAAATTTAAGAGTCCTAGAACCATAATTCTAACTTTAGAAATAGAAGTATTATATTTTTTAACTTCCTGTAAATGTTTATTAACAAAAGCAGCTATATCTTCAATATAATCTACTGGCTCATCTCCTTTAATTACATATTCTTGCCCTAGAATATTAACTTTTACCTCGGCTTTATTATTATTTTTTTTCTCCATTATTATACCCTCCCGCTACTTATTTAACTAGTGAAAATATTTCTTTGTTATGTATTTAATATTTCCATAATCTAATAAAAATCTCCTGCATATAAATAAGAAAACTGATAAATCAAATTTCAAAAATATAATTTTCTAAACAATAAAAAACCTTATCCCCTCTAAAAAGGAAATAAGGTCAAAAAATAAATATGGAGCGAAAGACGGGAGTCGAACCCGCGACCTCCTCGATGGCAACGAGGCGCTCTACCAACTGAGCTACTTTCGCACGTGAAAATGGTGGAGGGGAGAGGATTCGAACCTCTGAAGGCAGCGCCGGCAGATTTACAGTCTGCTCCCTTTGACCAGACTCGGGAACCCCTCCATGTATTAAATTTAAAATAAAAAATGATAAATCAAAATATTAACTTCGAGATTACTTAGTCTTGAAGTTTGTTAAAAAGTCAAAACCCCTCCAGGTTTTTTAAAAAGCAAAAAACCTTCCGTGGCTGTTCTAGGTGCAGTGCTTGATTT
>CAYFUT010000028.1:0-31954 GCA_964346395.1 uncultured Halobacteroidaceae bacterium
AGCCCGGCTCTGGAGTTGACAAAGAATTACCAGCGATAGGTAATCTGCATATTACCGGGTTAGTTAATGTGGGCGGCTATATGGAACACTTAGTATTACAAAGTACTCGGCTGCATTTTGTCCGCAAAATGGCTCGTAAAATTGCTTATTCCCTCTTTCATAGTCTTAAAAAGTATTAAATTAATTATAAATCCCGACTCATCGAGAAATGGCCTATACCTGCTTCTTGAATAATATCAGAAGAAGTTATTTCAAATCCCTGTTGTTGATAAAAACCTACTGCCTGTTTTTGCGCGTGAAGATTTAATTTCTTGAGCCCTTCTTTATTAGCAAATCGAATCAAATGGGTCAGCAATTGACTGCCTATCCCTTGCCGTCTAAACCCTTCTTTAACTGCCATCCGTTCTACTTTTCCTAGCTTCCCTTCTTGCCGCAGGCGGCAGGTACCTACTACTTCGTCTTCTATCCGCACTAAAAAATGAAGTGCTGAACTATCTTTACCATCTAATTCTAACTCCGGCGGCACCCCTTGCTCTTCAACAAATACTTCTTGCCTTAACGCCACTACCTGTTCCCATTCCTGCTCGGAATCTAAACGCTTAATTTTCATCTGCTTTATCAGTTACTTTTGAATCAGACTTATTAGTTGCTTTCAAATCAGATTTATTATCATCTGCTTTTGCTAACACCGATTCTTCTTCTACTAAACTTCCTTCTTCAAAACTAGAGGTACTATTTCCTTCAAAAATACCGCCATCATGAATAATCAAATTAGAAATGCAGATATCTCCACTTAACTTCCCGGTACTCACAATCTCTAATTTCCCTTCTGCCTCAACATTCCCTTCCACTAAACCAGCAATCATTACATTATCTGCTTTTACATCGGCCTTTAACTTACCTGCTTTACCTACAAATATATCGCCGCTTACAATCAACTTACCGTGAATTTCACCGTCCACTCTAATTGATTCTCCTACTTCAATTGTTCCTTCAATCTTCGTACCCTCACTAATTACAGTTCCTACATTCTTTTTTTCTTTTTCTTTCTTTTTTTCCTTATTACCAAACATTGAATATAATAACCTCCTTGTTGAGTCCGTTTAGATAGTAGGTGATTTTAGATTAATGATTAATAAATTTCATAGGATCCACTGGGTCTCTATTATACTGAACCTCATAATGAACATGCGGTCCAGTGCTTCTTCCTGTATTTCCCGATAGAGCAATTGGCTCTCCCCTTACTACTCGGTCTCCTTTATTAACTAATAACCGATTATTATGAGCGTACAAAGTTCGATAATTAAAACCATGGGCAATAATTACTACATTCCCATAACCGGTCTTTTGACCTACAAATACTACTTCTCCAGCCCCAGTAGCTACTACTTTATGGTGGTACCATACACTAATATCTACTCCTTCATGAAACATGCGCTTCTTTAAGATAGGATGAATGCGATAGCCAAAAGTAGAGGTTATCCGCCCGTCACCGTCTTTTACCGGCCAGCCCCGTGGCCGAGAAGCTAAATAACTTTTATATTCATTAACATCCTTCTCTAATTTTGTTAAATCTTTATCTTTTTCCGGTATCTCTTCTTTTAATAAACTTAGATTAGCCTTTGTTTGTTCAATTAAATTTTCACTATTACTATTTTTCCTAGGCTTTTGCGAATTAGTTACTACCTGGCTCACTTGCTGCACCTGGTTTTCCTTATTTTTTGTTGTCCGAGCACTAATTTTCTCTTCTATTTCTGCTTTAAAATCCACCATTTGTTTTATTTTTTTATTTTCACGCTTGATCTTTTCAAACTCCCGCTTTATTTCCTCAGCTTCTGTAGATAATTTAGCTAACTTATCCTTTAAATGTTGATTCTTTTCTTTTAATTGCTGAGATTTCTTCTCGTAAGGAGCCAGTACCTTGTACTGTTTATAATAATAATGCAAACCCCCTACTAAAGTCAATAAACTAATTAAGAAAAATACCACCAGAAACTTTATTATTCGCTTAGAAATCCGCAAACTGAAGATATCACTAGAAGTATGAGGAATAACTTGAAAAGTGATTTTTTCCTTCTGTTTATGATAATCCATAATAAAATCTCCCCCATTTTATAAATTTTAAACCACAACTACTAAGATGACTATTATAAATAGGGCCGGTAGTAAATTACCTACTTTTATTTTAGTTTCAGTAACCTCCAATAAATTAAACCCAATTGCAAAAATTAATAAACCTCCAGCCGCCGTAATAGCAGTAATAATTTCTGAAGTTACTAGCTCTTGAAACCAACTTTCAAACCAATCCCCCACCTGCTCTAAACGGTATTCAATCTGCAGTAGTTCACCAATTATCCCACCTAAAATTAGCGAAAATATAATCAACATAACGTGGTTAGCTTGAATAGCATTCTGCATCCCAATTAAAGTGATTCTCCCAATTTACTCCCTAATAAATTACCCAGACTGCCGCCAATTATAATTGCTACAGTATTTACCAATGATCCCTTTAAAAACCAACACCGCCTATCTTAATTCGTCACTTTCCACCATAATATTGTCTTCTATATAATTAATCAAATTCCTGCTAAAAAATACTATTATCCAATATTTTATTATAATTGGATTAATTATATAGTTTATAGAAGGCAAATAATAAACCCTATTCCTTGTTAAATTAAAAAAGAAATAGGGCAGCAAGATTTTTTCTACGGCAACCTGACAGTCATAGTATAATAAATTATACCTTAGATTCAAAATTTTGCAAACTTATCTTCCGATAAGTTTGCCCTTTTCATAAAAGTAATTAAAATATCAATATCTAATTTTGGGAAATCAACTTAGTGCGTTATATATTATACTATAATTGTATATATAATGTCAATTTTACCGGCAAAATAATAATAAAAATTCCCCGGGGGAAATCCAGGGAAAATAATACAGATCTATTCACTATTAATCCAATTTTGATATATTTCTTGTCCCGCTATTCCAGGCTGAGTCATTTCGGCAGGACTTAAAATTTGTTCTAGCTCTTGTTCAGTAAAAATTTGGCGGTCCAAAACTACTTCGCGAACTGTTTTATCAGTTGCCTTAACTTCTTTCGCAATTTCAAGAGTTGATTCATAACCCAGATAGGGATTTAAAGCAGTCAATAAACTTAAACTTTCTTCTAACAATTCCGTACACTGTTCTGGATTAGCTTTAATTCCCAAAATGCATTTTTGGCGAAACATTTTTACTGTTCGCTGTAAAATCTGAATACTAGACAGTAATTTATCTGCCACCAAAGGAACCATCATATTTAATTCAAGTTGGCCCGATTGAGCTGCGGTAGTAATTGCCTGGTCATTACTAATTACTATCAATGCTGCTTGATTAACTGCCTCTGGAATTACCGGATTTACCTTACCCGGCATAATTGAGGAACCAGCCTGTACCTGGGGTAATTCTATTTCTCCCATCCCCCCTTGTGGACCAGAAGATAATAACCGCAAATCATTGGCTATTTTATTTAAATTCACTGCTAATGCTTTTAATAATCCAGAAATTTCTACAAAAATATCTAAATTTTGAGTATTATCAATCATGTTTTCCGCGTGAGCCAGGCCCAAACCAGTAATTGTCCTCAATTCTCTAATTACCTTATATATATATTTTCGGGGAGCATTTAAGCCAGTCCCCACTACTGTACCACCTAAATTTATTTTTTTCAACCGTTCCTTAACCTTATAAATTCGCCATCTATCACGGCTAATTGCCTCTGCATAAGCAGAAAATTCTTGCCCTAAAGTAATTGGTACTGCATCTTGAAGTTGAGTCCGGCCTAGCTTAAGCAAATTCGCAAATTCCCTTTCTTTTTCCTGAAAAGCTTCCTGTAATTTGGAAATTTCTTCTGTTAACCAGGGCAGCAATCGCAAACCAGCAATTCTAAGCGCAGTAGGATAAACATCATTCGTCGACTGAGCCTGATTAACATCATTATTAGGATGTACTAAATTATAATTCCCTTTTTTTCCCCCTAAAATTTCAATTGCTCGGTTAGCTACAACTTCATTAACCATCATATTAGTCGAAGTCCCTGCTCCCCCTTGCAAGGCATCTAGAGTAAACTCTTCCTTTAACTTACCATGCTGAATTTCTTCACAAGCCTGAACAATAGCATCTTTTTTATTCTGTGCTAATTCCCCTAATTCATGATTGATAATAGCTGCTGCCTGTTTAACAGCAGCTATTGCTTTAATTAGTGCTGAATTAACAAGGCGCCCCGTTAAATGAAAATTTTCTTCAGCCCGAGCAGTATGAATCCCGTAGTAAGCATCTTCAGCTACTTGTTTAGTACCCAATAAATCTTTTTCTTCCCTCATTATTCTTCCTCCCAAAGCATTTTAGCCAACGGAAAAGGTTCTAAAGCTCGATCTAAAATACCATGCACATGAGCAATTAACATTCCATAATTAACACTAGGAATTTCTAAACTATCGGCCTTCTTTAACCTATATAAAATCTCTTTCCTATTAGCCATACAGCCCCCACACTGAACAATCAAATCATATTCTTCTAATTCAGTAGGAAATTCACGGCCTGATACATGCTCAAATTCAAGGTCACCACCAACCAACTGCCGCAGCCAACGAGGAATTTTAACCGTACCAATATCGTCAGGAGTCCGGTGATGGGTACAGGCTTCCGCTACTAATACTTTATCTCCTACTTCCAAATCATCAATTCCTTTAATTCCCCGGGTGTAAATTTCCAAATCTCCTTTATAGCGGGCAAATAATACTGAAAATCCAGTCAAAGGTATATCAGTTGGTACATCAGCTGCTACATCCATAAAGGCCTGAGAATCAGTAACTACAATTTCAGGATCAGTTTTTAATTCCTTTAAAGCTCCCTTTAATTCACGTTCTTTAACAATTAATGCCTGAGCATCATTATCCAATACATCGCGAATTGTCTGCACCTGAGGTAAAATAAGTCGTCCTTTAGGTGCTGCCATATCAATAGGCACTACTAATACCGCTGTCTGTTGTGGTTTAATCAAATCTCCAATAATATGCGGTTCTTCAAATTCTGATGGTGCTTTAAATACGATATCCTTTTTTAATTCTTCAATATTCACTTCTTCAGTAGCACTAACAGGCTGTAGATCAATTTCTAATTGTTCACTGTAATGTTCTATATTTAACTCTTCTACTTGGTCAATTTTATTCGCCGCTCCTACTACTGGAATATCTCGCTCCTTCACTTCTCTTAACAAATCCACTTCATATTCATCTACTCCCTGTTCAGAATCAATTACTAATATTGCTAAATCGGTCCTGCTTAATACTTCTTTTGTCTTCTTAACCCTTAATTCACCCAACTGACCTGTATCATCAATGCCCGCTGTATCTATCATCGTAACCGGCCCTAATGGAAGTAGCTCCATTGATTTATAAACAGGATCAGTAGTTGTGCCTGCCACTTCGGAAACAACTGCCAATTCTTGATTGGTCAAGGCATTAATTAAACTTGATTTGCCGGCATTTCTGCGTCCTAAGATAGCAATATGAAGTCTATTGGCCCGCGGCGTTTTCTGCATTTATCTCCCTCCCTAATTCTTGTTCTAAATCTCCAATTCGATTAAAATAATGAGGAGGATCGCCCCATTCACCATATCCAATCTGATCCCCAACCGATTTAACTCTAGCTGCTAAACAATGCTGACAGTCGGTTGCCTTTTCATCTATACAGGGTTTATTATCATATAATTGATAATTCTGGCGATACTTCTGATGAGTAACAATCGGCATCAATACATTAGCCCCTGCTGCTAAAGCTTTTTCTCTTCCCTGGGGATCTAAAGCCTGAAGGGCAGTAGTAGCAGCAATATTGACATCAGGCATCAATAACCTCAATAAAGCCACCATCTTTATTCCCCATTCTAAATTTCTCTGCCTTAAATGATCTATATCCTCTATCTCTTTTTTTAACGGCGTATTATCGTGAACTACATAAGGTCCCATACCGATCATATCGATATCATACTCTTGAAAGAATAATAAATCATCTACTATATCCTCTACTGTCTGGCCCGGTAAGCCGATCATTACTCCTGTACCTACCTGATAACCAATTTCTTTTAAGTCCTGTAAACAGCTTAATCTGCTTGTGAATTTATGATCGTCTGGATGCAATTTTTGATATAACTTAGGATTTGCAGTTTCTATCCGCAACAAATACCGATGAGCCCCTGCTGCAAACCACCGGCGGTAAGTTTCTTTACTCTGTTCTCCTAAGGAGAGCGTAATTCCCAATTCTCCACTACTTAACTCTTTAATTTTAGTTACTATTTGTTCTACAAATTCAATATACTCCTGACTTTGACACTCCCCTGACTGCAGCACCAACGAACCATAGTCATTTTTATAAACCCACTCCGCGCGGTTTAAAATTTCCTGCTCCTTCATCATAAATCGAGTTACCTGAGAATTATCCTTTCGGATTCCGCAGTAATAACAGTTCTTTTGACAGTAATTACTAAACTCAATAATCCCCCGGTAATAAACCTTACGGCCTACATGCTCCGCCTTCACTTGATAAGCTTGATTATATAATTTATTCAAGTCCTCTTCTTCCTTTAACTTCATTAGCCTAAGTAAGTCATCTTTGATTAACTTGCTAGGTAACAACTCCTTTACTTTCATTTCACCACCCCATCAATTCTATTTAAAACCTAAAAATTATTTATTCAAGTTCAGAGGTTAAATGCTGAAAAAATAATCTGCGTAATACTTTCTTTATTTCAGCTACATTTTGACCAAATAAGACATACTGCTCCGCTTGAACAATTCTCTGCGGCGGACTAAACTGTTCTTCCCCTACTTTAAATAAATATTCAATCCGCTTTCCATATTTTTCAGCCAACCAAACTTTCTGCTCCTCTACTGTTATTATTTTTTTTATTTCCTGTTTAAAAGTATAAATCTCGTTCTCCATCTTCTATCCGCTCCAATTTAGCTATCAGTTCTTGTCTAATTTCTTGCTTATCTATCTCTTCTATTTTTTCAGCAATTAACTCTTCTCCCTGTTTTACCGTCTTAGAACTTGCATAATCTTCTAAATACTCCTTGAAAGTCAAGAGGGCATTAGGCGTACAGTACTGCTTAATAAACCCAGGTTTAGCAAATTCCATAAAGTGTTCTCCGGTTCTTCCTAATCGATAACAAGCTGTACAAAAAGAAGGCACATACCCATCAGCAATCAATTCCGTCATTACCTCTTCTAAGGACCTAGTATCATTAATTTTAAACTGCTCTTTATCTAATTCCTGTTCCTGCTGTTTATTATAACCGCCCAGTTCAATCCTGGTTCCTGCATCAATCTGCGAAACCCCAAATTCCATAACTTCATCCCGCAATTCAGCATTTTCACGAGCAGTTAAAATCATTCCCGTATACGGAACTGCTAATCTTAAAATAGCCACTAGCCGTTTAAATTCCTCATCATCTACTAAATATTGTTCATCAAATTCAACATTGGTCGCATCTTTTAACCGAGGAAAAGAAATAGTATGCGGGCCAACTCCAAATTTATCTTCCAGGTGAATAGTATGTTCCATTAAACCTAATACTTCGTATTTCCAGTCGTATAAACCAAATAAAGCTCCAATACCTAAATCATCAATTCCCGCCTCCATTGCTCTATCTAAACCGGTTAAGCGCCATTCAAAATCTGATTTTGGCCCGCTAGGATGCATCTTCTGATAAGTTTCATGATGATAGGTCTCCTGGAAAATTTGATAAGTTCCAATGCCCACTTCCTTTAACTTCTGGTAGCCTTCTACTTCCAGAGGAGCAGCATTAATATTAACCCGTCTAATTTCTCCTTTATCCTGCCGCGTTTCATATACCGTCCGTACTGTATCCGCTATAAAGTCAGCATCATAATCAGGATGTTCGCCAAACACCAGAATTGACCTCTTTTGTCCCTGGTCTTCTAGAGCAGTTACTTCCTGCTGAATTTCCTCTTTGGTTAAAGTCTTCCGCTCTACCTGTTCATTATCTACTCTAAAGCCGCAGTACTTACAATTATTAATACATTTATTTCCAATGTATAACGGGGCAAATAATACCACTCGATCTCCATAAACCTTTTCCTTTAATTTCCGCGCCCCAGCAAAAATTTTTTCTATCCATTCGTCCTTCTCTGCCTGTAGTAAAATTGCTGTTTCCCGCAGAGTCAATCGATTTTTATGCAGAGATTTACTGACTATCCGATCTATTTTTTCTTCTGTCGGCTCCACATCTTGCAAAATCCCTTCCAACTTTTCATCTTCAATAAAATCCCGACTCATTATTTTATCACCTCTGAAATTAAGAATTTTTTACAAATACCACCAAAAAATAAAAATGACTTACCACAAAGGTAAGTCAAGTCGCTTACTAGCTCCCACCTCTGCGTGATTAGGTCCCCCCTTTCACTAAGAGTATTATTTGTAATAGATGACAGCTTCTCTCTAGATTGGGATTGCTCCTCCTCTATTGAGATAACTCCTACCATCTAATTACTATTCAATTATCGGTTTTATTATATCTTATGTGTGTCTTGATTGCAAATGAAGAGATAGCCGACTTAATCTAAATTATTCAGTTACCTCAAATTTAGTCACTGCCTCTAATTGACTGTCAACATATAAATATATATTATAAACCCCTTGCTGCTGAGGAATAAAATATTGGGTTTTACTGCGTTCAGAAAAGCTTATATAATCCCTCACAATCTGCTGAGAGAAATTACGTAAAGTTAATTGACTGATCAGTTGGCCCTGGGGGTTAAACCACTTGACGGCCACCTGATGCTGCTGATTATCCTCTTGCCAGGCTGCATAATACTGCACGCCCTGATCTTGACTTAAACTAAACTTATTTTTATAAGCAGCAGGATAGCCCTGCTGAGTTAAACCTGCACAAGTTAATAAAGCATTTAACTTTACTTCCGCCTGAACCGGAAAAGTTACCACCATAACCATAAGCAGGCTAGCAATAATTGTTTTTTTCAGGCTAATCACTCCTTTAAGGAGAATTAACTTTACTGCATTTTAGTTACTTGGCTTATTTTTATTATTCACCAAATTTATTTTTTTATCCTTCCATTTATAGGGGGTTTTTATCGGGAATACCAGCTGAGCGGGGATATTGATTAGAGGTAGAAATTTTTTTGTCTACAATTACTACATTACGGTCTGCTTCACTAAAGGGTAAATGTAGTTCCTTAACTTCTCTTATTTCTCCCCCCAACTCTTTAATAGCCTGCTTACCGTTGTTTACTTCTTTATTTATTTCTCTTCCTTTATAAGCTATAAATTCTCCACCTTGCCGAACAAACGGGAGAGTATATTCACCTAAAATATTCAATTTAGCTACTGCCCTAGCCAGCCCATAATCATACTGCTCCCTATATTCTTCCTGCTGCCCGTAATCTTCAGCCCGACCGTGAATAACTTCTACTTGCTCTAAATTAAGATTATAAACTACACGCCGCAAAAAAGTTGCTTTTTTCTTAACTGCCTCCAGTAAAGTAATAGTTAATTCCGGATAAATAATTTTCAGCGGCAGACCAGGAAAGCCGGCTCCCGTGCCTACATCAATTATTTTTTCTGTACCTTCTAATTCAACCTCTGATAATAATGATAAAGCATCTAAAAAATGTTTAACTACAATTTCATCAGCAGAGTCAACAGCCGTTAAATTAATCTGTTGATTCCATTTTTGAATCAAGTTTAAATAATCCATAAACTGCTCAATTTGCGTTTTATTTAAATCAATATTTAATTTTTCTGCTCCTAACACTAACTTCTGCTTATAATCCATATTATTTCACTCCTAATGATAATCCAGTTTAATTAACAAAGTAGCTTTATCCCTTATTATTCATCTGTTTTAAATGCACCGTTAATAACGAAATATCCGCCGGAGTAACGCCGGAAATTCTGGCTGCCTGTCCTACTGTCCTGGGCTCTATCTTTTTCAATTTTTCTTTGGCTTCTTTTTTCAAGCCTTCAATTTGATCATAATTTATCTCTGGTGGTATCCTTTGTGCTTCTAATTCCTGCTGCTTTTTTATCTGCTGTCTCTGTTTTTCAATATATCCCTTATATTTTAGTTGAATATTTACTTCCTGTTTTACTTGCAGAGCTAATCCAGGCCGCTTCGGATCAATAGCTGCTAATGCTTCATAATCTAGTTCCGGCCGCTGTAATAAGTGAGCTAGATTATCCTTTTGATGTTTTAAAGGGCTACTCCCTAGCTGCTGTAAATATTCCTGGGCCTGGCTATCAGATGGATAAATTTCTGTCTTCGCTAGCCGCTCCTTTTCGGCTGCAATTGCTTCTTGTTTAGCCTGAAATTTCTCATATCTTGCTTCTGAGATTAAGCCTAGCTTATAGCCTAGGGCAGTCAACCTTAAATCTGCATTATCAGGCCGTAATACTAATCTATATTCGGCTCGGGAAGTTAGCATGCGATAAGGTTCTTCAGTTCCTTGAGTTACTAAATCATCAATTAATACTCCAATATAAGCCTGAGAGCGCTGCAAAATTAATGGGGCTTCTTCCTCTAAAGCCAAGGTAGCATTAATTCCAGCTACCAAACCTTGAGCAGCAGCTTCTTCATAGCCGCTTGTGCCATTAATTTGGCCGGCTGTGTACAAGCCGTCAATCAGTTTAGTCTCTAAACTAAGCTGCAATTCTGTCGGGTCTAAGCAGTCATATTCAATAGCATACGCCGGCCGCACAATTTCTGCCTTTTCAAATCCCGGTAGTGTACGCAGCATTTTTCTTTGCACTTCTAATGGTAAACTAGTGGAAAACCCAGATAGATAAAGTTCGTCGGTGTTAATTCCTTCCGGCTCCACAAAAATTTTATGCTTATTTTTATCAGGAAATTTTTTAGCTTTTGTTTCTAAGGAAGGACAATAGCGAGGTTCTTCTCCCGCAATCATTCCGGAATACATTGGAGATAAATGCATATTTTCTCTAATTATCTGTTGGGTTTCTTCCGTAGTAAACACTTCCCAACAATGCTGTTCCGGCAGTTGATTATCAATTGTCTGATGTAGAAAAGAAAAAGCTGTATCTTCTACTCCCGGCTGAACTTCCAAGTTAGTAAAATCCACCGTCTGTTTATCTACTCGAGGAGGAGTTCCTGTCTTAAATCTTCTTAAATTAAAGCCTAACTCTTTTAAATCATCGGCTAGTTTATTAGCTGGAAACTGGTGATGAGGACCCGAATTAAAGCTAGTTTCTCCTACTAAAATTTTACCCCGCAGAAAGGTTCCCGTAGTCAAAATTACCTTTTTTCCTGCAAAAGAAACACCACTTTTTAACTTTACCCCTGCTACTTGATTATTTTTTACTATTAATTGTTCTACTATTCCCTGGCGTAAAAATAGATTATCCTCTTCTTCTAACGTCTGCTTCATCTTTAACTGGTACTTTTCCTTATCTGCCTGACCTCTAAGTCCTTGTACTGCCGGTCCTTTCCCAGTATTTAATCGTCTCAGTTGAATACAGGTTTGATCAATATTCTGAGCCATTTGACCGCCTAAAGCATCTATTTCCCGAACAATATTATACCGAGCCGGCCCTCCTATCGCTGGATTGCAGGGCATCAAAGCTACATTATCAAGGTCAACTGTAACCGCCAGTGTTTTAAAACCACGGCGGGCACTGGCCAGAGCGGCTTCACAGCCGGCATGACCAGTACCCACTACAATTACTGCAAATTTTCGCACTAACTTCACTCCTCTCTGCTTCTCTGTTCTAAATAAATCATCAACGCCGAAATATCTGCCGGAGAAACTCCTGAAATCCGAGAAGCTTGCCCCAGCGAAACCGGCTGAATCCGATTCAGCTTTTCTCGCGCTTCCTTACTAATATTCTCCAATTGACTATAATCTAAATCTTCTGGTAGTTTTTTCTGTTCCATTTCTTTAAATTTATTTACCTGACGCATCTGTTTTTCGATATAGCCGCGATATTTAGTTTTAATTTCTATCTGTTCCTTAACTTCCGACTCTACCGCAGGTACTTCCTCCGACAGCTGATTCAAATCTTCATAGTCAAGTTCAGGGCGTTCTAAAATTGTAGATAAGTTAACCGGCTTCTTCAATCCTCCACTGCCTAATTCCTGAAGAATATTTCTAACTTCCTTAGTAGGAGTAATCCGCACATTATTGAGTACTGACATTGCCTGATTAATTGCCTTTCTTTTTTCTTCTACTTGCTGGTAATTATCAACCGGCAGCAGACCAACTTCATGACCAATCTCACTGAGTCTTAAATCAGCATTATCATGCCGCAGTAACAGCCTATATTCTGCCCGAGAAGTTAACATTCGATAAGGTTCATTGGTTCCCATTGTTACCAAATCATCAATCAGAACTCCTATATATGCCTCGGATCGATCCAAAATCAAAGGTTCTTGCTCTTTAATAGATAATACTGCATTAATTCCTGCCATTAACCCTTGAGCAGCAGCTTCTTCATAACCGCTCGTTCCATTAATTTGGCCAGCTGTATACAGCCCCTCCACTACCTGGTTCTCCATAGTCGGCTGCAGTTGGTAAGGAGGAATATAATCATATTCTACTGCATAACCAGGCCGGACAATTTCTGCCTCTTCTAAGCCCGGTACACTGCGGATAATCTTTGCCTGAAATTCTTCCGGCATACTAGTAGTTAAACCATTTAAATAAAGCTCATTAGTATATCTTCCTTCTGGCTCTACAAATACTTGATGGCTGTCTTTTTCCGGAAACCTCATTATTTTTCGATCAATCGAGGGACAATAGCGCGGACCTTCTCCTTCTACAATTCCCGTAGAAATAGGAGAATAATCAATATTTTCCTGAATAACTTCTTTAGTACGTTGGTTAGTTCTTGTTAACCAGCAGGGAATTTGTTCCCGCTCCACCCGCGGTTCAAAAAAAGAAAACTGTAGTTTTTCTTCTGCCCCCGCATGAATCCGCATGGCTGAAAAATCAACTGTCTGCTTATCAACGCGCGGAGGAGTAGCTGTTTGAAACCTCTCTAATTCAATCCCTGCCTCCTGAAGACTATCTGCTAATTCAACAGCAGCAAATTCTCCCTGGCGCCCACCAGTATATTTAATATCACCAATAATTACTTTTCCATTTAACGAAGTACCGGTAGTTAAAACTACCTTGTCAGCATAATAGTCCACCCCGGTAATCGTACTAACTCCTTTTACGGCTTGGTCTTCTACAATAATTTCCGTTACTACCGACTGTTTTAGATCTAAATTATCCTGTTGTTCTAAAGCCTTCTTCATTTCCGTCTGGTACTCCTGTTTATCTATTTGCGCCCGCAGCGCATGAACAGCAGGACCTTTAGAAGTATTTAGTTTCCTAATGTTCACATACGTTTTATCTACCACTTTTGCCATTTCTCCACCTAAAGCATCTATTTCGCGAGTAATATGCCCCTTGGCTGGACCACCAATAGACGGATTGCAAGGGGTTAAAGCTATATGGTCAGCATTTAAAGTTAAAACTAAGGTGGTACACCCCATCCGAGCACTGGCTAAAGCAGCCTCGCAGCCCGCATGACCCGCTCCAATTACAATCACATCATATTCTTTCATTAACACCACATCCTCCTAAACTTAAGCTTGAGTTTGAATTTGAGTAAACCTTACAATCAAATACAGAAGTAATTGTATTGGCTTAATTTTGATTATCAATTTGTGTACTTTAATGTGCATACCTAAACTGCGACCTGGCATGCCATGTCGCTACTTTTTAGGTTTTAAATGTTGTTTATCATTTATCATTCTCCATTCTCCATTTTCCATTCTCCATTTTTATTTCCCCAGGCAAAAATCAGCAAATATCTGATCAATAATATCTTCTCCTAAGGTATCGCCAGTAATTTCCCCTACTGCTTCTAAAGCCGACCGTAGATCTATAGTTAAAAAATCATTAGGCAGTCCCTGTTCAAAAGTTTCCCGCACATCTTCTAAGTGATTTTTGGCCCGCTCCAGTGCATTTTTATGGCGCAAATTAGTAATCAATGTTTGATTACTAGCCTCAACTTGACCAGTAAAGACTAAATCAGAAATTACTTCTTCTAATTCTTCTATCCCACTTCGAGAAATAGCCACTGTTTTTACAATTGGCCTCTGCGGTAAAACCTCTTTTACTTCTGTTAAATCTAATTCTTTTTCCAAATCAAATTTATTAGCAATTACTACTGCTTTTTTGTCTTGTTCTTTAATATTTCTCATCAATTCCTTATCCTGTTCTGTAATTCCCTGACTCATATCTAATACCAACAATACCAAATCTGCCTGAGTAAGAAATTCTTCTGATTTTTCTACTCCCATCTTTTCTACTTGGTCTTCAGTCTCTCGAATACCGGCAGTATCAATAATCTTTATTGGAATCCCTTCTATATTAATCACTTCCTCAATTATATCACGAGTAGTGCCCGGCACTTCAGTAACAATAGCTCTTTTTTCCTGGACTAAAGCATTTAACAAACTTGATTTTCCAACATTAGGCCGACCAATAATTGCTGTTTCTAGTCCTTCTTTCAGTATTTTCCCTCGCTCACTAGTAGCTAACAAATCATCTATTTTTGTAAGCACTTGCTTAATTCGTGTTCCTAATTCTTCCGAGTTGAAATCATCAATTTCATCCTCGGGAAAATCAATGGTAGCCTCTAAATGAGCCAACAAAGAAACCAAGTTTTGTCTAATATCCTCTATCTTAGCTGATAGTCCACCTTCTAACTGATTTACCGCTACTTTTCTCCCCGTTTCTGTCTCTGATCTAATTAAATCAATTACTGCTTCTGCTTGCGCTAAATCAATTCGTCCATTCAAAAAGGCCCGTTTAGTAAATTCTCCTGGATCAGCTAATCGAGCTCCCTGTTGTAAAACTAAATCTAAAATTTCCTGTAAAACTACCGTGCCGCCGTGGCAGTCTATCTCTACAATATCCTCTTTAGTATACGTCTTAGGCGCCTTCATTACTAAAGCAATAACTTCATCTAATATTTCTTCTGTCGCCGGATTTTCAATTTGCCCATAATGAGCTGTATAACTATCTACAGTAGATAGAGATTTATCTTTAACTCCTGTAAAAATATTATCTACTAATTCAACTGCCTGGGGACCACTAACTCTTATAATTCCAATTCCACCTTCACCAACTGGAGTAGAAATAGCAGCAATGGTATCACTAGGATACATATTTTCACCTCTCTAAATTAAACATTAGCCTACATTCACCCTGAAATAAACAGACCCAGCATTTAAAAACACTGGGCCGATAAATTACTCAGTTGTAATTACTACTTTCCGATGCGGGTCTTCTCCTTTACTATAAGTAGAAACCCCGGAAACACTCTGCAAAGTAGTATGGATAATCCGCCGTTCATGGGGCGGCATGGGATCCAATACCACTTTTTTATTTCCTTTTTTCGCCTTACTAGCCATTTTTTGCGCTAACTGCTGTAACGTTTCTTTCCTTCTTTCTCTATAGCCCTCTGCATCTAAGATCACTCGCAAATACTCTCTTTCACCCTTATTTACAGCTAAATTAGCTAAATATTGAAGGGCATCTAACGTCTTACCCCGATGACCGATGATAATCCCTAAGTCCTGGCCAGAAATATTAAACACCGCTTCTCCTGCTTTTTCTCTATTATCCAGTACTTCAACTTCAAACCCAAGCTCCATTTCCCCTAGGACTTGTCCTAAAAACTCACGAGCAATTTCTACTTTCGACTGCTTGGGAGTTACTTTTATTTTTGCCTCTTGACCGCCAAAAATATTCAAAAAACCATCTTCTGCTTGCTGGATTACTTCGTATTCTACTTCCCGTTCATCTTCTATTTTTAACTGTTTCATTCCTGCTTCTAGGGCCTGTTCAATACTTTCGCCAGTTGCAGTGACCCCTTTCATCTTAATTGGATTCCTCCTTTACATCTAAATCCAAATCAGTCGATTCGCTATATAAGAAATACTGCTGAACTAACATCACTAAATTAGACGTAAACCAGTAAAGGATAACTCCAGAAGGTACTTGAAATCCAATAAATATAATTAATAACGGCATAAACAGCATCATCTTATTTTCTTTGATATCCTTACCCTGCAGCTTTTGGGTCATAGTCGTTTGGCCTAACATCAGCAGACCAGTTAAAATTACTAATGGACCATAAGGTTGACTTAAATCAGGAATCAATAAAAACGGCTGTCCTGCTAAAGCCTCCCAACTTCTCAAAGTTCTATACAGCCCGATTAAAATCGGCATCTGAACTAACATCGGCAAACATCCCATCGCTGGATTAACTTTATGTTTCTGGTATAGATTCATCGTTTCTTGCTGCATTTTTTCTTGATCATCTTCATACTTTTCCTTTAATTCCTCTATTTTCGGTTGCAAAGCCTGCATCTTCTTCATTGACCGGGTCTGCTTACTTACTAGCGGAAATAAAAGTAATCTGATAATAAATGTTAGAGAAATAATTGACAAACCGTAACTACCAGTAAAACCATAAAACCAATCTAATGAATTCTGTAATAAATCCCATAACCATCCAAACAAACCAAGTGTAAAAATATCTACCAACCTAAACCCTCCTAAATCTGTTTATGATTTTTATTTACCAGCTAACAATTTACAATCAAACACCTCGGCTGCAGAAGTTAATTGTCGTTAAAAGTAAATATTATTCAACCGGGTCATAACCTCCATCATTAAAAGGATGACAGCGTAAAATTCGCTTAATAGCCATCCAACCTCCTGTTAAGATTCCATACTTTCTTAAAGCTTCAATGGCATATGTAGAGCACGACGGATAAAAGCGGCAGTTTTGTTTCCCCGTTAGCGGTGAAATTAATCGCTGATATAACCTGATTATTCCTACCAAACCAGCAGTTATTAACCGTCTCATTCTTAACTCTCCTTAAGTAAATCTGCTTTTTTAAATAAGTGATTTAGAGCCCGTTCCACTTCTTGATAGGAAGCATTTGCTATCGGTTTTCTAGCTACTAATACAATATCAATCCCTGTTTTTAATTTATCATTATTATGCCGATAAGTTTCTCTAAACAAGCGCTTAACTCTATTTCTAGTTACAGCTTTACCTACTTTTTTACTCACCGAATAACCAATTCGCCGGTGAGAATGATTTTGATTCAAATAATACAACACTATTAGCCGATTAGCAAGCGAAGTACCATACTTATAAACCTGTTCAAACTGGTAATTCTTTTTTAGTTTTCCATCCTTAGACATGCCTACTCCTCCCTAGCTACATTACTCACTCCCTTAATTAAATTTTTCAGAATTATTTATACCAGTCATACTCTATTCAATTATAAATCATTTGCTTAATCTCTGTCAAGGTTTAATAGTCTTTTTCCCATTAAGTTATCCACAACTCCCTTAAATTATCCACAAAAACCATTGATAATTCACATCTAATTTGTTAAAATTATTGTGCAATACAAATATAAAAATAAAATATTAAGTTATTATATTATTCCGCTCAACCCTTACAGATTAGCTCTTCACACCCAATTAATTTGTTCTAATTTTTTCCCAAGTCTTGTGAATAGCTAATCTTTTTAACTTTTTATTAACTAAATAAAGTTATCCACAGGCGCCTGTGGATAACTTATGCAGGAGGGTTCCTATCGTGCCGGGCAATCAAAATATTGACCAGTTATGGGAAACAGCATTAACTAAAATCAAAGGAGAATTAACCAAACCTAGTTTTGAAACTTGGTTTAAATCTACAGAAGCACTAGCAATTCAGGAAGGCAGTTTTCTCATTGAAGTCCCTAATGAATTTGCCCAAGATTGGTTAGAAACAAGATACTCCAAATTAGTCCATAAAACCTTAACTGAAATAACCGATAATTCTTATGAAATAAAATTTATTACTCCTGAAATGAAAGAAAAAGAAATTTTAACTACTCCTCAGGAGGAAAATAAAAAGAAAAAAAGAGAATCATCTCCACAGCAGCAAGGAGATTTGATCCAAACTAGTAAACAAGATTTAAATCCCAAGTATACTTTCGATACTTTCGTAATTGGTAATAGTAATCGATTTGCCCATGCTGCTTCTTTAGCTGTAGCTGAAGCACCTGCTAAGGCTTACAATCCCTTATTTATCTATGGGGAAGTTGGGCTAGGAAAAACTCATCTAATGCATGCCATTGGCCGCTACATTCTTGAGCATAATTCAAATATGCAGGTAATGTATTTAACCTCGGAGGAATTTACTAATCAATTAATTAATTCCATTAAAGATGATAGTACAGTTGATTTCCGTAATCAATACCGAAATATTGATATCTTACTAGTTGATGATATTCAATTTTTAGCCGGCAAAGAACGGACACAAGAAGAGTTTTTTCATACTTTTAATGCTCTTCACGAAGCTAATAAACAAATTGTAATTTCTAGCGATCGACCCCCAAAAGAAATTCCCACCCTCGAAGAAAGATTGCGCTCTCGATTTCAATGGGGTTTAATAACTGATATTCAAGAACCAGATTTAGAAACTAGAATTGCTATTTTGAAAAAAAAGGCAGCACTAGAAGGATTAGAAGTTCCTAACGAAGTAGTAGTCCATATCGCCAATAAAATAAAATCTAATATTAGAGAATTAGAAGGAGCTTTGATTAGAGTAATTGCTTATTCTTCCTTTACCAATAAACAAATTACTGTAGAGTTAGCAGAAGAAGTTTTACATAATATTACTACTCAAACTAACGGACAAAATCAATCTGAGTCTGGAGAAGTTAATGTGGAATTGATTAAACAGATTGTAGCTGATTATTACGATTTGGAATTAGCTAGTATGGAATCTAAAAAAAGAACGCAAGCAATTGCTTTTCCCCGACAAATAGCTATGTATTTAGCCCGAGAATTAACTGATTCTTCACTTCCAAAAATTGGAGACAAATTTGGTGGGCGAGATCATAGTACTGTTTTACATGCTTACAATAAAATAGAAGATAAGGTTAATTCTGAACCCGAGTTTAAAACTACTATTCAGCAACTAAAAGAAAAAATAAACCAATAAATGGAATTAAAACTGTAATCACCTTGTGGATAAGTTGTTGATAAGTTGTGGGCAACCTGTGGATAGATTGTTAATAGATTGTGGATAACTTTCAAAACCTTCTTATTTATCCACACCCTGTGGAAAACTTTAAACTTATCCACAAGTTATCCACAATTAATCCACAGGCCTAACCCCTTGGCTAGCCGGGGATCATCCGAGTTATCCACATTATCCACAACCCCTACTACTATTACTACTAGTTATTAAAATAAAAACAACTAGTAGCATTAGTAGTATTACATGCTATATACCTAAGTTAATGCATTAGGGGAAAAACCAGGTAGGTGGGGAAAACTGGAAAAGGGCAAAAGAAAATAAATTCGGAAGATAGGTAAATTTATGTTATAATGCTCATATCGAATCAATGAAATTTGATATGAGGAGGTAACTGAATGAAAAAAATTCAAATTAATACGGAAACTATTAAACTAGATCAATTTTTAAAATGGGCTGAAATAGCAAATACTGGCGGACAAGCAAAAAAACTTATTCAAGAAGGAAAAATTAAAGTTAATCAAGAAATAGAAAAACAGCGGAGTAGTTCTTTAAGTAACGGGGATATAATTGAATATAATGGGAATAAATATAAAGTAGCAGGTTCCTGATTGAAGGGTGGAGACTTAAAGTGTATTTAGCTCAGTTATACTTGAATAATTTCCGGAATTATTTTCAACAACATTTAAAATTTAATTCTAACTATAATTTTTTCATTGGTGCTAATGCCCAAGGAAAAACTAATTTATTAGAGGCTATTTACATATTAGGAACCGGTGCTTCTCATCGAACAAGCGTAACTTCTGAACTCATCAACTGGGAGGAAAACAAGTTTTATCTAAAGGGAGAAGTCATAAAGAAAGAACAAAATTATCAATTAACTGTCAGCCAAGAGGGAAGAAGCAAGCAAGTTAGTGTAAATAATAATAACTTGGACAAAATAAGTGATCTAATGGGGTATTTAAATGTAGTTATTTTTTCACCTGAAGATTTAAAGTTAGTTAAAGGAAGTCCTACTCAGCGAAGAAAATTTATCAATTTAGAATTATCACAAGTTAATTCTTATTATAATCACTTACTCCATGATTACAACAAAGTATTAAAACAGCGAAACAATCTATTAAAAGAAATTAGAGCTCAACAATCTCCCCAAGAAATGCTGGAAGTATGGGATCAACAATTAATTAACTTAGGTAGTAAGATTATCAGCAGAAGATTAAACGCATTAACTAAATTAACTCCTTTAGCTCGGTTGACTCAGCGTAAATTAACTAATGGCCAAGAAACATTAGAATTAAATTATGATACAAAATTAGCTATAGATAAAAACAGTTCCCAAGCAGAAATCAAAGAAAAATTCAGTGCTTATCTTCAGAAAATAAAAGACAAAGAAATTGAGCGAGGAGTAACTACTGTAGGCCCTCACCGTGATGATATATCACTGCTTGTAAATGATATTGATGTTCGAAAATATGGCTCCCAAGGCCAACAGCGGACTACTGCTTTAGCTCTTAAATTATCAGAATTAGAATTCATGCGGTCTAAGGTAGGTGAATATCCTGTTTTGTTATTAGATGACGTTTTTTCTGAACTTGATAATAACAGGTCATCTCAATTATTAACTACTGTTCGCAATAAAGTACAAACTTTTATTACAAGTACAGAACGGGAAGAAGTAGTTAATTTAAATAAAAATAAATTCTTTTTCTTCAAAATAAACGAAGGAACAGTAAAACAGATTGAAAGTTAAGGCCAATGTTATTAACTAACCTAAAAAATGAGGAGGCGGTAAAATGTTACATTTAGGTGGGGGGCATACCATACCTGCTCAGGAAGTAGTGATGATTGCAGATTTAGAAGCAACTACTGACTCAGAAGAGACTAAAAAATTCTTAGAAATAGCAAAAAAAGAAGGGTTTGTAATTGATTATTCCCAAGGAGATCCAAGTTCGTTTATAATAACAAACGAAAAAGTTTATTATTCCATGATTTCCTCTGCTACTTTGAGAAAAAGGGTTAATTTTATTTACAATCTTGAAGAATGACTTGAATGGAGGGTATAGGTGAATGAGCGAAACTTATAATGCGGATCAGATTCAAGTATTAGAAGGATTGGAAGCTGTTCGTAAGCGACCCGGAATGTATATTGGAAGCACAGAAGCCAAAGGATTACACCATTTGATTTACGAGGTAGTAGATAATAGCATAGACGAAGTATTGGCTGATTATTGTGATGAAATTAACATAATTTTGAAAGAAGATAATTCAGTAACTGTCATTGATAACGGTCGGGGAATTCCAGTAGCATCTCATGCTAAGAAGAATCGGCCGGCAGTAGAAGTAGTGATGACTGTCTTACATGCAGGTGGAAAGTTTGAAGGTGAAGGTTATAAGGTCTCTGGTGGCCTACATGGAGTAGGAGTTTCAGTAGTTAATGCTTTATCAGAATGGTTAGAAGTAGAAATTAAACGTAATGGTAAAGTTTACTATCAATCTTATGAACGGGGAATTCCTCAACAAGATTTACAAGTAATCGGCAAAACTGAAACAACAGGCACAAAAATTACCTTTAAACCTGATGACGAAATTTTTGAAAATCTCGACTATAATTATGAGACTTTATCCCAACGATTTAAAGAACTTGCTTATTTAAACCGGGGAGCTAAAATTGAAATTATTGACCGGCGAGAAGAAGAAAAAGCTGATCAGTTTCAATATGAAGGTGGTATTGTTTCTTTCATTGAAGAAATCAACCAGCATCATGACCCGCTACACAAAGAGGTTATCTACTTTGAAGATAAAGTAGAAGATACAGAAGTAGAGATTGCTATTCAATATAATAGCGACTATGTAGAAAAAATATTTACTTTTGCTAATAATATAAATACCCATGAAGGCGGAACTCATTTAAGTGGTTTTAAATCTGCTTTAACCAGAACAATAAATAATTATGCCCGCCAGCAAGGTATGTTAAAAGAAAGTGATGATAATTTATCGGGGGAAGACATTAGAGAAGGAATTGTAGCTATCATCAATGTCCGCTTAACTGATCCCCAATTTGAAGGACAGACGAAAACTAAGTTAGGAAATAGTGAAATTAGAGGTATTATTGATTCTATTGTATCCCAAAAATTAGCTACTTTACTGCGGGAAAATCCTAACTTAGGTAAGAAAATTGTAAGGAAAGCTATTGCTGCTGCTCAAGCACGAGAAGCTGCCCAAAAAGCAAGGGAATTAACTAAGCGGAAGTCGGCTTTATCTACGACTGCTTTACCTGGTAAGTTAGCTGACTGTTCTTCTCGGGATCCAGAAAAAAGTGAGCTATATATCGTTGAGGGGGATTCAGCCGGAGGTTCAGCTAAGCAGGGTCGAGATCGAGAGTTTCAAGCTATTTTACCTTTAAAAGGTAAAATTTTAAATGTTGAAAAATCAAGATTAGATCGAATTCTAAATAACAAAGAAATTAGATCCTTAATTACAGCTTTAGGAACTGGCATAGCAGATGAATTTGATATGAGTGAAGCGCGGTATAAAAAGGTAATTATTATGACCGATGCAGATGTTGATGGAGCTCACATAAGAACTCTGTTATTAACTTTTTTCTATCGCTATATGCGTCCGTTATTAGAAGAGGGATTAGTTTATATTGCACAACCACCATTATATAAAATTACAAAAGGTAGAAAAGAACAGTACGTTTATAAGGATCAGGAAAAAGAAGCATTATTAGATGAAATGGGTACCAGAGGAGTTTCTCTTCAACGCTATAAGGGATTAGGCGAGATGAATCCTAAACAACTCTGGAAGACAACGATGGATCCGCAAAATAGAACTTTACTGCAGGTTCAGATTAGTGACGCAGTAGTAGCTGATGATATTTTTACTAAGTTAATGGGAGATAAAGTACAGCCTAGACGTGAATTTATTCAGCAGCATGCGAATGAAGTTCAGAATTTAGATGTGTAATGGGAGGTAGGTTACAATCGATACGGAAGGGGAAAGTATTCAACAGGTAGATATTGAGGATGAAATGCAGGAGGCATATATTGATTATGCCATGAGTGTAATTGTAGGGCGGGCTTTACCTGATGTAAGAGATGGTTTAAAGCCTGTTCACCGCCGAATATTATATGCAATGCATGATTTAGGTATGCGGCCGGATAAACCGCATAAGAAGTCAGCTCGTATTGTAGGAGAAGTGCTGGGGAAATACCACCCCCACGGAGACACAGCTGTTTATGATACAATGGTTCGGATGGCCCAAGATTTTTCTTACCGCTACCAACTCGTTGATGGTCACGGTAATTTTGGTTCTGTTGACGGTGATTCAGCTGCTGCTATGCGGTATACAGAGGCCAGGATGGCTCCAATTACTACTGAATTACTATCAGATATTAAGAAAGATACTGTTGATTTTAAAGATAATTTTGATGGTACTTTAGAAGAACCAAAAGTACTACCGGCGAGGTTACCTAATTTACTGATTAATGGAACTTCAGGAATTGCAGTTGGAATGAGTACTCAGATTCCATCTCATAATTTAAAGGAAGTAATCGATGGAGTAATTAAAGTAATCGATAATCCTGATTTAGAACCAGTAGAATTAATGAAAACAATTAAAGGCCCTGATTTTCCTACGGGCGGTTTAATTATGGGGCGGAAACCAATTAAAGATTATTTTGAAACTGGCCGCGGGAAAGTTAAAGTCAGAGCTCGGACGGAAACCAAAGAAATAGCAAGTAATAAGTATCAGATTATCGTTACTGAGCTGCCCTATCAAGTTAATAAAGCTAAATTAGTAGAAAAAATAGCGGATTTAGTTCGTGAAGATAAGCTGGAAGGAATTGTTGATTTACGCGATGAATCTGATCGGCGCGGAATGCGGATAGTCATTGAATTAAAACGGGGAATCAATCCGCATGTTACTTTAAATAAACTTTACAAACGAACTAGATTGCAGATTACTTTTGGAATTATTATGCTGGCTTTAGTAGATGGTGAACCGGAAGTTTTAACGATAAAAGAAGTTATAGAACATTATATTGACCATCAAAAAGAAGTAGTTACCAGACGAACAAAATATAATTTAGATAAAGCAGAAGCTCGAGCTCATATTCTGGAAGGATTCCGAATTGCTTTAGAGAATATTGATCGAGTAATAAAAATTGTTCGCGGTTCAGATGACCGTAAAACTGCCCAGAAAAAGTTAATTGCTGAATTTGATTTATCCCAAAAGCAGGCCAAGGCTATTTTAGATATGCGGTTACATAGGTTAACAGGTTTAGAACAAGATAAAATTGAAACGGAGTATGCAGAACTAGAAGAAAAAATTGAATATTATAATTCGATTTTAGCTAGTGAAGAAAAATTACTGGAAATTATAAAAGAAGAACTACAAGAATTACGCGAAAAATATAAAGATGAGCGCCGAACAGAGATTAGAGATGAAGAAATCAACTTAGCTTTAGAAGATTTAATAGAAGAAGAAGAAGTTATTATTTCAGTGACTGAAGATGAATATATTAAACGAATGCCAGTTGATACTTACCGTAATCAACATCGGGGCGGTAAAGGAATAATTGCGATGAAGACTAAGGCGGAAGATCAAGTAGATAAAGTGCTGGCCACTTCTACCCATAATTACTTGTTATTTTTTACTGATCGGGGAAATATGTACTGGTTAAAAGGCTATCAAATTCCGGAAGCTAGGCGGCAGGCAAAAGGAGTTCCTATTATTAATTTATTAGAGTTAGAAAAAGATGAATCAATTACTGATATTCAGCCGATAAATGAGTTCTCCGACAATAAATATTTATTTATGGCTACAAAACAAGGAATAGTAAAGAAAACCGAATTGACCCAATTTGCTACTAATTATTCAAAGTTGATAGCAGTTGATTTAAAAGAAGGGGATCAATTAATAGATGCTGTAGTAACTAATGGAGAACAAGAAGTTATTCTGGGTACTAAAAATGGGTTAGCGATTAAATTTTCAGAGACAGATGTGCGGCCGATGGGGCGTACAGCTCAGGGAGTAATTGGAATCGGCTTAGATGCAGATGATGAAGTAGTAGGAATAGAAGCTGCTAAGTCGAATCGAGATTTATTAGTAATTACGGAACAAGGCTATGGTAAGCGGACGCCAATTAAAGAATATAGAAAACAAATTAGAGGCGGGAAAGGATTAATTACGTTAAAGCAGACTGAAACTAATGGTAAAGTAGTTACTTTAGAGGTGGTTGGCGAAGAAGATGAGTTGGTTTTAATTACTCGTCAGGGTAGGTTGTTAAGAACTTCTGTAAGAGAAATTTCAGTTACCGGACGTAATACACAAGGGGTAATGGTTATGCGGCTTAATAACCAAGACCAAGTAGTAAGTGCTACCCGATTACTTGCTAACCAAGAAGTTTAGAAATTTAAAGAAGTAAATCATTATGACCATTGGTTGCAATAGTTGCTTAACCTCAATCTCAACCTCAAGCTTAATATTGCTAATGCTCCACTTTAAATTACTAAAATTTGGTTTAAGTTAACGCTTATGAGAAGTAAATTATATTTTAAAGCAGGATATAGTGCTTTATAATGGTCTTTAAGGTTAGGAGAGAAGAGTTATAATTGTGGGGGTATCATAATGGAGTTGAGTGCTAAAAAAGTTGGTTTAGTATTATTGATAGTGGTTATAATTGGGATAGTAAGCCTGGGAATTTTAGGGATTACTGCTGCGGGAAATTTACTGACGAAAAAAAGTTCTCCGCAAGGAGATATAGCTGTTATTAACATTAACGGTCCGATTGTAAGCGGAGGAGGAGGAGCTTCGCCCTGGCAGCCGAGTTATGCAAGTGCAAAAGAAATAATGGATTATATCAATCAGGCCCGGGAAGATCAAGGTATTAAAGCTATTTTACTGCGGGTTAATAGTCCGGGCGGAAGTTCAGCTGCTTCAGATGCTATTTATCAGGAATTAAAAAAGTTCAAGCAGACCGGGCGGCCGATTGTTGTTTCTATGGGGAGTACAGCTGCTTCGGGGGGCTATTATGTTTCTTGTTTAGCTGATGAAATTTATGCTAATCCAGCTACTATTACCGGCAGTATCGGAGTGATTATGCAGTTTCAAAATCTAGAAGGTCTGTATGATAAGTTAGGTATTCAGCATGTAACTTTAAAAAGCGGTAAGTATAAGGATATAGGTAGTCCTACTAGAGAAATGACCAAGCAGGAGAAACAAATAATGGAGAAAATGGTCAGCGATGTATATGATAGATTTGTAGCAGTAATTACTGAAGGTAGAAATTTAAAAGAAAGTAAAGTGAGAGAACTGGCTGATGGTAGAATTTATAATGGAGCCCAAGCTAAAGAGTTAAATTTGATTGATCACTTAGGAACTTATTATGATGCAGTAAAAGCAGCTGCTGAATTAGCCGGGATAAAAGGAGAACCGGAAGTTATTCAGTACGGGCAGCCTTCTCCAATAGAGAAGTTATTAGGCACAGTTAATGATTTAGTAATTAAAGTATTAGGAGGTTCTCGCGGACATTCAGTTAATTTGCAGGCGGATAAATTAGAAGGGCCGAAGTCTGATTTTCTTTATTATCAGCTGTTGCGCGACGGCAAATATAGGGATCTTAAGTTACGGTATTAAATCATACGCGTTAACTTCTTAATGTATATTTTTCTAATAACAATTAATGCCTTTAAAGTATCTGGAAGTAAAAGATTATATGACTTTGATTTATAATTGTCAATTGATAGTCTGCTGGTCTTGCGTTTTCAAGGGAAGTATTATATAATGCAACCAACTAATTAGAAGTGTGCTTATACATAGAGCTAAGAGTATAAGAGAAGAGAGAAGGGAGTGGTATTCATGAAAGAAAAGAGAACTTTAATGTTACCCGGGCCAACTCCTGTGCCGGAAAATGCCCGCCAGGCGGGAGCACAGCCGATGATTGGCCATCGGGAGGAAGCATGTGATGAATTGATTGAGGAAGTTACTGAGGGGCTTAAATACGTTTTTCAGACTGACAATGATGTGCTGGTGCTTACTTGTTCAGGTACTGGGGGACTAGAGGCTTCAATTGCTAATACTTTATCCGAGGGCGATAAAGTATTATCGTTATGTACTGGTGCTTTTGGTGAACGCTATGCTAAGATTGCAGAGAGATATGGTGTAGATGTAGAACGGATGAACTTTACCTGGGGGGAAGATGTAGATGTAGAACAGGTAAAAGAGAGGTTGGCCCAGGATGAAGAGCAGGAAATTAAGGCTATTTTAATGACTCATAATGAAACTTCCACGGGAGTAGTTAATAATCCGGCTCCCATTGGAGAATTAGCTAAAGAACATGGAGCCTTATTGTTGGTAGATGCAGTTAGTTCTCTTGGGGGTATTGAACTTAAAACTGATAAATGGGGGGCAGATGTAGTAGTTACTTCCTCGCAAAAAGCTTTAATGACTCCGCCGGGTCTCTGTTTAGTAAGTGTTAGCGAACAGGCTCTGGCTGCTGGAGAGGATTCTGATTTACCTAAATTTTACTGGAGCTTTAAGCGCGCTAAAGATAGATTTGATCGTGATAGTCAAACTCCTTCTACCCCGGCAATTTCGGTTCTATATGTACTGAGAGAGGTTTTACGGGAGATTAAGGATGAAGGATTAGAAAATGTATTTAACCGGCATACAACTGTCACTACTGCTATTCGCAAAGCAGTTAGAACTATGGGGATGGAACTTTTAGTGGCTGATGAAATTGCTTCTTCCACTGTGACAGCTATTAAATTACCAGATAATGTAGAATACAGTACTTTAAAACAGCGGTTAAAGGAAGAACATAATGTATATATTACAGGTAGTAAAGGAAAATTAAAAGGGGACTATTTCCGGATTGGACATTTAGGAAATGTAAGCCGAACTGATGTAATGTCTACTATTTCGGCTTTAGAACTAGTACTTAAGGATGAAGGAGCAGATATAGAGCTGGGAACTGGTTTACAAGCAGTTCAACAAGTATTTGAGGAGGCAAAAAAGAATGAAAGTATTAGTTAGTGATCCGATTGCTAAAGCTGGTAGAGATTTGTTAGAGGAGAATGGAGTAGAAGTTACTTTTAATACTGAACTTTCTTATGAAGAATTATTAGATGAAATTGGTAAATATGATGGGATTATGCTGCGCAGCATGACTCCGTTAAATGAAGAGGTTCTTAACCAAGCTGATAATTTAAAGGTAATTGCTCGAGCTGGTTCCGGGTATGATAATATTGATATAGATGTTGCTTCTAAACAGGGGATTATAGTGTTAAATACCCCTGGGGAAAATACAGTTTCGGCAGCAGAACAGACAATGAATTTAATGTTAGCTATCTCCCGGAATACCGTGCCTGCTGATAGGTCAGTTAGAGCAGGAAAGTGGGAGCGAAATAAATATATAGGAGTAGAGTTAAATCAAAAAACTTTAGGAATTATTGGTTTAGGTAGAGTCGGCGGTACAGTAGCTAAACGGGCGCAGGCGTTTAATATGGAAATAATAGCTAATGATCCGTATATTCCGGAAGAACGCGGAGAAAAGCTCGGGGTAGAATTAGTTAGTAAACAAGAAATATATGAACGGTCTGATTATATTACTATTCATACTCCGTTAACTGATGAAACGCATCATTTATTAACTGAAGAAACATTTGCCCAGATGAAAGATGGGGTTAGAATTGTTAATGCAGCTCGCGGCGGCTGTGTTGATCGATTTGCTTTAGCGGAAGCACTTGAATCAGAAAAGGTAGCTGCGGCTGGATTAGATGTTCATGAAGAAGAGCCGCCGGGAGAAGATTATAATTTATTTGAGTTTGACGAGCGAGTGACGGTTGCTCCTCACTTAGGTGGAACAACAGTGGCGGCTATGGATAATGTAGCTATTGAAGCTGCTAAGCAGGCATTAATGGTTTTAAATGAAGAAATGCCTAAAACACCGTTAAATATTCCTCGGTTACAGCCGGAAGAAATGGCAGAATTAGAACCATATATTGCTTTAGCTAAGAAATTAGGTGGGTTTTATTCTGGGTGGAATCAAGAACGAATTGAAAAGATTGAGGTAATTTATGAAGGTGAGATCACTGATTATGATTTAACCCCGGTAACTAAAAGTTTATTACAGGGCATGTTAGATCCAATTTTAGATGAAACGGTTAATACAGTTAACGCAGAAGTAATTGCTGAAGAGCGAGGAATTAAAATTTCGGAAACAAAAACTTCCAGTAGTGAAGATTATTCCAGTTTAATTACAGTTAAAATTGAGAGCGAAGCTAGTAAAAAACAGTTAGCAGGTACTGTATTCCATAACCAGGAATTAAGAATAGTTGATGTTAATGGCTATGAGGTAGATGTTAATCCGGAAGGAATAATGTTGGTCACTGAACATCAAGATCAGCCTGGGATTGTAGGAAAAGTAGGTACTATTTTAGGTGAAAATGATGTTAATATCGGCAGTATGCATGTTGGGCGCCATCAAGCAGCTGGAGATGCTGTCATGGTACTTAATATTGATGAAGAATTAGGTGGGGAATTAGAAGAAAAGTTATTAGCTATAGAGGGAATACTGGATGTAAGTGTTTTAAGTTTGTAGTTTTTCTATAAAGGAGGATTAATTAGAATGCTTGATTTATCGTTTGTAAGAAACAATTTAGAGTTAGTTAAGGAAATATTAGAGCAGAGAGGTACTGAAGCTCCTATTGATGAATTTGCCGAGGTAGATAAAAAAAGAAGAAAATTAATTCAAGAAGTTGAAGAATTAAAACATAAACGGAATCAAGAGTCAGATAAGATAGGTAAGTTAAAACGCGAAGGAAAAGATGAAGAAGCAGAAAAAATAATAACAGAAATGCAAGATGTTGCTGATAAAATCAAAGAATTAGACCAAGAAGTAAAGCATTATGAAGAGCGGTTAGAGGAAATAATGCTGCAGATTCCCAATATTATTCATGAAGATGTACCTTTAGGGGAAGATGAAGCTGATAATCAATCAGTTCGTCAGTGGGGGGAGATACCGGAGTTTGATTTTTCTCCTCAACCCCATTGGGATTTGGGAACGAAATTAGATATTCTTGATTTTGAGCGGGGAGCTAAAGTTTCCGGGTCCCGATTTACCTTTTTTAAGGGAGTAGGAGCTCGTCTACAGCATGCTTTAATTCAGTTTATGCTGGATATTCATTTAGAAGAACACGGTTATGAGGAAATCTTTCCTCCCTATATGGTGCATCAAGACAGCATGCAGGGAACCGGTCAGTTACCTAAATTTGCCGAAGATGCCTTTAAGGTAGAAGATACTGACTATTACTTAATTCCTACTGCTGAAGTACCGGTGACGAATATGTATCGAGATGAGATTCTAAGCCCGGAAGAACTTCCTATCCAGCATGTGGCTTATAGTGCCTGTTTTCGAGCTGAAGCAGGAGCTCATGGGCGAGATACTCGGGGCATCATCCGCCAGCACCAGTTTAATAAAGTAGAAATGGTAAGGTTCGTGAAACCGGATAATTCATATCAAGCATTAGAAGAGATAGTTAATAATGCAGAAACAGTTTTACAGCGGTTAGAATTGCCTTATCGAGTAATGAATATGTGTACAGGAGATTTAGGATTTACAGCAGCTAAAAAATATGATCTTGAAGTCTGGATGCCTAGTTATGATCGCTATCGGGAAGTATCTTCGTGCAGTAATTTTGAAGATTTTCAAGCGCGTCGAGCGGGCATTAGATATCGGCCAGAACCGGGAGCAAAAGCAAAATTTGTCCATACTTTAAATGGATCTGGGTTAGCAATTGGCCGGACAATAGCAGCTATTATGGAGAATTATCAAAATGAAGAGGGCAGTATTACTGTTCCTGAGGCTTTACGACCATATTTAGGTGGCAAAGAAAAGATTAAAAGTGAGTAGGACAGGCAGGTCAACGACCCCACCCAAATTACAGATTTGGATAGAGTTTCCTTGCTTGCAAAACGATAAAAAAGAAATTACAGTTTTTTCGTTGACAAGTAGCTAAAAAAAGGTTACAATAAGAATTGGTTTGTAAATGGAGGGATGACCGAGTCCGGCTTATGGTGGCAGACTCGAAATCTGCTGTGCGCTTTTGCGCACCGTGGGTTCAAATCCCACTCCCTCCGCCAATAAACCAGTGTACAGTTAACAGTGTACAGTTGACAGTTAAAAACAAAATTCAAAATCTAATTAATAAAATGATATAGAGAGTTTGTTTAAGGTTTTGAATTAAAGGTTTTTAACTGTAAATTGTAAATTATACACTGTAAACTGAATTTTGTGGAGAGGTACCCAAGTGGCTGAAGGGGCGGGTTTGCTATATCTGTAGCAGGATATACTGTCCTGGCGGAGGTTCGAATCTCCCTCTCTTCGCCAATTAGCTAAGTAGTGAGGATAAGGTTGAGTTTGAACAATTCATCAATAGTGGTTGTTGTAAGTTCATATTCAATCTAATTTTAAATCAAACTTTAATTTAAGTCATCGGCAGATGACTTTTTATTTATTATTTAGAAAATTAAAATTTAGCTAAGTATAAAATTGAATAAACCAGTAACTGTAATGTAGTATTTTTATCTGGTTAGAATTAAATCTTGACTTCAAATGGGCTGTATGTTAATATGATAAGTACTGAAAATTGGGAGGGGTGTCCGAGTCCGGCTTATGGTGGCAGACTTGAAATCTGCTGTGCGCTTTTGTGTACCGTGGGTTCAAATCCCACCCCCTCCGCCAATAAAGCAGTGTACAGTTGACAGTTAAAAACAAAATTCAAAATCTAATTAATAAAATGATA
>CAYFUT010000029.1:0-6227 GCA_964346395.1 uncultured Halobacteroidaceae bacterium
GCTACTTAGAAAACCACATAATTTCATATAAAATTTTATAAATTTAAAAATTAAATGCTAGTAAAATATTTGTTTTAAAGTTTTCTGGTTTACCTGTTAACTAATAAAAAAGGAAGGATTTATTTATGAATAAAATTTATGTAGCTGGAATTGGGCCGGGAACTGAGGATTATTTGCTGCCAGTTACTAAAAGAATAGTTAAGCAGGCGGATATTTTAATCGGTGGGCAGCGGGCGTTAGAATTATTTTCTGGGCTGGATAAAGAAAAATTCCAGATTACGGCTGACCTAGAACAGATAAAAAAATATATCAGCCAGTATTATCAAGAGCAGAAAATAGTAGTTTTAGTTTCCGGGGATCCTGGTTTATATAGCATGTTAAGTTATTTAAAAAGATATTTTGCTGAAGATAAATTGGAGGTCATCCCGGGAGTTAGTGCTTTACAGTTAGGCTTTGCTAAAGGAAAAATGATCTGGCAGGATGCTAAAATAACTAGTCTGCACGGTAGTAATGACCGACAAAAGTTAGTTGAATTAGTAGCCGCCGAGGAAAAAGTAGGATTTTTTACTGATCGTCAGTTTCCGCCGCAGGAGATAGCTAAGTACTTATTAGAGCAGGGAATTATGGGTAAAAAAGGACTGGTAGCTGAAGATCTATCTTATCCGTCGGAGAGAGTTGTCCGCGGCAGCCTGCAGCAATTAAGCCAAGAAGAGTTTGCAGATTTAAATGTGATGGTGATTTATGATGGGTGAGTGGCAGTATCAAACGCCGGGGATTCCTGATGATAGATTTATCCGTGGGGATATTCCGATGACGAAAGAAGAGGTTAGAACCGTTACAATAGCTAAACTGAGGTTAAAGAAGGATAGTGTTGTGTATGATATTGGGGCGGGAACCGGATCATTAACGGTGGAAGCAGCCCTGCAGGTTAGTGGTGGTAAAGTTTATGCTGTAGAACGAAAACAGGCAGGAATTGATTTAATTAAGGATAATTTGGCTAACTTTGCAGTGGATAATGTGGAGCCAATTTGTGGTCAAGCGCCGACAGTTCTTAATGATTTGCCACCAGTTGATAGAGTAGTAATCGGCGGTAGTGGAGGCCAATTGAAAGAGATTCTAAAAGTGGTTGATGACAAGTTGACCCCTAAAGGACGGGTAGTAATTACTGCTATTACCTTAGATACTTTAGCTAGTGCTCGAGAAGAATTAGCTAGATTAGATTATCAACTACAAATCTGTAATGTAGCTGTTACTCGAACTAAGGAAGTAGGTCAGTATCAGATGTTAAAAGGAATGAATCCAGTTTATATTATCTGCGGGGATAAGAGGTGACAAAAATGAGCGGTAAGTTGTATGGTTTAGGAGTTGGCCCGGGGGATCCTGAGTTATTAACTCTCAAAGCAAAAAGAATTTTAGAGGAAGTTGATCTGGTGTGTGCTCCTCAAGCCAATCCTGATAAAGACAGCTTAGCTTTACAGACAGTAAAGGAAACTGTTGACTGTAGTAAACGGGTGCAAAGATTACATTTTCCTATGACGAGCAACCCCCAAGAATTAGAAGCAGCCTGGGAGCGGGTGACGACAGAGGTGATTGAATTACTGACATCAGGTCAGGACGTTGCTTTAATTACTATTGGGGATCCGTTATTTTATAGTACTTATAGTTATATTTTAGAGCGGGTAAAAGCAAGTGAATCAAAAATAGAAGTAGAAACAGTGCCGGGGGTTGCTTCCCTTAATGCCGGCAGTAGTCGGCTTAATCTGCCCCTGACCCAGGGAGATGAAAAGTTAGCAGTAATTCCTACTGTTGATGATTTAGTAGAAGTGAGAGAAGCACTAATTAATTTTGAAAATATAGTACTAATCAAAGTGAGCAAAAACTATGCACAACTGGTTGACTTATTAGCGGAGTTAAATTTAAAGGAAGAGGCGGTTTTTATTAGCCGCTGCGGTCAGCCGGAAGAGTTTATTACTTCTGATTTAGATTCTTTAGTGGGAACAACCATTGATTATTTATCATTAATTATTGTCAAGAAGAGGTGAGAAGATGAAAGTTTATTTTATTGGTGCTGGAGCTGGAGATCCAGAACTATTAACAATTAAAGGGAAAAAGGTGTTAGAAAAAGCAGAGGTAGTTATTTATGCTGGTTCGCTAGTTAATCCTGCTATTTTAGATTATGCTCCTGGGGCAGAAGTTTATAATAGTGCGGAGATGACTTTAGAAGAAGTAGTGGCTAAGATGGAAGCAGCTCAAGTTGAGGATAAGACAGTAGCCCGAGTTCATACTGGAGATCCCAGTATTTATGGGGCTCTGCAGGAACAGTTAGATTATTTACAGCAAGTGAATATAGATTATGAAATTATTCCCGGGGTTAGTTCTTTCTTAGCTGCGGCGGCAGCGGTGGAAAGAGAATATACTTTGCCCGATGTATCGCAGACGGTCATTATCACTAGATTAGAGGGTAGAACTGCTGTGCCTGAGAAGGAAAAATTGCATAAGTTAGCTAGCCACAATGCTTCCCTGGCTATCTTTTTAAGTGTGCACCTGATTGAAGGGGTGGTAGAAGAGCTCAAGGAAGAATATTCAGGCGATACTCCTATTGCTGTAGTCCAGAAAGCTTCCTGGCCGGAGGAAAGAACGGTGGAGGGAACGTTAAATAATATAGTGGTGAAAGTTAAGGAAGCTGGAATTGACAAAACAGCAATGATTCTGGTGGGCGATTTTTTAGATAGTGACTATAGTAAATCCAAGTTATATGATAAAAACTTCAGCCATCAGTTTAGAGAGGCGCAACCAGAATGAAGTTGGCGGTTATTGCTTTAACTAAGACAGGAGCTGAATTAGCTTATAAATTAGAGGAGAAGCTAGAAGCTGTTGATTTATATCTGCCGGCTAAAGTTAGTTCTAATCGGGAGGTAGATGAGTTTGATTCCTCTTTAAGCCAATTAGTAGCTAGTTTATTTAGTGAGTATGAGGGATTGATTTTTGTTATGGCGTTGGGGATTGTAGTTAGAATTTTAGCTCCCTATCTGGAAGATAAAAGAAAAGATCCAGCAGTAGTTACTATTGATGAAACTGGTCAGAATGTAATTAGTACTTTATCGGGGCATCTAGGAGGAGCTAATCAGTTAACTACCAGAATCGCGGATCTAATTGAGGCTAATCCAGTGGTTACAACTGCTACTGACTGTCAAAATAAGTTGGCTTTTGATCTGTTGGCCCAACAGTTTAACTGCCAAATTGAACCGTTTGCTAATTTGAAGTTAGCTAATGCCGCCTTAGTTAATGACCGGCAGGTTAATATTTTTACTGATTTAGAATTGAATTTAGAGTTACCAGCTAATGTGAATTGTTTTTCTGTACAGCAATTAGGAGAGCAAAACGGTTTTCCCGTTATTATTTCTAATCAACAGGTAGCAGTGAACCAAGATTATTTACAATTGATTCCGCAAAATATAGTAGTAGGTATTGGCTGTAGAAGAGGGGTTAGTTCTCGGCAAGTTAAGGAAGGTGTTCTGTTTGCTGTAGAGAAGTTAAATTTAAAGCAAGCGAGTATAAAATCGATAGCTACAATAGATTTAAAGCAGGATGAAGTTGGAATTTTAGAGGCAGCAGATGAATTAGGAGTACCGATTGAAATTGTGAGCCGAGCGGAGATTAAAAATAGCAAGTTAGATCATACCAGTTCTCAGTTTGTTAAAGAGCAGATAGGAGTCAGCGGTGTCTGCGAGCCGGCAGCAATGTTGAGTAGTAAGGAGGGAGATTTGTTATTAGCCAAGACAAGCAAGAACCAAGTAACAGTAGCAGTGGTGGAGGACAGCTTTATGTAGTGGGCATTGGCCCTGGGGATATTGAACAGATGAGTCTGAAGGCTTATCGACTATTACAGAAAGTAGATGCAATAGCCGGGTATACGACATATATTGAGTTGGTGAAGGAAGTTATAAATGATGAGCAGGAAATTATTAGTACGGGAATGGGAAGTGAACTAGAGCGCAGCCGCCGGGCGATTAAGTTGGCCCAGCAAGGGCAAGAGGTAGCTTTAGTTAGTAGTGGTGACCCTGGTGTGTATGGAATGGCCGGTTTGGTTTTAGAATTAGTTTCTAAGCAGGATTTAGATATTTCAGTAGAGGTAGTTCCAGGGATTACGGCAGCTAATGCGGCAGCTTCTTCGTTAGGGGCTCCTTTAATGCATGATTATGTGGTGATTAGTTTAAGTGACTTATTAACTTCTTGGAATACAATTGAAGATAGAATAACTAAAGCAGCGCAGGGAGATTTTATTACTGCTCTGTATAATCCTAAAAGTAGCCAGCGGGTTGAACAGATTAAGCTAGCTAGAGAAATATTTTTAAATTATAGACAGGCTGCTACGCCGGTAGGAATTGTTTGTAAGGCTAAACGCGGCAGTGAGCAGGTAGTGACTACTACTTTAGCGGATATGTTAGAGCAGGAAATTGATATGTTAACTACTGTAATCATTGGGAATTCAACTACTTATACTGATCAAGATTTAATGATTACTCCCCGGGGTTATCAAGTATGATTTTGGTATTAGCGGGAACAAAGGACAGCCGAGAGATAATTAAAATATTGAAGGAAGAAGGTTATTCAGTACTTGCTTCGGTAGTAACCAATTATGGAGCTGAATTATTAACTGATTTGGAGATAGAAGTAATCAAGGGAAAGTTGACTTCCCAAAAAATAAAAAATTTAGCTGCAACTTATAAACTAGAGACTATTATTGATGCTACGCACCCTTTTGCGAAGCAGATCTCTAAAGCTGCTATGCAAGTTAGTAATGATGAAGAAATAAATTATATTCGGTTTGAACGAGAGAAAGTAGAAGTTAGTAATCATGATTTGGTAACTAAAGTAGAAGGCTATCAGCAAGCAGCGCAGAAGGCTAAAGAATTTGATAAGATTTTATTGACTATTGGTAGTAAAAATTTAAATTATTTTACTGCGCAAGTAGAAGACTGGTCGGCTAGATTAATAGCCCGAGTATTACCTAAGGCCAAGTTTATTAAGCAAGCAGAAGAGTTAGGATTTAATCCTAAAAATTTAATTGGTATGCAGG
This sequence comes from uncultured Halobacteroidaceae bacterium, assembly GCA_964346395.1. Classification (GTDB taxonomy): domain Bacteria; phylum Bacillota; class Halanaerobiia; order Halobacteroidales; family Halobacteroidaceae; genus CAYFUT01. The sequence goes on from CAYFUT010000029.1 coordinate 5,081, forward strand.
GGCCGTTTAGTAAAAAAATAAATAAGATATTATTAAAAGAGTATAACATTGATGTCTTAGTGACTAAAGCTAGCGGAAAAACAGGAGGGCTAGATACTAAATTAGAGGCGGCTTGGGAATTAGGGGTAGCAGTGATTTTAATTACTAGGCCGCAATTGGCTTATAAAAATATAGTTCACAACTGGCGAGAGTTAAAGGAAGAACTTGCTAGTTAAATACTGGTGATTAATTAGTGGCGAAAAACAGGGGCTCTGGGAGAAAAGGATCTTCTTCTCCCAGATTATAGGATGGACTATTGATTTTGCTTATTAAAAGCAAGCAAGATAACTTCTTCATCAGTTTGTGTTTCTTTATTTATTTTGTCTTCTGTTTCTTTTATTTTATTTATTTGTTCTTCGGGTAAATCGGTAAATTGATAGTTGTTAATAGAGATAATCTCACCTCCTTTAATTGTAAATGTTATAGACTGAGGGGAGAAGTGATAGGTGAATATTTTAAATAGCTCTGTTTTAGTATACCCGAAATAAATAGTTTTATAATTTTATTGTGGAGGGGTAAAATGAGCAGATTGATGTTAGTCCTCGGAGGAGCAAGGAGTGGGAAAAGCAGTTTTGCTGAACAGATTGTTACTAGTTTAGGCGGGGCAGATGTAACTTATGTAGCTACGGCTCAGGTTAAAGACCAGGAAATGGAACGAAGGGTAGCTGAGCACCGCAGTTCACGCCCTGAAGCTTGGGCTACTATTGAGGAGCCGAAAAATGTGAGTCAGGCTTTAGCAGACCTCCCGAAAGATTCGGTGGTATTGCTGGACTGCCTGACGGTATTAGTGTCCAATTTATTATTACAGGAGGAAGAACTAACCGCAGATGATTATGATTTTGCGGCGGCAGATAGAGAACAGGAAATCAGGGAAGAAATCCAGAGAATAATCGCGCGTGCTGAGGAGAATAATTTAAGTTTAGTAGTTGTCTCTAATGAAGTGGGGAAAGGCTTGGTACCGCCTTATAAAGCAGGTAGGGTGTACCGCGATATTGTAGGTCGGGCTAATAAATTAGTGGCCGAAAAAGCCGATGAGGTGTATATCACTTATGCTGGGCTGCCAGTGGAAATTAAGGAATTAGGAAAAAAGACGAAAGCTAAGTTTAAA
>CAYFUT010000029.1:6327-22701 GCA_964346395.1 uncultured Halobacteroidaceae bacterium
TAAGTTTAAAATTCAAACATAAAAAGGCTTATAGGCTACTCAGCCTCAAACTTAATCTCAATCTCAAGTTGTTAGGTGGGGAAAAGATGGCGAAAGGAATTATGCTGCAGGGAACGGCGTCTAATGTAGGAAAAAGTGTGCTAACTACTGCCTTATGTAGAATTTTTGCCCAGGAGGGATACCAAGTAGCTCCGTTTAAGTCCTGGAATATGGCTTTAAATTCATACGTTACTAGCAGCGGAGGCGAAATTGGTCGAGCGCAGGCAGTTCAGGCTGATGCTGCCGGGGTGGAGGCTGCAGTCAACATGCAGCCGATGTTGGTGAAGCCGAAAGGGAACGGGGCAACACAGGTAATAGTTAACGGTAAGCCGCTTGGTGATTTTAATGCGGACAGGAAGACTGATGAATATATTGATTGGGCTCTAGATGTGATAGATGACTCGCTAACAGAGTTGGCCCAACAATTTGAAATGGTTGTCCTGGAAGGAGCCGGCAGCCCGGCGGAGATAAATATGCGGGAGCAAGATCTGGCTAATATGAAGGTAGCCCGGTTACATGATACTCCGGTGCTGCTGGTAGCAGATATTGACCGCGGCGGGGCTTTAGCGTCAGTAGTAGGAACCTTGAAACTGCTGCCCCCGGAAGAAAAGAAACTGGTCAAAGGGATTATTTTAAATAAGTTCCGCGGGGATTATCAATTGTTAAAACCGGGAATTGAGCTTTTAGAGGACAAGACAGGAATCCCAGTAGTGGGTGTGGTACCTTACCTAAAAGGGTTTAAAATTCCTGATGAAGATTCAGTTTCCTTAGCTGATTTTAAAGCGGAAGCAGCAGAGGTAAAAATAGGAGTTGTTAAACTCTCTCATATTTCTAACTTTACTGATTTTGAGGCGTTAAAGTTAGAACCGAAAGTAGAGGTTAAATATTTATCCTCTGAGGATGAGTTGGAGGATTGTGATGCCTTAATTATTCCGGGCACTAAAAATACAACTGCTGATTTAAGATATTTAAAAGAAACTGGATTAGCTAAGCAAATAATTAAGTTAGCAACAGCAGGAGTTCAAATTGTAGGCATCTGCGGCGGCTATCAGATGCTAGGGACTAAATTATTTGATCCTCAGTTAACGGAGGGCCAACAGACGGAAATAACTGGTTTAGCCTTGTTGGACTTAGAGACTACTTTTAGTGAGGAGAAGGTAACCTATCAGGTGCAGGCTGAAGTTAAAGCTAAGCAGGGATTTTTCTCTCAGGTAACGGTATCAGAAGTTACTGGTTATGAGATACATATGGGCCAAACTAATCTAGGTAGTAAAGCAAGTTCAGCCTTTAAGATAACTACTCGCTCTGATAACCAGGTAGCAGTTGCTGATGGAGCCTGTAACAGTGAGGGAACTGTCTGGGGGACATATTTACACGGTATCTTTGCTAATGACCAGTTTAGGCGGGACTGGATTAATCATCTGCGGCAGCAGAAGGGGTTAGAACCATTAACTGTTGATTATACTAGCAGTAGAGAGCAGTTAGCAGCTAGTTATGATCAGTTGGCCCGGGTGGTGGAAAATAATTTGGATCTGGAATTAATTTATGATTTATTAAAAAGATTTAGAAGTTGAAGGGGAGGATTAGGATTTTCGAAATTTGGGGGCTATATAGGCCCATCCTTTCATTTTTCCGTAGCGAACAAGATCATTATATAGTTCTACTTCTTTATTATAAAGTTTAAAAAATAGATCCCTAAGGTTATCATTGCGGACAGTTTCTACTACAGCCCGGATATGAGTATCTATGGCATCTTGAGCTCCTTTTAAGATGGTTCTATAAACAAATTTATCCTCCATAATTTCAGGGTCTATTGTTGCTTGTTCGGAAGCAGGTGGTTTTTCCGGCAGGGGAAGTTCAAAGTTTGCTGCTTGTTTTTCCAGGGTTTTAATCTGGTCTTTTAATTTTTTAGTTCCTCGTTCTAATATCATTTCTAAATCTTTATCATGCACAAAATTTGAAAATATACGGGTAAGTTGTAGTTGGTCGTATCTTAAATTAAGCAGTTCCCAGAGGTGTCCTGCTTCCGCTGTAGATAACTGTTCTTTTTTTACTGGTTGATCTGTTTTGAAGGAAGGGGCTACTTCTGTCCAGCCTTTTACTTTACCGTATTTATAAAGGTTTTGAAAATCATTTAGGTGGCTGTTTACAAAGGTTATAAAGTGTTTTCTCAAACCATCATTGACTCGACTCCTGCTAACAGTAGAACTTAATAAATATAGTTCAGCTATTAAATCAGTATAGATCCGTTTGAAAATTATTTTATCAGTTAAAGCATCAATATGACTAGAAGTTTTTATTTGTTCTGGGGGTTGGGTAGGGGCTTTTACTTTCAGTTTTTCAGCTAAGTCTTCTAGAATATTGATTTGTTCTTGGAAATGTTCAATATGTTGCTTCAGTAATAAATCAAAATCACGGTCATGAACGAAGTTCCTAAATAATTGATAAGTTTCTAAACTTATATATCTAGTTTTTAAAGTATTCCATATATTATAGGCCTCTATACTAGATAGTTCATCTTCAACAGTAATATTCTTTTTAAATAACCGTTCGGGGTGTAATAAATTCGAGATATCCATTGTATACCTCCAAATAAGATTTATTTTATGTTTCTTAAATTTATTATTTGATATAAAGCTGAATTTTAAAAAGGAAAGTTTATCTAATTTAGGAAAAGGTTTAATTGATGGAGAAAAAAAGGAGGTGAAATAAGTGGCGCAGACGATAATGGTGCAGGGTACCGGCTCGGATGTGGGAAAAAGTGTAATCACAGCAGCTTTAGCCCGGATTTTTGCTCAGGAGGGGTATCAAGTAGCCCCTTTTAAGTCGCAGAATATGGCGTTAAATTCATATGTTACAAACCAGGGAGGAGAAATTGGTCGGGCTCAAGCTGTTCAAGCGGAGGCGGCTAAAGTAGAGGCTACTGTAGATATGAATCCGATTTTATTAAAACCTAAGGAGGATACTACTTCGCAGGTGATTGTACACGGAAGACCGACGGGAAATATGACAGCTCAGGAATATTTTAATGACCAGCAGATTGGATTAGAGCCGATAAAAGAGTCTTTGGCCTGTTTACAGGAAGACTATCAAGTAATTGTTCTGGAAGGAGCGGGCAGTCCGGCGGAGGTTAACCTGCGGGAATATGATTTAGTCAATATGAAGGCGGCGGAGTTGGCCCAGGCGCCGGTTATTTTAGTGGCTGATATCGAGCGGGGCGGGGTCTTTGCCAGCATTATCGGCACTTTAGAGCTACTTAATGAGCAGGAAAGAGAGCGAATTAAAGGAGTTGTGATTAATAAATTCCGCGGCGATGTCAGCCGCCTGCAGTCGGGGCTAGATTATATTGAAGAAGAAACGGGAGTACCGGTGTTAGGAGTTATCCCTTACTTTACTGATTTTAAAATTCCGGAGGAAGATGCGATTCCTAGTTATGTGCAGGGCAGTGAAGATTACCAGCTTGATATTGCGGTCATTAAGTTACCTCATCTGTCTAACTTTACTGATTTTGCTGCCTTAGCGGAAGTGGAGAGGACGCGAGTGAGGTATGTAAAACCCGGTAGTAGTTTGGAGAATCCGGATGTAGTCATCTTACCCGGCAGTAAAAATACAATTGAAGATTTAGCTTACTTATATCAGACAGGGTGTGCTGACGAGATTATTGACTTGGCTAAGGAAGGAAGAATGGTAGTCGGCATCTGCGGCGGTTATCAAATGCTGGGGGAAGTAATTTATGACCCGCGGCAGGTAGAAACTGATAGAGGGGCCATTGCAGGATTAAATTTATTAGATATAGAAACTACTTTACAGCCGGATAAAATAACAAGCCAGATTGAAGCCCAGATAATAAATGAAGAGTTGTTTAATCTGGAAGCGGGAAAGTTAATCAGTGGCTATGAAATACATATGGGCCAAACGAATTTAGGCCCGCAAGCAGAACCAGTTTTTAAGATCAGACAGCGTTCTGACGAGCAGGTGGAAATTGCGGACGGCGCCTGCAGTTTAAACCAGCGGGTTTGGGGCACTTATTTACATGGAGTGTTTGCTAATGATCAATTGCGGCGGGGGTTTATCAATCAGTTAAGAAAACAAAAAGGATTAGCTCCTGTAACTGATAGCTTTTCAGTGAGAGAAAAAAGAGAAGAGGCGTATAATAAATTAGCCGAGTTAGTGAGGGAAAATTTAGATGTAAATTTGTTGTACGAGATTATGGGTTTGTAACTTTAAAAAGTTTGTAAGTTTGAGATTGAGTTTGAGGCTAAGCTAACCATTAATACCAATAGTTTTATGGTTTCTTTAAAATTTAATTTTAAACTCGCAGAATTATAGATATCCAACTCTAGAATGAAAGCTGTTAACAGCCCGGGGGCAGGTGGGTATTTTACCTTCAGGAAAACTTTTTTGTTCATTCCATATCAGATAAGCTGAAATAAAAAATTTCTTTTTTACCCAATTTCAGCTTATCTGGTATTCCATAACCGTAAACAAAAAACTTTTAGGGTCAGGTGAAAATACCCACCTGCCCCCGGGCAGATTTTAAAGAGGAGGCTAAATATGCAGCTAGAAAAGATAACAGATCAGGTATTTTATATTTCTGGTGGGGTTAATATAGGAGTTGTTAAGACAGGGGAGCAAGAAGTTGTGTTGATTGACTCTGGGCTTGATGATAGCAGTGCCCGGCAGATAATTAACATTTTGCAGAAGCAAGATTGGAAACCGAGAGCAGTGATTAATACTCATGCTCATGCTGATCACTGTGGAGGAAATGTATCTTTAAAGAATGAATTTGATCTTGATGTTTATGCGCCGGAACTGGAAGAAGCAATTGTCAGGTATCCGTACCTGGAACCGCTATATTTATTTTCAGGGGCTGATCCTATTTCGGATTTGCAGAGTAAATTTTTACGTTGTAAGCCGTCGGCTGTGGATTATGTGATTAAGCAAGAAAAGTTAGAGTTTAGGGGAGTTAACTTAAAAATTGTTGATTTAGCTGGTCATGCCCCGAATCAAATTGGGGTGGTGGTGGATGATGTATTATTTTGTGCAGATGCTGTATTAGCGGAGGAAACGGTTAATAAGTATACAATTCCTTACTGTACTGATATAGGCAAGCAGCGGAAGACATTATCTTTTCTGCAGGAGAGTAATTATAAGTTTTATCTGCCTTCTCATGGAGAATTAAAGCAGGATATTAATCAATTAGTGGAGATTAACCGAAAAGCAGTTGATAAAATTGAAGACCGAGTACTGATTAATTTAAAAACATCACAGACTACAGAAGAAATTTTAAAGGCAGTCTGTGATGATTTTGCAGTAGAAATCAAGAGCAGCCAGCAGTATCATTTAATGAAAACAACAATTATGGCTTATCTTTCTTTATTATATAAACAGGAGAAGATAAATTTAAATATTGAAGATAATAAATTGTACTGGAGAAAAGTATCCTAAGATAAATTTGTTGAATAACAAACGCAATTTTAAAGGGAGCAGGATAAGATGGAAGATTATTTATTACTGATAGCAGTAATCATAGATCTGGTAATTGGCGATCCGAACTGGTATCCCCATCCAGTAGTGATTATGGGGCGGATAATTAGCTGGTTAGAAGAGCGGCTGCGGAGGGTTGTCACCGGGCCAACTGGCGAAAGAATAGCGGGGTTGATATTAGCTTTGCTGGTAATAGCAGGTACTTATCTAATTACCAGGCAGTTAATTGATTTTACGTATCAAATCGGTTATTATTTAGGAGTAGCGGTTGAAGTCTGGGTTTTGGCCTCCACAATAGCCATTACAGGATTAGTAGAGGCAGCACAGCCTATCTACCAGGCGCTGTGTGAGGATAACTTAGAGTCGGCAAGGACTAAGTTAGATCTGATTGTCGGCCGCGATACAGAGCAGTTAACAGCGGAAGGAATAATTAGAGGGGTTGTCGAAACGATAGCGGAAAATACTAGTGATGGAGTTATAGCCCCTTTATTTTATGCGGTGATCGGTGGGGCTCCGCTGGCTATGACTTATAAAGCGGTTAATACCCTGGATTCCATGCTGGGCTATAAAAATGAAAATTATCGGGCTTTTGGCTGGGCGGCAGCCCGAACTGATGATGGGGCTAATTTTATTCCGGCTCGGTTGACGGGGCTGTTGTTTGTAGTTAGTGCTTTATTTACCGGCCGACACTGGAAAAAAGCTAAAGAAATTATTTTGAGAGATGCGGCTAAACACCCTAGTCCCAATGCAGGGATTCCGGAGGCAGCAGTAGCAGGAGCCTTAAATGTTAGGCTGGGTGGAGTCAATTATTATCACGGCGAAGAAAGTTTCCGCGCCTATTTAGGAGATAAAGAAGTTGAATTTGTTCCTCAGCAGATTAAGGATACGATTGAATTAATGTATTGGGCTGCGGGGCTGTTTGTTGTTGGGTATTATTTATTGTTCACTATTATCTGATTGACAGTTAAAAGGCAATTATAAAATTTAGGAGGGGCTTAGTGATGAACTTAGTTTGGAAGGGGAAATATAAGGATGAATCACAGTTAGCTGAAGGAGAATTACCAGCGGAAGCTGTTCAGTTTAAGGAACCGGATTCACCAGCAAAATTAAATTTAATAGCGGCTTTGTTTATTATTCCAGTTATGGTTTTGGTGGGGATTGTTCTCTTTTTGAAACAGCAAATGGGACTGCTTGGTAATATGCCGGATGTATTTAATTTAACAGGAGTCCTGCTAGCTTTTTTGATGATCATTCCCCACGAAATAATCCATGCTTTATCATTTCCCCAAGAGGCCGAAGTACATCTTTGGTATTCGCTTAAAGATGTCATGTTTTTTGTACATTCTACTTATCCGCTGAGTAAAAAGAGATTTATAGTGATGGCTTCCTTGCCGAGTCTAATATTTGGGGTTCTACCATTGATTATATGGATGTTCATTCCTGAAAGTCATGGACTATCAAATTCAGTCATCAGTTTTGCTACCTTTAACTTGCTATTAGGGGCAGGTGACTATTTAAATGTATTTAATGCAGCCAGACAAATGCCTAAAGGAGCAGTCACCCAACTATCAGGATTCAATTCCTATTGGTATTGGGAACAGGATAGCAAACAGCAAGCAAATGAATAAAACTATTATTTTGCTAAGTGATTAGTAATTTGCAACAGGAAAGGAGTCAGAAATGTGAAGCCCAGGTTGGTAATTGCAGGGACGCAAAGTGGAGTAGGGAAAACCACTATTTCGATAGGCTTAATGGCGGCTTTATCGCAAGCCGGCTATCATGTTCAGCCTTATAAAGTTGGCCCGGATTATATAGATCCGGGATTTCATACATTAGTTACGGGGAACCAAGCGCGGAATTTAGATAGTTACTTTCTAGAGGAAGCGGGAATTAAAGAAACTTGGCTGCAAGCGGCTAAAGAAGCAGATATTTCTCTGATTGAAGGGGTAATGGGTTTATATGACGGAAAGAATGGACAGACTGACCAGGGAAGTACGGCTCAGATAGCTAAGATGCTGCAGGCGCCAGTTATATTAGTTATTGACGTTAAAAAGAAAGCCCGCAGTGCTGCTGCTTTGGCGGCGGGTTATAAAAATTTTGATTCGCAGTTAAAAGTAGCGGGAGTTATTGTAAATAATGTGGGCAGCAAGCGCCATTATCAAATGGTAAAAGAGGCAATTGAAGGAGAAACTGACTTACCTGTAGTCGGCTATTTGCCCCGCCGCCAGGAGTTAGAACTGCCGGAGAGGCATTTAGGTCTGGTGCCGGTAGAAGAGAGTCAGGAACTAACAGCTTTTATTGATAAGTTGGTTCCGCTGATTAAAGAATATATTGATTTAGAGCAGTTAATGGAGCTAGCCAGCAGGGTGCCGCAGTTAAATAAGGAAGCAGAAAAGTTATTTGCTGCTGAAGAGCAGTTTGCTGTAGATGTGGGAGTTGCTTACGATCAGGCTTTTAATTTTTATTATCAGGCTAATTTGGATATGCTGGAGTTGAGAGGGGCTAATTTGAAGTATTTTAGTCCGCTAGAAGATGACTCGCTACCAGCAGTTGATGGTCTTTACCTGGGGGGCGGCTTTCCGGAAAGCTTTTTAGGTTCACTAGCTGAGAATGAACAATTAAAGACAGAAATCTTAACCACAATTAAGTCGGGTTTACCGGTATATGCTGAATGCGGCGGATTAATGTACTTAACAGACGAGATTGTCAATTTAGCCGGAACTAGTTTTCCCATGGTGGGGGCAATTCCCGGCTGCGTAGAGATGACAGATAGTTTACAGGCTATGGGCTATAGGAAAGTAGAGGCTAGTCAGGATAATATATTGCTGAAGCAAGGTCAAACTATTAAGGGACATGAATTTCATTATTCTAAGTTAGAAGTTAAGGATGGGGATTTAGATTATGCCTATCAATTTCAAGAATTAGATAAGCAAGAAGGAATTAAATTTAAAAATTTATTGGCTAGTTATTTACATCTTCATTTTGGCAACAATCCACAAGTGGTGGATAATTATTTAAATTGCTGTCGTCAATATCAAGGGAGGAATTAATCATGAATTTAGAACCAGAATTAGAGCAGGGGCTTGTGCAAGTTTATACCGGCAACGGAAAGGGTAAGACTACCGCTGCGTTAGGATTAGGCTTAAGAGCGGCCGGCCATGGATTGCAAGTAGAAGTAGTTCAGTATATGAAAGGCAGCAGTTATACCGGAGAATTGTATTCTACAGAGCGGCTGCCTAATTTTAATATTAAGCAGTTCGGGAAGGGCTGTCCGTATTCAGCTGGCATTAAGCAAGGATTGATGAAGTGTCAGGGCTGCGGGGAATGTTTTATGGGTGAAGGGAGAGAAGATGAAGAGGTGCACCAGCAGTTTGTAGATTGGGCGTATGAATATACAGAGGAAATTTTAACCGATAAGCAGGCTGATATTGTAATTCTTGATGAGATTAATAATGCTCTGCGGTATGATTTATTAACGGTTGAACAGGTGTTAGATTTGATTGAGTTAAAGGGAGATAAAACGGAATTGATCTTTACGGGCCGCGGTCTGCCGGAAGAAATTTTATCAGCGGCTGACCTGGTAACTGAAATGAAAGAGCGGAAACATCCGTTTCAGCAGGGCATCGCCAGCAGGCGGGGGACGGAATATTAAATGGAGCGGTTTTTAATTGCCCTGCAGTTTATTACTCGGATTCCGGTGACCAAGGAATTAGATTATACCGAAGAAAAGATTGCTGGTTCTATGGTCTACTACCCGCTGATTGGAACTTTATTGGGGAGTATATTAGTCTTAATTAATGGGGTGGGGAGTTTATATTTACCTGAGTTAGTAACCAGTAGTCTACTCCTGATTGGGTTAGTGGTTTTGACCGGGGGGATTCATTTAGACGGCTTTATGGATACCTGCGACGGTATTTTTAGCGGCCGTAACCAAGAAAAAATGTTGGAGATTATGCGCGATAGCCGCGTAGGAGCTTTTGGCGTCTTAGGGGTAGTATTATTGCTTTTGTTAAAGTTTAGTTTATTGGTTGAACTGCCGGCGGAAAGTAATAATTTTGTTCTGCTTTATTTTCCGACTGTTAGTCGCTGGGCTATGGTTTATAGTGCTTTTAACTATCCGTATCCGCGGGAAGAAGGCCTAGGCAAAGTTTATGCCCAGCAGTTAACCAAACTTCAGTTTGGGTTAGCTACGGCTTGGACTGTGCTTTTAGGAGTGGTTTTATTTAAGTTACAGGGGTTAGTAATTTTGTTAGTTAGTTGGTTGTTAATAGTATTAACTGCGAAAGTAATTACTGCGCAGATAGAGGGACTAACCGGAGATAGCTATGGAGCGGTAAATGAGTTGCTGGAAGTTGGGGTAATTTTAGCTATTTTTTGTGGGCTATAAGCTATGGGCAAATGGTTTTTATTACGGAGAGTTTCTGTGAAACTTGTAGGGTGGGCTGTGAGCTACAACTTTAAAGTCAAAACCATAAATTAATTTTTAAAACAAAGGCTTCTAGAAGTAGCTTTTTATTTTATGTTTTTGATTGTAGCCTACTGCCCACAGTTCACAGCTCATGACCCACACCCCATAGCCCATAGCTCTTACACACAAAGGAGTAAAACTTATGAAAGTAACAGTTAAAGTCCCGGGCACTTGCGGTGAGTTAGTACAGGGGATAATTAAAGGCAGGAATTTTCACATAACTTGTCCGATCGATTTACACAGTCAAGTAACGGTTAAACGAGATGATTCGTCAGCAGAAATAAAAATGAATCAACAACAGGATAAAATTTTATCAGCAGTGAGCAGGACTTTAGATTATTTTGGTTATCAGGAGTTGGGCTTAGAAGTAAGCCGCCAGTCAGATTTAATAGCAGAAAAAGGAATGGCCAGTAGTACGGCCGATATTGTAGGTGGTATTGTAGCTACTAGCCGCGTGCTTGGAGAAGAGATAACTGAAGAACTGATTAAGAAACTTGCCTTAGCTATTGAACCTACCGATGGTCTGTTTTTTCCGGGGATTGTAGATTTTGATCATTTGCAGGGCCAACATCTCGTAGAATTGGGTTCTATTCCGCCGATTCCGCTGTTGGTATTTGATATAGGTGGGACGATAAATACGGAACAATTTAATTTGCGGCCTGACCTACGAGAATTAAAGCGGGCTAAAGAAGAACAGGTAAGAAAAGCTTATCAGCTGGTAGCCCAGGGAATTAAGGAAGCTGATTTAGGATTGATTGGACGGGGAGCAACGATAAGTACGGCGGCTAACCAGGCTATTTTACGTAAACCGGGCTTAGACCGTTTGCTTAAGTTGGCGGAAAGCAAGCCGGAGATAGTAGGAGTCAATGCTGCTCACAGCGGTACTTTGGTGGGCGTAATGGTCACTGAGGAACAGAAGTTGGCCCGGGTAGCAAACCAGGTGCAGATTAGCTGTCCAGAGTTAGATTATTTATTTACTACCCGCTTGATTAACGGCGGTTATCAAGTGCTTGAGGAGGAATAAAATGGCTATAGATCATGGAGGTAATGTTGAACAGGCAGCGCGAGAATATAATTTACAGCCGGAGGAAATCATTGATTTTAGCGCTAATATTAATTTTTTAGGCCCTCCGGAGTCGGTAAAACAGGCTATCAAAGAAAATGTAGCGGCGATAAAGAATTATCCGGATCCGCATTATTATCAGTTAAAGACAGCTTTGGCGGAGCAGTTGCCGGTTAGAAAAGAAAATTTACTACTGGGTAATGGGGCAGTGGAATTGATTTATTTGTTAGTTAATCTGTTACAACCTGAGAAGGCGTTAGTTTTAGCTCCTACTTTCTCGGAGTACGGCCGAGCAGTAAAGAGTATAAATGGAGAGGTAGAAGAGTATTATTTAGATCGAGAGCGAGAGTTTGAATTAGAAGTAGATAATTTATTACCTGAGTTAGCAGAGGTAGATCTTTTCTTTTTATGCAATCCCAATAATCCGACGGGCAAGTATTTAAGGCGGTCGGAAGTAAAACGAGTAATTGATGAGGCAGCTTATCAAGATACGCCGGTAGTGGTTGATGAAGCCTTTGTTGATTTGATGGAGGAAGATATTTCGATAATTGAGCAGGTGAAAAAATATGATAATTTATTTGTTTTGCGCTCCCTGACGAAATTTTTTGCGATTCCTGGTTTGCGATTGGGTTATGGGGTAGGAACCCAGGAGTTGGTCAGTCAACTAAGGCAGAATAAAGATCCTTGGAATGTGAATTATTTTGCGCAGCTAGCCGGCCAGGCGGCTATTGACGACCAAGAATATATCCGGCAGACTAAAGAGTCAATTACAGAAGCTAAAGAATTTTTATACCGTAAGTTACAGGAATTTCCGGGATTTAAGGTATATTATCCGGCGGCGAACTATGTATTTGTTGATATTAGTGAGGCCGGCTTAAATTCTGATCAGCTGGAAGAGAAGTTGGCCCGGCAGGGAATTTTAATTCGCAATTGCAGTACCTATTCTGGGTTGAAGAAAGATTTTATTCGGTTAGCAGTTAAAAGCCCCTCGGAAATTGAGCAGTTGATAGGAGAATTAGAGAGGATATTAAGAAGTTATACGCTATAAAGAATGGGTTAAGTTAACGTTTATGATTCATAATTATAGATTAGGAGGATAAAGATGAAAACGGAATTAATTTTAGCCAGGCATGGGGAAACTGAGTGGAATGAGAAGTCCCTGATTCAGGGTGCACAGGATATTCCGCTTAATAAGCGGGGGGTTTCGCAGGCTCATAAACTGGCGGATAGACTAGCGGGAGAACAATTAGCTGGTATTTATACCAGCAATTTGCAGCGGGCTGTGAAGACTGCTGAGATTATAACTAACAAACATAATTTAGCAGTAAAACAGAAGCCTAATTTGCAGGAAATAAATTTCGGTATTTGGGAAGGAAAAAGTTTTGCTGAAATAGAGGAGGAAGCGCCGGACTGGATAGAAAAATGGAAATCGCGGCCTGATCTCAACGGTCCGCCGCAGGGAGAAAATTTAACCCAGCTTAGGAATAGAGCGGCTACTGTGCTGGAAGAAATTATAGATACGCATCAAGGGGAGAAAGTGTTAGTAGTCAGTCACGGAGGAGTTATTAGGGCTTTAGTGAGCCACTATTTAGGAATGCCGTTGGCTGACTCCTGGCAGTTAATGCAGGGCAATACGGCGGTCAATAAGCTTAATTTTTATGAAGAGGTAGTAATGTTAGAGCAGTTTAATTCGCTTTGCCACCTGCAGCAAGAGTAAAACCAAGCAGCCTTTAGGCTGCTTGGTTTGAGTCTGAGATTGAGACAATATCCCACCTAGGGGTTATTCATTTTTAAACTTATAAAATTGTTGACAACTTAGAAAAAGCATAAATACGTCTAGAAAATAAAAAATTTATTGTAATTAGCTAAGCAGCGACAGGGGATCTCCCCTGTCGCTGCTTATTTTTTGGTATGATTTTTAAATACTTTAAGAAGTTAAATTGAGTTTAAAGTTGAGTAAACTAGAAACTCGAAAAAAGTGAATAATTTTTTAAATCTGAACACACTACTAATAGTGTAAGATTTGTCTGTACCGGGTGCAGGCAAATTAACTTTAATGAACTGGAAAGTTGGTTTAATAGGGAATAATTAAGATTCTACCTGGGAATATTACATCTGGGTTGGAAACATTATTTAGCCTAACTAAAGTATCAACATCTGTGCCGTAGCGCTGAGCAATTTTGTATAAAGTATCTTCAGATCGTACATAATACCTAAAGTGGTTGGTAGGTGGTTTAGGGATTTCAATAGGTAAATTAATTACTTGACCCGGTTGTGGATCGTCAGGTAATCCGGGATTATACTGTCTAAGCTGGGAGACAGTAGTATTATATTTTCTAGCCAATAAGCATAAAGTTTCTCCGGTTTGTAGAATGTGTTGAGCATAGTATCTTTCCGTTGGCGGTTCTGGCATTTCTTCCTCCAATTCATCAGCTAAACGGTTTAAGATGTTAATTTCTCTTGCTTGCAGATTCCGGAGAGCTAGAGCTAACCGCTGTAATCTAGGGTCGTCAAGACAATTTCTTAATTGACCGTACAGCGGCTGATTTTCCTTTTCATTTTCTAATAGTTCATTAACCAATTCGAGGCAAGTAGGCATTAAATTCCTCCTTTCTATTGGTTTTATTTATATAATATGGAGTTGATTTTATTTTGTTATTGTTAATTATTTCATAAAAAAGAATAAAATTTAACTGAGTGTATGAATATTTATTCCTGATTGTCCTCATACTGTTAATGGAATTTCTAATTTGGGATAACTAGGAGGGATTAGATGGCTAAAAAAGTTGAGATTTCGGGAGTTAATACATCAGAATTACCCGTATTATCCAATGAAGAAATGCGTGAGTTATTCAGAGAAATGTATGAGGGAGATATGCAGGCCCGAAGGAAGATTATCGGCGGCAACTTACGCTTGGTATTAAGTGTGTTACAGCGATTTAATGACCGCGGAGAACCAATTGATGATTTGTTTCAAGTAGGCTGTGTAGGATTAATTAAAGCAATCGATAACTTTGACCTCAGCAAAAATGTTAAATTTTCTACTTATGCAGTGCCCATGATTATAGGTGAAATTAAGCGCTACTTACGGGATAATAATCCAATTCGAGTTAGCCGATCCCTCCGCGATACGGCTTATAAGGCTTTGCAGATGAAAGAGGATCTGGAAAATAAAAAGACCGAAGAGCCTAATTTAACTGAAGTAGCTCAAGAATTGGGGATTCCCCGTGAAGAAATTGTACAAGCTCTGGATGCAATTCAAGATCCAATATCTTTGTTTGAGCCTGTTTACCATGATGGAGGCGATCCTATTTATGTCATGGATCAGGTAAGTGATGATCAAAATAGTGATGAAGATTGGTTGGAAGGGATTGCGGTGCGAGAGGCACTGCGCAAGCTGGATGATAGAGAGAAATCAATCTTAACCTTGCGGTTTTACGAAGGGAAGACACAGATGGAAGTGGCAGGTGATATAGGGATTTCTCAGGCGCAAGTATCCCGTCTGGAAAAATCTGCTTTACAAGATTTAAAGAATTATGTTAAGGAGAAATAATAGATATGAAGGAGCAAAGTAGAATTAAGGTAGTATTATCTGTAGTTCTTATTTTGATGTCTTTATTGGTAATGGGCAATAAAAGTAGTAGTACGGTAGTTAAAAAAAAGCAGATTGATAATTTACAGGCTAGCGAAAAATTAGTTCGGATGCATGTAGTTGCTAATAGTAATTCCCTACAAGACCAACATATAAAAAGAGAAATTAGAGATTTACTCTCAGCTCGAATGAGAGAAATAGTTCGGTCTTCTCAGCTTACAGAACAACCAAAGCAGATGATTAAGAATAAAAAAGAATTATTTGCAAGAGCTGTAAACAATAAATTAGAGTCGCTGGGAGCTGATTATAGAGCTCAACTAGAGTTAGGTGAGTTTCAGTTTCCAACCCGCAGTTACGGGCAGATTGAATTAGAAGCCGGAAATTATCAAGCGCTGCGAGTAGTTTTAGGAGCAGGTCAGGGAGAAAATTGGTGGTGTGTTTTATTTCCTCCGTTATGTTTTGTTGATTCTCGGGATGAAGTAGCTAAAACTGAATTGAAAAAACTATCTACTAACCACAAACAGGAAGAATTGTCAGTTGAATTTAAATTAAAGTATAAAGAATTTTTAAAGAATAATCCCCAGGTAGCTAAATCAAAGTTAAAGTGGATTAAAATATTACAGACTTCTTTTCCCGGTATGGAAAAATTGATGTCTCCTAGTTCTCAGAAAGAAAGAGTTAAATAAGAGCCTTTCCGGGAAGGCTCTTTTGCTTTTTTGGTAACAAACTTATGTTTGATACATATAAATATTAATAGATAACTCTGCTAACTCGAAAGGAGGCAGGAAAATGTTACGGACGTCTGAACTGCAGTCTAAAGAAGTAATTAATATTAATTCGGGACAGAGGTTGGGGATGATTGTGGATGTGGATATAGATTTGACGGCCGGGAAGATAGAAGGAATAGTAGTTCCTCAAGAAGAGAATCTGTTTAGTTTTTTTAGTGCTGATAATGACTTATATGTCCCTTGGGATAGGATTTATAAAATTGGGGAAGATGTAATTTTAGTAGAAACGGGAACTGAGGAAGCGTCACCAGCACTGCCTCAGGAATAAAGGATTGATTAGAGGTAAAAATTGAATTGAACGGGTAATTATATTATAATAAAAAGAAATGTAAACTACATAAAATTATCTGCACCTTACAAATTGAAATTAATAAAACTTAAAGGGAGGGAAGGTCTAGTTTCCTAAACAAGGGGACTAAGGCGAAAATTATGAAGTGCCCTTATTGTAATAATTTAGAAAGTAAAGTAATTGATTCTCGTGCTACCGAAGATAATACTACCATCCGCCGCCGGCGTGAATGTTTAGAATGTGGGGAAAGATTTACTACTTATGAACGGATTGATAATTTACCAGTGATGGTTATTAAAAGTGGAGGTAATCGAGAGCGGTTTGACCGCAATAAAATTTTAAACGGGCTGCTAAAAGCTTGTGAAAAACGGCCTGTAGCCCGGAGCCAGCTAGAAGAAATTGCGGATTCGATAGAACAGAAGGTAAAAAATCAGATGGAAAATGAAATTGCAAGTAAAAAAATTGGTCAGTTAGTGATGGAACAGTTAAAAGAAATAGATGAAGTTGCCTACGTACGATTTGCTTCTGTTTATCGAGAGTTTAAAGATATTGAAACTTTTCGGCAGGAATTAGATAAATTGCTTGATAATTAGTTGTCAAAATAAAAAAGCTCTGTTTAAGGCAATTTTAAATAAAGTAGGAAGTAGA
>CAYFUT010000029.1:22801-31358 GCA_964346395.1 uncultured Halobacteroidaceae bacterium
TAGGAAGTAGAAAGGAGACAATGATGAATAATTTACAGCAAATAACAAAAAAATATTTTAGAAATTATCAAGTGCAAGATGTTCTGCCCGAAGCAACAGAAGTCTTGTTTATTTTAGAATCTCCGCATACTCAGGAAATAAAATACGGCTATCCAGTAGCAGGAAATTCGGGGCGGGAAATGACGAAGTTTATTTATGACCAGCAGAAGCCGGAACCTTTCGGGAAGTTAGTAGCCAATGCTGAAGAATATAAGACTACTTATCAAGATTTAACTAGATTTGGTTTATTAAATGTGTGTCCGGCGCCGATGCAAAAGCAGGCGCTGCAGGAATTTGAGTTAAGCTCCGCAGAGAAACAGGTGATTGCTGTTTTAGAAAAGTTAAGGGTTAATTATAAGGCAGTGCGGCATCAAAAGCAGGACTGGAATTTAATCAAAGAACTGATAATTGAAGATTTTAAAACCCGCTTGCGTGAAGCATTGACTAATTATTCTAATATTAGTTATTTAGTTCCCTGTGGAAAGTTTGCGGCTAATTATCTAGAGTTAATTGGAGATGAATTGCCGACAAAGAAGCCTACGGTGATAACTGAAATTCCTCATCCTTCTTTTAATCAGTGGCATAGTTATGAAACGATGGAGAAGTTAAGAAGGATATTAAACGAATGAGAAAAACTTTAAAAATATAATTTTGCAGTCGATAAAACAGAGCAGCCGCTAATTAGCGGCTGCTCTATTGGTTATTAAACTAATTTTTACTGCACCATTTCTTCTTTTTCAAACTGCATTTTATAAAATTCAAAGTACTTACCCTCGCTAGCCAGTAGTTCTTCGTGAGTCCCCCGCTCTTTAATTTTACCGTCTTCTAAAAAGATGATTTCATCGGCATTAACAATTGTAGCTAATCGATGAGCAATAATGAAGGTCGTGCGTCCGGAAGTAACCCGGTCGATCGCTTCTTGAATTAGCTTTTCAGTATGCAGGTCTACTGACGAGGTTGCTTCGTCTAAAATTAGAATACTGGGATCTTTTAGAAAGGCTCGGGCAATGGAAATCCGCTGTCTCTGCCCGCCGGATAATTTGACTCCGCGCTGGCCAACTTCTGTATCATAGCCTGTTTCTAAGTTCTGGATAAATTCATGGGCATTGGCCTGTTTGGCTACAGATTTAATTTCTTCTAGCGAAGCATTAGGTTTCCCGTAGGCAATATTTTCGGCTACGGAATCAGAAAATAAATAATCATCCTGCATTACCATGGCAATTGAACTGCGTAAGCTCTTTAAGTTCCAGTTCTCAACTTTGGTGCCATCAATCAATAGTTCGCCGCCGTTAATTTCATATAGCCGCGGAATAAGCCGCACTAGACTGGTTTTTCCGGCTCCGCTGGGGCCGACCAGAGCAATAGTGTTATTAGGTTCTGCCTGCAGATTAATACTTTCTAATACTTGTTCGCCGTTTTCTGTGTAAGAAAAGAAAACATCATTAAATTCAACTGCGCCGTCTAACTTTTCCTGTTGATGACCGCTGAGGTTTTCTTCAATAGTTGGATTTATTTCGAGGTGGCTAAAGAACCGCTCTACACTAGCAAAGAAGCGGCTTAGCCGTTCATTGACATGGACTAACCGTAAAATTGGTGTTTTAAACTGCAGTAAATAACCGTAAAAGGCAACTACCGTACCGACAGTTAGATTGCTGTTAACTACTAAAAAACCACCGTAGCTCAAAACAGCTAAAATGCCGAAGGCATTTAGTAAATCAGAACCAGGAAATAAGAAACTTAAGTATTTGATGGCTCGGACTCGGGCTTGCTTATGTTTTTCGTTAGCCTGAGCAAAACGTTCTACTTCATATTCTTCATTAGCAAAAGCCTTAATTACTTTTACGCCGGCGAGGTTATCCTCTAGCCGGTCGCTCATATTAGCTTTACTTTTTCTTGTCTGTCGAAAAGCAGTATGCATTTTTGATAGTAGATAGTAGGCAAAAATAAGTAAAAAGGGTACAAAAATTAAACTAACTAATGTAAGTTTAACACTTAAGGAAAATAAAATTCCAATAGTACCGACTAATAGAGTTAAAGAGCCGATGACGCCTTCAGGACCGTGGTGGATAAACTCCTGTAAAATATTTAAATCATCAATTACCCGCGACATTAATTCGCCGGTTTTTTTATCGTCGTGGAAAGGTAAAGATAAATTTTGGTAATGGGAATAAAGATCATTCCGCATATCCCGGGTTATCTTTTGAGCAATTTTGTGGCCCCAATAGATTTTTAAGTTATTGATAATTGCCTTGATGACATAAGCTCCCAAAGCAAAACCAACTAGTGTAAATAATTTTTCTAAGGATTGATTTGGGATTGCTTCGTCGATAATCTGGCGCAAAATAAGCGGGGGAATTAAGGCAAAAAATGCTCCTAGCATGTGCAGCAGCTGCACGGGTAAAAAGACTTTGGCCCGTGGTTTAATATACTGGCTTAAAAATTTAGATAATATAGAAGTTTTTGAATATTCAGTTGTGGTCTCTTCCGACATAAAATCACTTCCTTTCTTAACAAGTGGTAAATATTATAACACTTAGGTAGAAATTTGACAAGGGACTGATAGAGTATAGATGTCCAACTCTAGAGTGAAAGCTATTAACCAATCGGAGGGTATTTTACCTTCAATAAAACTTTATTTATTCCTTTAAAATTTGACTGGGGGTAGGTGGGTATTTATAGTTTAAAAGAGGGATTAGAAGCCAAATCTAGAAAATAACAAATTAAGTCTCGACATCAAATTAGAGGAGTGAAAACTAATGGGGAAGTTTGTGATAGATATTAGTTTATTACTAGGAGGACTGTTTTTGCTTGCTACTGCTGTTAAGGGAGTAATGAATAAAAGTTTAGAGGAGGAAGATGTGAATTTAGGCGGCCGGGTAATTACTTTTTCGGCTTTTGCTGCGGTGAGTTTGACTTGTTTTTATTTTTCTGATCTGGTTCCGCTGCGGGAAGTAATAATGGTCTGTTTTGGTTTGTTTATTTTAGGTTCAGTAGCAGGATTAGTGAAACCAAAATTAGTACTGCGCTGGGAAACAGATCCTAACAGATTACAGCTAATGCATTATGTGAGTATAGGGTCTTTAATCTTTATTATTCTCCTATTATTGTTATAGAAGAAGAAAAGGTAATTTTTAAGATATTTTAATATTTAAACAGGAATTCAGGAATCAAAGGAGAATTAAAAGCATAGTTAGCCACAGGAATTAACCTGTGGCAGTGGGGATATGCTAAAATTAATAAGATGGGGATAACAATTTATAGGGCTTCTTCGTATTCTTTCATTAGTTGCTGTAAGTATTGTTCCAATTTTCTTTGCTGTTCCGGATCAATTTCTCGTTCCTGGTTTTGGGTTTCCATACATTATCACTCCCTTGCAAAGTTTATACTTACGGGATGCAGCTGAAGAATTTCTACCTATATTATAGTTCATATTATAAACATTTTCAATGATAAATTTTAGTTTTGTAATTAAATTTCACCTTTTGTTTAATTCCTGAACATTTTACGTTATAATAAAGGTACAAAAGTTCAGGGGGTGAGCAATATGTTTGGAGATCGTTTACGGTGCTTAAGAAAAGAAAATGATTTAACTCAAAAGCAGTTAGCAGAGAAAGTAGGAATTAGCCGGGCTACTTTGGCAGGTTATGAAACCAAAGGAGTAGAACCGCCGCACAATACGTTGATTAATTTAGCTGAAGAGTTAGACTGTAGTATAGATTATTTATTAGGGGTTACGGAAGTGAAGTCAAAACATGATGAAATTGAGGCAGCGATTGGTGACCAGGAAGAGTTGGTAGCATTTTGGGAAGATATGAGCCAGCGGGAGGATTTACAGTTATTATTTAAGCAGACTAGGGATTTATCACCAAAAGCTATTCAGAGTGTAGTACAATTTATGAAAGCTGTTGAGGATGAGCATAAAGGAGGAAGTAATTTTTAACTAGAAGGGGCGGGTTGCAGTGTTAGAGTTAGCGAAAAAGGCTAGGGAAAATGATATTTATCCTAGTTTTGTTAAGTTCCCGATGGAAGTCTGGGGGGTTTTGTATAAGTGTTCCCACGGGCATTACCATATTGGGATTAACAAAAACTTAACTGCTGAAATGCAGAAAAAGGTGCTTCTCCACGAGATAAAGCACATTAAAGAAGATCTGCCGAATAGTCCCTATATAATTGGCTTGAATATGCAGCATACGGAAATAGAACAGGAAGCTGATGCTGCAAGTGAACTGTTAAGCTAATTATCAAAGCTTAAGTGACTAATTCTGTGACCTATTTAGAAAGGTGAGGAGATAATTGATATGGGGCGAGAGTTATTAATTAATGAGACTGAATCATTTCAAGAGATACTTCATCAGATAAGAAATGCAGCTGAATCTATTTATTAAAAGCGGCAAATGTACAGCAAAATTTAAATCAGCGGGTGATATTGCTTTGCAGGTCAGAATTATTTGAAAATTTACTTTAATAATTGATAGTAACCAAGGTCTGGATTCCTGGTTTTTATTATTTCTTGTTGAAAAAAGTAAATAAGGACATTTGTACTGTTTTTAACCGGACAAATGTCCTAACACTAAATTTAAAAATAACAAGGATTTGTAAGTAGAATTAGTGTTCATGAAAATTAAACTAAGTAGTGTAGTAATAATCCCCCGGGGAAACTGCATATATTTTAATGCATTAAAATCAAATAAGGGGGAGTTCAATGGCAATTAAAGAGTTATTGAGTAAATTAGTTGATCAAAATTTAATTGAAGGCTACCAAGTGCAGACTAAGCAGGATAAGCAATGGAAAAAGGTTACTTGTCAATTAAACCAGGGAAGAAAAATGGTAATTAGCAGATTAGATGGAGATGAAACTAAACACGAAGTGCAGAGTCAGATTAAACAATACTGTTCGATGGAGCAATTTAGGATTGCAGCTTATTATACTACTGAATGTCAGAAAATAAGGGAGTGGGTTGCAGATATAGAGGCAGCTAATAAACAGAGTTTGCTGGTAATCTGTTTAACAGAAGAGAAGGAAGAGAAGTTTATAGCTGAATTACAGAAGTTTGTATGAAAAGCAAGTAGTAAATTTCCACGGGCCAACTGCCTGTGGTTTTATATTTTTTGTGCTTTTGTTTTGGTAGTTGAGCCTAAGTTATTTGTTATTATTGTTAAAAGTAAAATGCAGATAAAGAAAAGAGGGAATAAAAGAAAAAACAAGGTAAATAAAGTTAATTATAGAACTATAAAGCAAAGGCTATGGATAAATTAAAAGAAGAGGGTGGTGAAAATTGTTTAAGTTGTGGTTTGCTTTAGCATTGATTATTTTCATTGTGGAAGTTATAACGCCTAATTTTATAATGGCATCTTTAGATTTAAATCTGGAGGAAATAGAAGAAACTACTCAAAAAACAGAGGAATAGATTCCGCACTCACCGATGCTTTAGTCCCTCGATGATTATCTATATGGACTTAAACAGTGGTAGGAGAAAGGAATTTTTAGCTATCAAAAGAATTATATCAAACAGAAAATACAATTTATTTGCGCGGGAAAGTAGCTGAATAGGCAGAACTGATGGGATAAAAATATGAAGTAAAAGAGGCGGATGAGTTTTTTACAGACTGAGTTTTAAACTTTTGGGATTAAATTTACAAAATCCTGAAGGGTGGAATGGCAATGAAGTGGGTTATTATAAGCGCGGGATTAACTTTATTTATTTTGTTTATTGCTTTTTATGGGGGCTATTATTTAATCAATCCTGATGCCCGGGGAGAAGAAATTTTATCCCGGCACAACTTGCCGTATCCTGTGGTAATTGCTCACCGGGGGGCATCGATAAAAGCGCCGGAATCAACAGCGCCAGCTTATAAAAAAGCAGCTCAGCTGGGAGTTGACTATTTAGAAGCTGATGTTCAGCGCACCAAAGATGGGAAGATAGTGGTGGCGCATGATTTAACTTTGCAGCGTGTTTCTAATGTAGAGGAGGTTTTTCCGGCTAGAAGAGATGGAGAAATTAAAGATTTTACTTATCAGGAACTGGAAAAGTTGGATTTCGGCAGTTGGTTTAATAAAGCGTTTCCAGAGCGGGCTAGAGAAGAGTATGAAGGGTTATCAATTCTTACGCTGCGGGAGTTAATAACTATTGTTAGGGAAAGTGAATCGATGCCGGGCTTGATTTTAGAAACAAAATCTTCTGCTAAACATCCGGGGATTGAAGAAGAAATAGTTAATACGCTACGGGAAACAGGTTGGCTGCAGCCAGAGAAGACTGATGCACCGCGAACTATATTTTTCTCGTTCAGCCTGGAGAGTCTGCGCCGCTTTAAAGCGGCGGCTCCGGAAGTACCGCGGCTGCTGTTGATTACGGATAATATGATCGGGCGAAGGAGCTGGCAGCGTTGGCTGGAAAGATCAGAACCGGTAGCGGATGGTCTGGGAACGAAGGGATTTATGAGTTGGCCCTGGTATATTGCTTCGGCTCATGAGCGAGGACTGTTTGTGTTTCCCTATACTATAAATCAGCTCTGGCAGATAAAAATTTTAGCTCATTTTCAATCCAGTGGTTATATAACGGATAAGCCGAAGACGGTATTGGAGTTTCTGGATCGTTTATCGGAATTGCCTGAACTGGACTAATATTAGAACAAGTTTCCCGACCAACTATCTAAGGTTGCCCGAATTTTGTGGGGAAAAGGAGTTAGCATAGTTTGACATGATTACTAGGGGCAATTATAATATGAGTAAAACCGAATATAATAAGGAAGGAGTAGTATAAGTGTTAGATATAATAAAAGCTTTAGCCCATCAAAATAGGTTACGAATTTTAAATCTCCTTAGCCAGCAGGAGTTGTGCGTCTGTGAAATCCAGCATATTATGCAGGTTAATCAATCTAATGCTTCCCGACATTTAAGCAAATTGAAGGCAGCAAATATTATTGTTGGAGAGCATCAGGCGCAGTGGGTATATTATTATATTGAAAATACCACTTTGGAAGACCATCCATTTTTAGAACTAGTAATTGAAGAGGAAGTAAAGAAATTAGAAATTTGTAAAAAAGATAATCAGAGATTGCGTGAGTACCAAGCAAGTAGTTTTAGCTGTAATGACTTATCTTATCAGAAGTAAATTTGATTTGTATTTTAAATTATTAAGGTAGAAAAATTATTTGAGGCAATTTCTATGTCTTTTAAAGAAAAAGCTGAAAAATATTATGATGAATTATTAATTTATGTTTTATTTATTAAAGGGGGCCATAATGTGGGTTTTTTGGACGGCTTAATGGGTAATGCGACGGAGATGGATCTAGAAGAGTTAGAATCAGAGCTGCAGGAAATAATTATTGCCGAAGAAGAAATTGAAAAGGGCTATAATGTGCTACGGGATTATTTTGTGTTTACTAATAAGCGGCTTTTATTAGTTGATAAGCAAGGAATGACTGGAAAAAAAGTTGAATATCATTCTATTCCGTATGAGAATATCAGACATTTTAGTATAGAAACCGCCGGTACCTTTGACGCTGATTCAGAACTGAAACTTTGGATTGCTGGGTTAAACGCCCCACTAGAAAAAGAGTTTGGCAAAAAAGGCAGCGATATTTTGAAAGTACAGAAAACCTTAGCGCAATACTTATTAGATTAATTTTAACTCTAAAATTCAGTTTTTTCTTTAACTCCGGGCCAACTTTTGGCTCAGGAATATTTTCTCTTGGCGGTAGTGGGATGTTCTTTTTCCTCAAAGGTAAAACTTGATACAGAAACTAAATTAAAGAAAGAGAGTGAGTTAATTACGGGAAAGAAATCCTTTCTGGGATGCAAGATATATCCAGGCGGAAGAGTTGAAGGATTGATTGTTTTTAAACCGCTAACGAATGAAACAGCGGAAGTTAAGATTATTATTTTGGGAATCAAGCTAGGGAAAAATAAGTATACTGCTGAATTCAATTAGGAAGTTTTATAATTTGTGTGCTTCGTAAACTATAGAAATAGCAGATGTGAATTTTGCTTATGCTGTTTTTTTCGTATCGGTGTGTGAAACTGACAAGACCAGGGTGTCTACCGTGAGGTAGAATCTGGAGAAGTTGAGGTGAGCAGTCAGCTCAAAACAATCTAGAGCAGGCGTGTTGATTTAGCATAAAAAGGAAATAAAAATAGTCGAAAATTAGCAGCAGTGAAGTTGGTTCAGTGTTGTACTATTATTGGAATTAGAAGATATAATATTTTTGTCTTTAGAAAGGAAAATTGAACTTATTAAAGAATATACATAGTAGTAATTTCGAAAGTCGGGGGTAAGCAGCAGTTTTGTGAGGTTATCACTTGATAAGTTAGAAGATTGAAAACTGCCTTCAGTGTAATTTAATTAAGGGTTGAGATAGGTTTCGAAACTCCCCCGGGTTTGAGCACAAGATTTGACTTTCGAAAATTAGGCAGGAATTTTGGTTGGGACTACCCCTGTGACCCCTTGATATGATAGGGTTATATTTTGTAAATATCGGCGGTCACAACACCATCTCCGTTAGGTAGGAGACTGAAAGA
>CAYFUT010000030.1:0-10762 GCA_964346395.1 uncultured Halobacteroidaceae bacterium
CTAAGCCTTTATTAACTCCACTATTTTCTTAATAGAAACATTCTGCCCGTACATCAAAATAGCCGTCTTAAATACTCGCCCAGCCAACTTGATTATTAAGTAATCAACTAGCACTAACATCCCCATAGTACCTATGATTTCCCACTTGCTCGGAGTGCTGACTCCTAACCTAAGCATCATAGTTACCGGCGTAAAGAAAGGAAAATAAGTCAAAAACTTAACTACCGCTCCTTCTCCTCCCTGTATTAATAACTGCGAAAAATAGAGGGGAATAATCGGAATTAAATTAATCAATCCTCCTGCCTGATTGCTGCTTTTATCATCTTTGGTCACCGAACCTACTAGCGCATACAACCCAGCCAGTAAGATATATCCCAGCACAAAATAAACTCCAATGTAAAGAGTTTTTAGTTCCAGCAGCGAGCTTAACGAAATATCAAGGAAAAATTGGCCTGCTATTAGACCCGCACTCAACCAGATAACAATTTGTATAATTCCCAGGCTAGCATAGCCAAGAATCTTACCCAACATTAACTCTTTAGCTAATATAGAAGATAAAGTGATTTCCACAATTCGTTCCTTCTTTTCCTGGACAATACTCTGATAGAGCATCCCCCCAGAAATCATAGTAGCTAAAATCATCAGAAAGGCTAATCCAAAAGGCAGCATATAATTAATAAATCCCTGTTTTTCCTGTAGAGAACGAGTAATAATCTCCGGTTTTTTGGTTAAGCTCAATACCTGTTCCGAATCATAACCTCTGCTCTGCAGCCTTTTTCTAGCTAATAAAGGAGTTAATATCTTCTCAAACGAATCAATATTTAAATCAGATAAATCCTTAAAATAAAATAATACCTGGTTTTTCTGCAGGCTGTCGGGCGGAAAAACCAACACTCCCTTTAACTCTCTATTCTCTATAGTCTGTTTTAATTCATTTTCCTCTTGAGTTTGAAGAAAAGTTACTTGGTATCCTGCTCCTGATAACTGCTGCTTAATATCTGATTTTAAATCCCCTGTCCTATCAACTACTCCCACCGGAACCTGTCCGGGGTCAGCTTCATTTTGCGCCGCAAAATAACCACCTAAACCGGCAATTGCCACAATTACTAGCGGAAAAATAAAAGCCATGCCTAAAAATAGCTTACTTTTAATATTCCTCTTTATTTCCCAGCCGGCTACCTTTAAACTATCTTTCATCGGTATCTACCTCCTCAGCTTGGTCCAGAAAAATATTATATAAGGGGGGGTTCAGAACAGAAATTTCTTTAAACTCAACATCAGTCGGTAAATCAGCAATGAATTCGCGGGGCGCAATATTCTGTGTTAATTCTAACTGATACCTATTATCCCGCCGTTCTAAATTTTTTATGTACGAAAGCTCAGTCAGCCTATCCAGTCTATCTTCAGTCGACAGCATCACCTGTTTGCCGCCGAAATCATTCTTTATTGTCTCCAGGTCACCGTACAATACCTGCCGACCGTTATTAATCATAAATATCCGATTACATAGTTCTTCCACTAGGTTCATCCGGTGGGAAGAGAGTAACACCGTAGTACCTTGAGCTGCTAGCTCTTCGATTATCCTTTTAAACAACTTTTGATTAACCGGATCTAACCCGGAAAATAATTCATCTAAGACTAATAATATAGGCTGATGGACAATAGCAATTATAAATTGAATCTTCTGCTTCATTCCTTTCGACAATTCCTCAATTTTGTTATCTTTATACTCCTTCAGACCAAATCTATCTAACCACTTTAGCGCTTCCTGTTCTGCTTTCTGCTTCGGCATCCCCTTTAAATCAGCAAAATAAATAATAGTTTCTAGCACCTTTGTCCCTTCATAGATCCCTCTTTCCTCCGGTAAATAACCGATCCGTGATTTATCAATTTCTATATTTTCTCCTAGGATAATGTCCCCGGCATCTGCCTTGAAAATATCCATAATAATTCGAATTAAAGTAGTCTTGCCGGCTCCATTTGGCCCCAGCAGACCAAAAATCTCTCCTTTCTGCACTGCAAAAGAAACCTTGTCTACTGCTACTGTATCATTAAATTTCTTAGTCAAATTATTTATTTTCAGTAGCCAATCTTTCATTTATTTTTGCCTCCCTTCTTTTAAACACAGCCTTAATAAAAGTCTTAATTTTCATCTTTGAAAATCAATTTAACCCCCAGCAAACCAATTAAAGCCCCAATAACCACCGCAACAGCTATAGCAGACAGCCAACTATCAATACCATTAGTAACTAAACTTGCCACCATACCACTGACAGCACCAAGAATTAAAATCTTCTTATTATCCACAACTAGACACCTCCTGCTAATAATTTTCTTTGCTTATTTATTAAAATATCGCGTATATCAGAGGCAGTTATTACAATACTAATAACACATTTACCTTACTTAGTAAAGGAGGGAACAACCAGATAAAAATGGATATTATCTACCACGACTTCGGCGGTACCCATTCAGTCGCCGTAGCCTCCGCCCTACACCTCGGCCAACTACCGACAGACGAAAAACCTACTAAACAAGATATTCAATCCCTACCCACTTTTGATCAAGTCAGCAGCCAAGAACTGGGACATCTCATCCACCAGGGAACCGACGAATTCGACAATGACGTCTATACTGTCGGCTATAAAAAACAGTCCCAAATTGCCTTACCTCTAATTAAAAACACCTACAATCTAACCGGCAATCTAGAAGAACTATTATTAGTAGATACCAAACCGACTATTAATTATACAATGGTTCTTGGGGGCGTTCTATCGCGGCGCTTTGGCTTAGTAAAATTAGGCCGCCCCATAGTTACCGCTGGGGTCTTAAAAGCTTATCCCCAACTTGTAGAACTGGTCAAGAACGTTAAAAATAAATTAGAAACTAGGAATTAACATTTTCATGCTCCAGCAGCCACTTTTTTCTAGCTAATCCTCCCCCGTAACCAGTTAAACTGCCATCACTACCAATTACCCGGTGACAGGGGATGATAAGAGTAATTTTATTGCGGCCAACTGCTCCCCCTACTGCCTGAGCAGCCCTCTGTTTCTTACCCAGCGCTCGGGCCAACTCCCCGTAAGAAGTAGTACTCCCGTAGGGAATAGTCCGCAGTTGACGCCAGATACGCCGCTGAAACTCTGTCCCCTCTAAAACTAACGGCAGAGAAAATTCCCGCCGCCGGCCAGCAAAATATTCAGCCAGCTGAGTCTTACACCGCTCCAAAAGAGGGGAAACTTCTGTTGCCCCACCTCTATTGTCCACAAACCGGACAGCGGAAATCTCCTGTTCCTTTTCTATCAATTCTAATAAGCCAATTGGCGACTCATAATAGGCTTTGTTCATCAGTCTGCCCCCTAATCAAACTGCGGCAGCTTCTGCGGATTATCTTTATACTCAAACATTAATTCCAACTGCTGGCGGGTATTCCGCCGCGTAGACAGCGGCGGTAGACTAGCTAGACTGAAAAAATCGACTGCCTTCGTCTCCACGCCCGACCTTAATTCCCCAGTTTCAACTTTACATTCAATAAACAGTTTATACAAATAACTAAGCAGCGGCGGGTGGTCGTGCCGCTGCTTATCAAGTACTGCTAGCAGGCGCGTCGGCTCCACCTCCAAGCCGGCTTCTTCTTTCACTTCCTTAGCCGCTGATTCACCGGGAGTATAGCCGATTTCTGCCCAACCGCCCGGCAGCGCCCACTTTCCGTCGGCCCTTTCTTGCACCATTAATATCTTATCTCCCTTAAATACAACCGCCCGCACATCAACCTTCGGCGTAGGATAGCCGGGCTGTCGAGGAAATAAATTTTCTACTTCTTCGTCTACTAAATTAGAAGCCTCAGCAATCATTTCAGTACTTAATTCTTTCAGTTCCTGATATCTTTCTCGATCATAGCCATTATCCGCATAAGTTAGCCCCGTATCTGCCAGGGCGCGAACTCTTTTTGCCCACTGCAGCCATTTAGGTTCCATGCTTATTACCTCCAGCCAAGTACTTAGTATGTAGTAAGATTAACAAGCAAATTAACACCAATAAATAAACTGTAATCAATCCATAACCTAATTTTACCCCTAATAAATCATTAATATAACCAATCGCCCAACTGCCCAAAGCCAAGCCTCCCAGGCTGTTAGCAGTCAAAACAACCCCTAAAATTGAAGAAAGATTGCTATCAAACATTTCAAACATCGTCGCCTGAATAGTAGGAAAGTGAGTGGCAATAAACAAGCCGGTCACTGAAAAGAAAATAGCAAAAGAATCCGGACCCAGTATTCCCAAGAGAATACAGATGATTGAGCTAGTAGCTGAAATCAACACAAGGCGCACATAACCAATTTTTTCCACAAAAATACTGGCTAAAAAACGGCCGGCCGTAAAAAAAGCAAAAAAGACCGACAGATAAAAACTAATCTCTCCCTGACTGCGCCCCTGGACATTCTTTAAATAAATATTCAGCCAGGTTCCTACTCCAAACTCACTTCCCGCATGAAAAAAGAATAAAAACGCAAAAATTACCACCCGCAGATCCTTAATTGTATCGCTAAAACTTAAATTTCCTGCTTTTGTCTCTTCTGATTCCGGCGGAATCCGCGAATAAAAACTAAACACTAACAGATAAACTACTAAACCAGCCCCAAAGGTATAAGTAGCCTCCCACTCAAAGCCTAAATTTAAGATAAAGTTAGCGTAAATCGGCGCTAAAATCCCACCTAAACCAAAAAAGAGGTGGAAAATATTTAGCATCCGCCCTTTATCCTTAATGAAAACCCGCGAAGCTAAAGTGTTACAGGAAATATTTAAAATTCCTACTCCTAAGCCAATAACTATAATTGCTGCTGATAACAATAAATAACTATCCACCAGTCTAATCCACAACAGACCAGCGATAGTAATAACCGCTCCTATCATCAGTACCTTCCGCAGGCCTAACTTTCGAATTAACAGCCCGCCGAGAAAAATTACTACTATCCCGCTTACTGAAAATAAAGACAACACAAATCCCAACTGCGAATAATCAATTCCGTAATCTTCCTGAATTAAATATCCAATCTGCCCCTTTAAATTCATCAAAATCCCAAAGGTTAACACAATACTAAACGCTAATACTATCAATATTCGCCGCTTCGTATACTTGCTCATAAAAATCGACTCCCAATCTTAAATTGTTGTCTGGTTGGTTAGTTTTATTATCCGCCAGGCACTCCTATCTACTAGTTTATCTTTAAAATAACTGACTATATTAAAAAATAAATAACTCTCTTCTGCCCAATCTGCCGTCAGTAAAACTATAATCCGTCCCTCATCAGGTATTAAGTTTATTTTCTCAACAACCAACTCTTCTTCCGTCACCAGCTGCCAATCTTTCTCTGCTGTTCGCCTGCCCGCAATTACCTCCAGTTCAGTAACTGCTCGGTTAAGAACTCCCTGCTGTTCAGTTAATAGATATAAATTAATCTCAAAGCGGCAGCGGGGGGTAAATTCCCCTCTAGTATTAATTGTTAACTTTAACTGTTTCCCCTGCCGGTGAAACTGCAATTTCTTCAAGTCAACTCCCGGCAGTTTTCTCCGCTGTTTAGTATCTGCAGTTGGTTCTTTATATTCAATTTCCGTCCGGGTTGATTTACCTAAAGTTGTCTCCCGGTCAGCAATAAATAACTCATTATCCTTCACAAAACTAAGTAAATATTTACGCATTACCTTTATTTGTGATTCGTACTCCTTAATTGCCGCTAGTTTCCCTTTTCTTTCTGGTGTTGTTAGCCGGTAATCAATCCAATCATCAATTACTGCTGCTAAAAACTGCGGTGGTGTCATTTCTTCTTCCTGCGGCAGCGGCCACTTGCCCCTATGTGCTAAATACTGATAGCTTTCTGGTTGATAATCAGGTGCTATGCCTAATTTAAGTTTCGTTAGAGCATAATGAAAAAAATTATAGACCGCCCAATGGTCAGTATGGTCATCATGAGTAGAAGCTACAAATATTTTTGTCGGCCGATGTTTAAATAATATCTCCTTTAAATCCGTCACCAAATTTTGCCCGGTATATCCCCGCTCCGGTTTATAAGTTTCCTGATAGGGATTAGTCTTAGCTTTAGTGTAAGAGGAAAAATAGTGATTCTCCTGGTGCCAATAATCGCGCCATAAAGGCTGTAAGCCCCGATCAGGGTAGCCTAAAAAGTAGATATTATCCCGCCCCAAATCTAATTTTTCCAGCGCAGCAACTGATTCCTGCTGCCTGAGCTCGCCGAACTTCCTAAACCGCCGGTGAGAAATAAATGGCCGGCGGAAGTTTCTAATCGCTGCCCACCGAAAGCCGTCTCCATTGGTAACCACTACTACCTTAACAGGAATTCCTTTCTGCACAGCCCGCTGAATAATCCCGCCGCAGCCTAACAGTTCATCATCACAGTGCGGGGCAATAACCATTAAACTATCCCTCTGCGGCTTAAGTTCCAGCATCATAGCAATTGATTCCCCCTAGCTCTAAACTCCTCTGCGTCCTGTTTGGTAGGAAAAGAAAAGTAGGAGCCTTCTTCATCAGGCACCGGCGTATATTCTACTTCCCCGCTGCTATACTGCTCCAGCACTTTCCAGAGAGCCCGGGCAGCATTGACCTTAACTTCACAGACCAGTTCCTCTAAAGTCATATCCGGTTTAATTTCCGTTTTCCGCTGGTAAATTATCTCCCCTTTATCTACCTCTTCTGCCATCCGGTGAATAGTCAACACCGAATAATCTTCATCATGGTACATCTGCCAGAAATTAGGCATCATTCCTCTATACTCAGGCAGGGGCGAACTGTGAATATTAATGCATTCTTGCCGGGGAGCAGCCAACAATTCTTTACTGAATATCTGCGTAGCAGAAACCGAAACAACTAAATCTATCCCTTCGTTTTCTACAAATTCAATAAACTCCGATGCATTAACATCCGTATACGGCAAAATATCTAAATTATAATTTCTAAACAAAGCAGGAGTAGCTAATACTTCCTCTTTAAGTCCTAGTCCATATAAAGCATAGTTGAATTTCTTTGTGATATACCTCCCCGCCTGACGCAAAAAGTTAACTGAACCGTATAACCCCCAAATCTGCTGGAGTAAAGTCAACTTGGAATTCTTGCCCAGCGAAGGCTGAATCACCACCCCTTGAATTTCAATTTCCTCTTCCTGCTGCTTATAAAGCCGAAAAAACTCCTGAAAGAAAATCGGAATATAAAACGGATCCTGCTGGGTAACGAATAAAATATTCACTCTTTAGCCCTCCTCACTAATTTATTATTCTATTTTTAGTTCCTAATTACCTTCTGCTGAAGATAACAAATAAAATTTTAGAGAACCAAATGTATAATCCATCCTTTTGCAGCGCACACTAAATTATAAATTCCCTCTAAGGAGGGTTAGTATGCCGAAAAATGTTAGGTTTGAACCCAATTTCAACTCGAAACAGACTAAAGTAAAAATCAATTACAGCGGTTTATTAGCAGATGCAGGGGCAGAAGAAATTTATCTCCATGCCGGAGTAGGCAGTCAGCACGATTGGGACTCTCCTACTGATATTAAAATGAAACCAGCGCCCGAGGAAAACAGCTGGACTGCTGAATTAAACCTGGCCACAGCAACAACAGTTAACTTCTGTTTTAAAGATTCCGCTGATAATTGGGACAATAACAGCGGCTATGATTGGAGTTATCAACTACTCCACTAAAGCTAAATAAATAAGTTCTAGATAAAGATAAAGCCGCCTAACGGCGGCTTTATCTTTTCTTAAATTTAAGAAAAATAATCACAAATTTTAGAGTAATTCTTTAAATTCAGTAAGAGAGTCGCCATACACTGCTAAAGCCTGTTCAATCGGCTGTGAGTCAGTCATATCCACTCCCGCTTGCTGAAGGAGATCAAGCGGATAATCCGAACTGCCGCTCTGTAAAAACTGCAAATAGTCAGTTACCGCTCCTTCTTCTCCCGTCAGTATTTTCTGGGCCAACGCTACTGCCGCTGAAAAGCCGGTAGCATACTGATAGACATAAAAATTATAATAAAAATGAGGAATCCGCGCCCACTCAACATCAATTTCTGAATCAACTGTTAAAGTTGGCCCGTAATACTTTTCATTTAATTCATGATACAGTTTAGATAGTAGGTCAGGAGTTACTGCCTGCCCCGCTTCTACCTGCGCATGAATTTTCTTTTCAAATTCAGCAAACATCGTCTGGCGGTAAACGGTACCGCGGAACTGTTCTAAATAATGGTTCAATAAATATTTCCGCTTCTCTTCATCTCCGGTAGTCTCCAACAAATGATCAATTAATAAGCCTTCATTAACTGTAGAAGCTACTTCTGCTACAAAAATACTGTAATCAGAATAGACATACGGCTGTTCCCGATTAGAATAATAAGAATGTACAGCATGGCCTAATTCATGGGCCAACGTAAATAAATCATCTATTTCTCCAGTATAATTCAGCAAAATATAAGGATGAGCATCATAGCAGGAAGCAGAATAGGCTCCGCTGCGTTTACCTTTATTCTCATAGACATCAATCCAGCCGTCAGTAAAGGCCTGCTTGACTACCTCTATGTATTCCTCACCGAGCGGCTGTAAAGCTTCCAAAATGATTTCCTGGGCTTCCCTATAATCAACTGCAAACTCAACTTCTTCTATCAGCGGCACATATAAATCATAAACATGCAGTTCTTCTAAATCTAACGCTTCCTTTTTTAACTGAACATACTTGTGAAGAAAGTCAAGATTATTATCTACACTAGCCAATAAATTATCATAAACAGCAACCGGAATATTATCATCATCCAGCGCCGCCTGTAAGCAGCTGTCGTAGTGGCGGGCCTGCATGTAAAATACATCTTTCTTTAAATTCGTACTTAAGGTAGCCGCCATTGTATTCTGCTGGGCTTGATATTTCTCATAATAAGCTTGCAGGGCATCCTTTCTCACGCGGCGGTCAGAATTCTTTAATAACTGTACATAGCGGCCGTGCGTTACTTCTACTTCCTCGCCGTTCTCATCTTCAATAGTAGGAAACTCAAAATCAGCATTGTTCAGCCGACCAAAAATATTCTCCGGCCCCTGAGCAATTTCACCGGCTAAAGCAACAATTCTTTCCTCTTCCGGCGATAAATAATGCTCCTTCTGCCTGATAATATCCTCTAAATAATGTTCATACAACTGCAATTCTTCCTCTTCCTGCAGAAATTTAGTTAACTTTTCCTCAGGGATCTGAAGGATTTCCGGCCGCAGCCAGGAAGTAGCACTGGAAAAGTCATTATACAAGCCCTGCACTCTAGATACTAAAGCCTGATATTGCGATTGAGTAGTATCTTCATCATACCGCCGCTGAGCATAAGTATATAACTGAGCTAGTTTTCTATTTATCTGGTGAGTTAAGTCTAAGACCTGCCGCAGTTTTTCGGCTGTTGTTAATTGGCCTTGATATTTCTTTATCTCCGGCAGTTTTTCTTCTACATAAGTAAAATCTGCTTCCCAATCTGCTTCCCGGTCATAGATAGCAGTTAAATCCCATTGGAATTCACTCTCGATTTCTTCTCTCGGTAATAGTTTCTCCGGCGCAGCCAATCTTAAGCCCCCTTTAAAAACCTATTTTTAGTTTATCTAATTTCATTTAAATTATAAGGAGTAACCTGATAAACATAATAATTAAGCCAGTTAGAAAATAATAAATGTGAATGCGAACGCCAAGTAACAAGCGGTTCCTGCTCCGGATCATCATCAGGAAAATAATTTTTCGGTTTAGCTATATCTAAACCCTTCTTTAGATCGCGTTCATACTCACGTTTAAGAGTATTTTTATCATATTCCGGATGACCAGTCACAAAAATCTGGCGGCCGTCCTCTGTAGCCACAATATACACTCCTGCTTCTTCTGAGGCAGCCAAAATCTCCAATTCAGGATGGGCTTCAATCTCCTGGCGCTTGACCTTCGTATAGCGGGAATGGGGCGCATAAAATTGATCATCAAACCCGCGTAATAACTTTACCTTTTTGGGATTGATTCGATGCGGAAAAATCCCAAACTGTTTTTCTTCCAGCGGGTATTTATTAATCCCAAAGTGGTGATATAATCCCGCCTGCGCCGCCCAACAAAGATGCAGCGTAGAAGTTACATTATGCTGTTTCCAGTCCATAATTTTCTTTAACTCCTGCCAATAATTAACTTCCTTAAAGGATAAATGTTCTACAGGAGCACCAGTAATAATCATCCCATCAAATTTTCGATTTTTTACCTGATCAAAAGTTTTATAAAACGTACTCAAATGTTCTTCCGGCGTATTTTTCGGCGTATGACTATCCGGCTGGAGAAAAACTATATCTACCTGTAACGGGGTGTTCCCCAGTAGTCTTAATAGCTGCGTCTCAGTAATCTTTTTCAGCGGCATTAAATTTAAAATCAATATTTCCAACGCCCGAATATCCTGGCTGTAAGCTCTACTTTCTTTCATTACAAAAATATTTTCTTCTTCTAAAGTCTCTACCGCTGGTAAATTATTAGGTACTTTAATCGGCATCCTACTCACTCCTCACTGCTCATTAACATTTTTTCCTATTATACCATCATTTCAATCAAGTATAAAGGTTCCATTGGAAAAAAGCCGCCTAATGACGGCCTGATCTCATCAACCTCAGATCCAAAATTCAGCTTAGCCCAGTCCCTGAAGAGTAAATTTTGAACTGCATATTAAAGTTGCTGCCTAAGATACATTTTTACTCAGCCTCAAACTCA